>LNFL01000121.1 GCA_001464275.1 Actinobacteria bacterium Ga0077560 | reverse complement strand
GCCGTTCCCCGCGCGCTGTCCCTGCTGGGTGGCTGGGACACCACCTGGTACCTGGACATCGCCGCCAACGGCTACGACACGTTCACCCCGCTGGTGGGCGTGTTCTTCACCAACTTCGCCTTCTTCCCGCTGCTGCCGGGCCTCATGGCGGCGGCGGCGGCGATGGGCCTCAACCCGTTCGCCGCGGCCCTGGTGGTGTCCAACCTCGCCTTCCTGGCCGCGCTGGCGGGGCTGCACCGCCTCACGGTCCCCCGCATGGGTGCCCGCGGCGCGGACCTCACGGTGTGGGTGCTGGCCCTGGCGCCGGTGGCCGCCTACGCATCGCTGGCGTACACGGAGGCCGTCGTGCTGGCGCTGGCGGTGGCCGCGGCGCTGGCGGCGGTGCGGGGCAGGTGGTGGCTGGCCGGCCTGCTGGCCGCCCCCGCGGCGCTGGCCCGTCCCCCGGGGTTCCTGGTGGCGGTGCTGGTGGTGGCGCTCGCCCTGGCCTCCGAGGCGCCGCGCCCCGCCCGGATCGCCCGGGCGGCGGCCGGCGGCCTGCCCGCCGTGGCGCTCCTGGCGGGGTTCCTGGCGTGGATGCAGGTGGCGCGTGGGTCCTGGCGCCTTCCGCTGGACGCCCAGGAGGCCTGGGACCGGGGACCGCTGGTCATCGGCCTGTTCACCAACCTGCCCGGTGAGGTGTGGGCGGGCGTCGAGCGACTCGTCACACTCGATGTGGGGGCCGCGTGGACCGCGGCGATCCGCGACGTGGGGTTCTCGGTGGTCTACGTGCTGCTGCTGCTGCGGCTGCGGCGCATGGCCGGGACCTGGCGCGACCCCTGGGTGGCGTTCTCGGCCCTGTGCCTGGCCCTGCCGTTCTCCAGCGGCAGCTTCACCTCCATGGCGCGGTTCGGGCTGCTGGCCTTCCCCCTGGCGTGGGCGGCCGCCGACTGGCTGCAGGAGGGCGGCCCCGGACGCCGCCGCGCGGCCGTGCTGGCGGCGGTGGCGGTGACCGTGCTGCTGGTGGCCCAGCTGGCGATCAGGTCGCCGTAGGGACCACCACGGCCGCCTCCACGGGGTCGTGATCGGTGAGCTCGGCGGGCCCTTCGGGGAGCTGGACGCGTCGCCGGGACGGATCCCAGCGCTGCTCGCCGGCCGGCATCGCCAGGCCCCGCACCAGGATGCGGTCGATGCCCACGCGCGGATCGGCCGGCGGACCGCCGATCCCGGCGTCGTGCAGCAGGAGCATCGCCGGGTCCCGCGGCCCGGTGTTGAGGTCGGCGCCGAGCACGACGCGCGGCCCGGCCGCGTCCAGCCAGGCGGCCAGGCGGGCGATCTCGAGCTCACGGTGCCAGGCGGTCCGCGCGCCGTGCAGGTGGGCGCAGGCGAATGCGCACACCGCCCCGCCGGGCAGCTCGGCGTCCACCGCCACCGCCCGCCGGGGCTCCGACAGCCAGCGCCGCAGCTCCCGTACGTCCCGGTCCCGGCGCCGCCATGCCGCGGCGGCGACCTCCCGCACCGGGTTCAGGCGCAGGTGCCGGGCCGGCCCCACCGGCCGCAGCCGCGGCCCCATGAGCAGCACGTTCGCGTTGCCCTCGTGGGTCTTCCACAGGTCCGGCCACCGCTCCCCCAGCCATCCCCGCAGGCGCACGCCGCCCACGTGCGGCCCGGTGAGCACCGACCAGGCCCGCGCCGCGCCCGCGGCGCGCGCGAGCACCGGGACGGCCAGGGGCGGCACCTCCTGCAGCATCACCACGTCGGCCCGGGCGGCGGCCAGCACGTCGGCGATCTCACCCGTGAGCTTGCGCGGGACGTGCACGCGGCCCTCGCCCGCGCCGGCGTCCCGGCAGTGGAAGAGGTTCCAGGTGAGGATCCGCAGCGGGGCGTCCATGCGGATGAGCTTCGCACAGGGACGGACGGCCACCGGCCACCCGGCGTGTGGCCACTTGCGCGCGGGGTGCCCGGGACAGCAGGATGCCGCGGATGCCGAGCGCCAGCCCCACGGCCGGATCGGCGACCCCGCGCATCCCCGGCTCCTGGTCCGTGGCGTACTGGGTCGCCGCCGTGCTGATCTATGCCGCCCTCGGCACCCAGCTGCCCCAGGCGGTCTTCCTCGGTTTCTGGCAGAGCCTCCCCTACGTGCTGGTGTTCCACTGGCTGCGGCCGAAGGTCCTGGGGGCGCTCGCCCGGGGCCGCGGGGCCGCCGCGTGAGCTGGGCGGCACACGACCTCGAGCCCTACCTCATGCGGGCCAAGCTGGGCGGGGCGGTCAGCCTCCCGTTCCTGCTCATCGGCTCGTACTCGCCGGACATCCTCACCAAGTGGGCCGTCTACGGCCTGGACTTCTCCGGGAACAACAAGCTCGTGGACGACCCGGTGCAGCTGCACCGCGGGTTCCCGGGCGTGGGGTTCACGCACTCCCTGTTCTTCGGGATCGTGGTGGGGCTGCTGATCCTGTGGCTGTCCGGGAGCCGCATGTGGGCGTTCTCGTTCATCCTGGGCAACTGGGCCCACGTGCTCAGCGACACGCTCGACTCGGTCGGGGTGATGCTGCTGTGGCCCCTCACCGACTGGCATCTGCACTTCGACGCCTGGCAGTACGTGGGGCAGGCCGGCCGGCGTGTCGACGCCATCGCCTACTACACGTCGCTGGGTGGGGTGTGGGACATCCTGTGGGCGGTGTGGCTGCTGTGGAACTGGCGGATCCTCACCACCGACTACTTCCGCAACGAGATCTACCCGAAGGACCACTTCTGGCATTGGCTGGGGCGCCGCGCATCCGAGACGGTGATGCTCACCGTGTACCGGGCGAGCGCATTCTTCGGCATCGCCTCGATCATCGGCTGGTTCGTCTGGGCGCTGCTGGTGAACGAGTACCAGGCGGCCCTGGACTGGAGCCTGGGCGGCCCGCAATGGACCCCCAGGGTCGGACCCCCCTGACGCGCCGGAGCCGAGGGGGCGGTCACGCCCCCTCGGCGTCCGTCGCGGTCACCGCTTGGCGCCCACCGCGGCCGCGGCGTCCACGATGCCGTCACCGTAGAAGCCGTTGCGCTCCGGGGTGCCCTCGCAGACGGCGTTGTAGGTCTCGTCGCGGTCCGGATACGTGACCAGGCGGGGCTCCGGGCAGGCCGTGTCGCGCGCCGAGTTGCGCAGGTACCACTCGGTGACCGACGGGCGGAGGGTCTTGCCGCCGCGCTTGCGGTCGCCCTTGCCGTACCGGCTCACGATGAGCGCCGCGACGCCCGTGGCGTGCGGGGCGGCCATCGATGTGCCCTGCAGGTACTGGTAGTAGCCGCAGATGCCCGCCGCGGTGCAGTCCCGCACCACGAACGGGTCGTTCGGGGTGCCGTCGGCCTCCAGCTGGCCGTTGGCCTCGGCCAGGGCCTTGGGGTACGGCGCCAGGATGAGGTTCTCCGGCGTGCGGTTGCGGTCCGTGCCGGGGAAGTCCCGGAAGAAGCCGCCCGGGGCGGAGAGGTCGGTCTGCTCCAGGCCCCAGTTGGAGTAGTCGGCCTTGTTGCCGCTCGGCCCGATGGCGCTCACGCTGATGACGCCCTCCGACTCGGCCGGCACGTCGATGCAGCTGTTGTCGATGGTGCGCGGGTACGCCGTGTCCGGCGGGTAGTCCGGGCTGGTCTCGTCGATCACCGGGTTCCCGAGATCGGTGTTCTCGTTGCCGAGGGCGGCGATGAGGGTCACGCCCTTGGAGCGGGCGTAGTCCAGGGCCCGCTGCATGGCCACCCGGATGGTGCGCTGCTGCTGCTGGGCCTCCGGGGAGTCCGCCGGGTTGGCGGTGCAGTTGTAGAGCCAGGGGTCGACGTAGAAGCTCATGTTCACGACGTCCACGCCGGCGTTGGCCCCGTACACGAGCGCGTTCACGGTGGGCTCCAGGAAGAAGTACCCGGAGTCCTGTCCGGCGCGCAGGTTCACCAGGGTCACCCGGGGGGCGACGCCGGCGATGCCGGTGCCGTTGATCGGCGAGGCGATGGTGCCGGCCACGTGGGTCCCGTGGCCGTCCTCGTCCACGTCCGCGGGGTCGGTGCACTGCCCGTCGGGGTCCTCGGCGCACGCGCCGTCGATGATCGGGTCGTCCACCGTGAAGTTGCGCGACAGCTTGCGGTTGAAGTTCGGGGCGATGTCGGGTGTCGATGACGCCCACCAGGACGCCGGGGCTGCCGGCCTCCCTGCGGTGCGCGGCGGGCGCGTTGATCATGTCCATGTCCCACTGCAGCGCGGCCAGCGGTTCCCCGGCCCCGCCCTTGGGCGTCTTCGTGCTCGCCCGGGGCATCAGCCCCTCGCCGTGCTCCAGCAGGCGCGTCCGCGCCCGCCGCTCCGCCGGGGCGTGCCCGATGGTGCGGTCGGAGGCCGCGCCCACCAGCGCCGTGGCCGCATCCGCCTTGGCGGCGAAGTCGGCGTCCGCGGACGGCCGCGTTCTCACGAAGGACCGTGCCCCCGGCGGCCTCGATCGCGGCCCGTCCCTGCGCGGCCGATGCCGTGTCCGAGTAGACGACGACGTACTCGCGCGCGGCGGAGGGCTGCGCGGTGATCCCCTGTGCGACCGCCGCGGCACCCGCCGCCGTTCCGAGCGCGAGCGTCGCGACCAACGCTGCTCGTCGGTGTCGAGACATGTGCGGGACCTCCTGGTCGTGGCCCGCGCCGACATGGCGGGGTCCGGCCAGGCTCGTCGCAGCGCGCCGCGGGCGTCAACCGCCGGTGTCACCGACCGGGACGGTTGACCCCGGTCGGGCGGGAGACGAAACAACCAAAAGTTGCGGTCTGGCAGTGCGCCGCGGATTCGCTGGCGGTGACGGTTAAGGTCGTCGCGGTATTGCGTCCCGCAGCCGAGGGCCGATAATTGTCGCCTGCGGCATGGGTTCGGCGGCCCTCCCCCGGGATGGGGTGGCGATCTCCACTACGGAAAGCACGCCAAATGGCCGGGGGCTGGAATCTGCGTCGCACGGCCGACATCGCGCGCGTGGTCGCGGCTGCGGATGCACCGGACCCCGGACCCGCCATGTGCATCGCATGCAGCGAGGGACTCGACGTCTCGGGAGCGGGCCTGCTGCTCATGGACGGCGCGATGCCCGCTCCGCTCGCCTGGTCGGACCCGCTCGCCCAACGCATCATCGAACTGCAGTGCGCACTCGGTGAGGGTCCGGGCCCGGACGCCCATGCCACGGGGGTGGCGATCGCGGAACCCGACCTGCGTTCGCCGGCGCAGGCCCGGTGGGTCGCCTTCGGGCCGGCGGCGCTCGCCGCCGGAGCGGTGGCGGTGTTCGCCTACCCGCTCCGGATCGGCGGCGTACGGTTGGGCGCCCTCACGCTCCACGGCCGTGGCCCGGGCGGGCTGTCCCCGGAGCGCGCGGCCGATGCCCAGGCCATGGCCGACGCGATGGGGCTCGCGATCGTCGCGGGGCAGCCTGGGCCCGGAGCTCGAGCGCCTCGCCGCCCACGGTGCGCACATCCACCAGGCCTCGGGCATGGTCAGCGTCCAGCTCGGGGTGAGCGTGGCCGAAGCGCTGGCACGGCTCCGGGGGCATGCCTTCGCCTCCGCCCGCCCGCTGGCCGATGTCGCGTCCGACATCGTTGCGCGGAGGTTGCGTCTTGATCGCTAGACCCTGGGATCCCGGCACCGTACGGTCGCAGCACCCGGTGGCCGGAGCCCGCTACGGAAGGAATGTCCCCGTTGACCCGCGATGAGCGCCTCGCCACGACATTCGTCGAGTTGGCGGACAGCCTCGTCTACGACTTCGATGTCGTGGATCTGATGGTCCGTGTCACCGAGCGCTGCGTGGAGCTGCTGGAGGTCTCCGAGGCGGCCCTCCTGCTGCCCGACGGGGTGGGTCGACTGCGGCTGGCGGCCGCCACCAGCGAGCGGCTCGCGACGGTGGAGGTCTTTCAGGCCCAGGCGGCCGAGGGCCCGTGCTGGGAGTGCTTCCAAACGCGTCGCGCGGTGTTCGTCGCCGACCTCTCCGTCGAGGACGTGCGCTGGCCCACGTTCGCCCCCGTCGCGACCGGGGCTGGCTTCCGCGCGGCCCACGCCGTGCCGCTGCGGTTGCGAGGGCAGGTGCTCGGGGCGCTGAACCTCCTCGCCCACTCGCCGGGCACCCTGCGCCCGAGTCATGCCACCGCCGCCCAGGCACTTGCGGACGTCACCACCATCGCGCTGTTGCAGCACCGGGTGATCGACGAGTCCCAGCGGATCAGCGAGCAGCTCCAGGAGGCGCTCAACAGCCGCATCACCATCGAACAGGCGAAGGGCATGGTCGCCGAACACGCATCCTGCGAGATGGACGAGGCGTTCGCGCGCCTGCGGCAGTTCGCCCGTGCCGGTCAGCTCCGGCTGTCGGCGGTCGCCGCGGCGCTCGTGAACGGTGACCTGGAGCTGCACGAGATCCGGGCGTTCCCACCGGACTGATCAGCTCCCGGCCGCCGGGGTGCCGGTGCGTTCCGCCGTCCCCGATCGCGGTGTCGCCGGCCTGCGCCCCGATGGTGCGCGCGGCGCTCCCGCCGTTCGTCAGCGCAGCGGGCGGTTCGTGATGGTGAGCGGCGCCCGCGTCGCCGGGATGGGGCGGCAGCCGCCCTCGTCGCCCAGCACGGATCGCACCACGGTGCCCAGGCCGGGATCGAACGAGAGCCGCAGCACGCCGGCGCGCGTCACGCGCAGCTGGGTGCCCCAGGGCTTCAGCGGGCCGGCGATCCGCCAGTACGGCGTGTACCGCACCCGCACGCGGTACGTGCCCGGCCGGTCCACCTTCATGATGATCTGGTTGGAGGTGAGGCGCAGCACCTGGGCGCGGCGCTTGGGCGTGACGATCGGCGTGGCGTTGGGGAGCTCGTAGACCGTCCAGGGCCCCAGGTCGGCCACCAGGTCCAGCCCCGACCGGCCGGTGCGCAGCAGCTCGGCCTCGTTGCGCGCGGTGTAGTCCAGCGGGTCGTCCGGCAGCAGCACGTACCGGATGCCCGTGCGCCGCATCCAGCCCTGGTAGCTGCGGGCGGTGAGGGTGCGGTAGAGCGCCCGGTTGCCCGGGAAGTCGTCCTGCCGGAACCAGCCGCGCGCCAGCGGGACGCCGCGGCGGGCCAGGTAGTAGGCCTCCCAGTTGTCGGCCGTCGCCACCACCTCCACGCGGTGTCCCGGCTCGCCGTGCTGCTCCAGGAACGCGATGGCGGGCAGCCAGAAGTCCTCGGAGGCGGCGCGGGCCGTGTTCGCGGTGCGCCACCCCGCCAGGGCCGGGAGCCCCTGCCACAGGAGCGCCCCGGCGAGGCACGCCACCACGGCGGCGCGCGGCCGGAACCCCCGGGCCGCGATGGGGATGAGCAGCAGGGGCGCCCCCATCAGCAGCAGGAGCCGCACCACGTTGCCGCCCAGCGGGCTGGAGATGACGAACGCCGCGCCGGCCAGCAGCGCGTAGGAGGCGAACAGCGCGAAGATCGCCCGGTGGTCCGGCAGGCCCCGGGCCAGCAGCATCCCGGCGACGCAGAAGGCGGCGATGGCCAGCGCGTCCTTGGGGTCGAAGGGGTAGGTCGCGCCCTCCGAGTCGAAGGCCCGCATCAGGATCGCCTGGAGACCCATCACCCCGATGACCGCGGCCGCGAACCACCGGGCGCGGGCGGGCCTCCACCACCCGGGGGTGGTCACGGCCACCGACCCCAGGACGATCACCATGAACACCAGGGCCAGCGGGTGCGAGAGCGTCGTCAGCAGTGTCAGGACCGCCGCGGTCCACAGTCGCCCGGTGGCGACGGCCACCAGCGCGGTCAGCGCCACCGCGAAGCCCAGCAGGAAGGGGTACGTGCCGGCCAGCACCCCGAGGGTGAGCCCCGCCGCCGCGGCCAGCGCCGGGATGCTCGCCAGGTGCGGCCAGCGCATGTGCATGAGCCGCGAGAAGCAGCCCGCCGCCAGCCCCGCCGCAGCCGAGACGACGAACACGGTCCCGAACAGCGCGGAGAGCGGGTAGTAGACCAGGCTGTAGTTCACCTGGCTGTACCGGCCCCCGTACCAGAGGTTGTCCCACAGCTGCCAGCCCTGCTCCCGCCACACCTGGGTCTGGTACAGGTGCGCGGCCGCGTCGCCGCCGGGCGGCCCGAACAGCAGCGCCAGCAGGGCCATCAGCGCGGCGATCGCCGCCACGTACCGGGGCGTGGCCGCACGACGCGCGGCACGGGCGGCCCGTGCGCGGCGCGATGACGCGACGGGCGGAGCGCTCATGGCGTGGTCGTTGCGGGGGGCGGCGTCGGGGTGGGCGCCGGCGCCGGCGCGGGTGTGGGCTCCGGCACGGGTGCGGGCGTGGGTTCGGGCACGGGCGCCGGGGTGGGCTCCGGCACCGGCGTCGGCTCGGGCGGCGGCGGCTGCGAGGGCTCGAGCGGCTCCGGGGGCTCCGGGGCCGGCGCGGCGTTGTTGGTGTTGGTGCGCTCGGTGGTCTCCGGCTCGGAGGCCACGCTGGTGACCGGGTCGGGCGCACGCGTGAACTCGCTGCTGAACGACTGCCAGTCCACCGGCTCGCTGGGGAGCGGGAAGTCGGCCAGGTCGCACTTGTAGCGCGGGTTGTCGAGCACCTTCCTCATGAACGACGCCCAGATGGCCGCCGGGAAGCTGCCGCCGGACACCGCGATGCCGTGGACGCTGAACATCTTCCGCTTCTCGCCGGTGTCGTTGGGGTACCCGACCCAGACGGCGGTGGTGTAGCAGGGCGTGTAGGCGACGAACCAGGCATCGACGTAGTCGTCGGTGGTGCCGGTCTTCCCCGCCACGTACGGGGCGATGTTCGCCCGGGTCCCGGTTCCGCCCGAGACGTTGGAGCGCAGGATCTTGGTGACCTCGTAGGCCACCCCGTCGGAGAACACGCGCCGGCGGGTGATCTTCGTGGGCCGCCGCTGCCCGGTGGGCAGGACGATGCTCTGCACGCCCAGCGGCCGCACCTGGTAGCCGCCGTTGGAGAGCGGGCTGTACGCCGTGGCCATGTCCAGCGGCGTGACCTCACCGGAGCCCAGGCCGATCGACGGCACGCGCGGCAGGTTCCGACCGCGCGGGACGCCCATCGCGTAGGCCGTGTCCACGACCTTGTTGGGGTCCAGGTCCAGCGTCATCTGGGTGTAGACGCTGTTGTCGGACTTCAGCGTCGCCGAGGCCACCGAGGTGCGGCCGCTGTAGGAGTTCGAGTACGTCGCGACGTTGATGGGACCCCAGCGCGGATCACGGAAGTTCAGCGCCCGCGACACGTAGGAGGTGGTGTACGGGTTGTACCCCTCCTGGATGAAGCGGGTGAGCACGAACGTCTTGAACGTCGAGCCCGGTTGCCGCCGCGCCTGCGTGGCGTAGTTGAACTGCCGGTCGGCGGAGTAGTCCTGGCTCGACTGCATCGCCCGGATGTACCCCTTGCGCGAGTCCATCATCACGATGGCCGCCTCGGGGTCGTCGGACAGGCCGAGGTTCTCCTCGATCGCGTTCTTGGCGTCCTGCTGCAGCTGCGGGTCGATGGTGGTGTTGACCCGGAAGCCGCCCTTCTCCACCTCGCGCTCGCCGAAGCTCTCGATGAGCCGCTGCCGCACGTACTCGAAGAAGTAGCCCTCGCGGCGGGGCGCCTTGTAGGTGGTGCCGCGTTCCAGCTGCAGGCCGGCCTTCTTGGCCTTCTCGGCCTGCTCGCGGGAGATGTAGCCCTGGTCGGCCATGGCCTCGAGGACCAGGTTGCGGCGATCCTTGGCGGCCTCGGGGTTCGCGAACGGGCTGTACGCCGACGGGGCCTGCGGGAGGCCGGCCAGCAGCGCCGCCTGCGGCAGCGTGAGCCGGGAGACGTCGCCGTTGAAGTAGGTGAGCGACGCGGCCTGCACGCCCAGCGCGTTGTTGCCGTAGAAGACGCCGTTCAGGTACTTGGTGAGGATCTCGTCCTTGGTGAACTTCTTCTCGTACTGGAGGGCCAGATACGCCTCCTCCAGCTTGCGCTCGACCGTCCGGGATGCGTTGGCGCCACCCGGGAGCAGGTTCCGGGCGAGCTGCATGGTGATGGTGGAGCCGCCCTGGCGGCCGCCGCCGACGTTGCGCACGGCGGAGCCCAGCAGGCGGTAGTAGTCCACGCCGTCGTGGTCGTAGAAGCGCTTGTCCTCGATCGCGACCGTCGCGTCCTTGAGGACCTGGGGGATGCGCTCGCTGCGCACCTGGGTGCGGTTGGTGGTGCCGGCGATCACGCCCAGCAGCCGCCCGTCGCGGTCGAAGATGCGGGTGTTCTGGCCCAGCCGGATCTCCTGCACCGACTTCTGCTTCTCGCGCAGGTTCGCGGCCACCGAGTCGATGGCGATGGCGCCCACCAGCACCGACCCGCCCACCACCACCAGGCCGGTCACGCCGAGGATGCGCAGCCGGTTCGCGCGGCGGCGGCGCTGGTCGCGGTGGCGCTGCAGGCGCCGGGTGCGGGCCCTCATCGGGCGGCTCCCGCCGGGAGCGGCCGGATGTTCCAGACGACCTGGCCGGTGCGGTAGTCGAGCACGCCGATCATCTGGCGGGGTCCTTTCCGGACGCGTCCCACGACGATCCACGAGAAGGGCGACGCGGGGCGCACCTCGGCGCGGGCCGGGTCGGGCGCGGTGCCCCCGTCGGGGACGACCACGGCGAATGGGCCGCGGGTCCACACGAGGTCCACGTCGACGGCGCGGGCCGGCGGGCCCGTCCAGATCTGGTCACGGGCCACCGCGAGGGCGCCGTCGCGCGACCCGAGACGGGCGCCACGTGAGGCGCGCACCGCGTCGGCGACGAACTCCCAACCCCGGATGGGGTTGCCAAGGACATCTTCAGTTCCGCCCGGACCATCCGCGTAGTGGCTGGCGATGAGGGACGGGACCCAGATCGCGATGGCCCCGCCGGCGATGACGGCGGCGAGTGCCGTTCGGCGTCTCAACGAAACCGGATCCTCCCTGGCCGCACGCGCGTCGCGGCCGGGCGGCAGTATAGACCGGGATGGCGCATCCCCAGAGCATGCGTGTCACGGCACCCCGTTCGCGCCCGCCGCGCGCGGTCCTGCTGGACGCGATGGGCACCCTGCTGGGCCTGGACTCCCCGGTGCCGCACCTGGCCGCGGGCCTCATCGCGGCGGGACACCCGGCGCCCGAGGACGCCGTCGGGCGGGCGCTGCGCGCTGAGATCGCCCACTACAAGTCCCGCATGCACACGGGCTCCGACCCGGCACGTCTCGCCGTGCTGCACGCCGAGTGCGTGGAGGTGCTGGCCGCCCACCTGCCGGACCCCCCGGCGCCCGAGGTGCTGCTGCCGCTGCTGCTCGACGCGCTGCGCTTCCATGCCCATCAGGATGCCCTGGATCTCCTCGACGCGCTCGACGCGCGGGGCATCCCGGTGGTGATCGTCAGTAACTGGGACTGCGGCCTGGCCGGGCACCTGGAGCGCATCGGCCTGGCGCACCGCGTCGCGGGTGTGGTGGCCAGCGCGGCGGTGGGCGCCGAGAAGCCCGAGGCCGCCATCTTCCGGGCCGGTCTGGAGCTGGCCGGCTGCGCGGCGGACGAGGCCGTGCACTGCGGGGACGATCCGGTGTGCGACCTGCACGGCGCCCGCCGCGCGGGGATCCTCGGGGTGCTGCTGGACCGGGCCGGCCGGTTCCCGGGGGAGGCGCCGCGCATCGGCGCGCTCACCGAGCTGCCCGCCGTGTGGGGCTGAACGGGGTCAGGCGCCGTCGGCCGCCGCCACCGGCGGCGCCGGGCTGCGCAGGCCGCGGGGCCGTGCGAGGACCACCATCAGCAGCGTGCCCAGCATGAACAGCGTCCCGCTGATGAGGTAGCTGGGGCGGATCCCCACACGTTCCACCAGCGCGCCGGCGGCGATGAGCGAGATGGCGAAGCTGGTCCAGCCCACGGCCTCCATGGTGGCGAAGACCCGCCCGCGCACGGCGTCCGGGGACCGGCGCTGGATGAGGGTCTGGCGCGCCGGGTCGGCGATCCCGCCGCCCAGGCCCCCGATGGCCACCGCCACCAGGATGCTGGCCAGGTCCGGCAGCCGCCACACCAGCAGGTGCGCGGCGCCCTGCAGCGCGAAGCCCGCGACGGCCCAGCTCACCAGCCGGTCGCCGCGCAGCAGCGCCGGGCTGATGCGCGCGCCCACGACCACCCCCACGCCCCAGCAGGCGGACATGAGCCCGAGGCCCATGGCGCCGGCCCCCAGCAGGTCGGCCAGCGCCGGGTTGGCGGCGATCACGAACCCCACGCCGATGAAGGCGACGAACCCGGACGCGATCACGGCCCGCAGGAGGCGGTCGGACGCCACGAACCGGAACCCCTCGCGCACGGCGCCGCGCTCACGGGCCATCCCGCACGGCCGCTCGCCGAAGCTGCCCCGGATGGAGGTGACCAGCCACAGCGACCCCGCGAACGACACCGCGTTCACCGCCAGCGCCGCCGGGGCGCCGATCCCGCCGGCCAGCGCGCCGCCGATGACCGGGCCGAGCATGATCGAGATGCCGCCCACCTGGGCGATCAGCGCGTTGGCCCAGGGGAGGTCCTCGTCGGACACCAGGTTGGGCACCGCCGCCCGGGAGGCCGGGATGAACGGCGTCTCGCACACCGCCGCGGTGCCGGCCAGCAGCACCAGGAGCAGCGGCGGGGCCTCCAGGTAGACGGCCACGGCCAGGGCGCAGAACACGGCGCCGGCCAGGCTGTCGGAGGCGATCATCACCCGCCGCCGGTCGCTGCGGTCCACCAGCGCCCCGGCGAAGGGGGTGAGCAACCCCGCCACCAGCGAGGTGGACAGGGCGGCGGCCGCCACCCACACCGCGTTGCCGGTGCGGAACCACAGCTCGGCCGCCAGGGCGATCGAGGCGGCCCCGGAGCCCGCCATCGAGATGAACCGCGCGAGCGCGAGACGCCGTGCGTCGCGCCGGCCGCCCATCCCCGGGTGTCTCCGGACTACTTCGCCAGGGCGGCGAACCGCATGAAGGTCGCGACCGCGTCCTCGAACTGCTCCGTGCAGTCCGTGCGGCCGTCGGCGACGCAGGTGCGCAGGCGCTCGGAGATGAGGTGCAGCCCCACCTGGTCGAGCGCGGCCTTCACGGCCGACAGCTGGGTGAGCACCTCACGGCACTCGGCGTCCTCCTCCAGCATGCGCTGGACCCCGCGGAGCTGCCCCTCGGCGCGGCGGAGCCGCACCAGGAGCTGCTCGCGGGATGCGTCCGGGGTCGCCGAGGTGGCCATCAGCCGCAGCCGCAGGAGCCGCCGCAGCAGCCGCCCCCGCCCCCGCCGAACCCGGTCACCGTGGGCGCCCCGTCACCGCGCGACGGGCGCGCGGTGACGAAGCCGGTGAACAGCTGGGTGACGTGGACCGACCCGCAGTCCGGGCACACCCGGTCCTCGTCGCGCAGGAAGCCCTGGCGGAACCGCTCGAACCTCGTGGTGCAGTCGTCGCAGGTCAGGTCGTAGGTCGGCACCGTCGCTCCTTACGTCGTCAGTCGCTGAGGCCGAGCTGGCGCTCGAGCTGGGCCTTCGGCATCGCGCCGACGGCCTGCCGGACCACCTGCCCATGCTCGAAGAGTGCCAGGAACGGGATGCCCTGGACCCCGTACTTCGCGGCGATCGCGCCGTGCTGGTCAACGTCCAGCTTGCCGACCACCAGCGAGTCCGAGCGCTCCTTGGCGATCTGCTCGACCACGGGGGCGATCATGCGGCACGGGCCGCACCACTCCGCCCAGAAGTCGATGAGCACCGGCTTCTCGTTCTCCAGCACCAGGGCCTGGAAGTTGTCGGCGGTGATCTCCATGACGTCTGCCATCGGGGGCACGTCCTTTCGTGTGTGCGTGGGAACCGTGGGAAGTGGGCGCTACGCGCCGGCCGAGCCGGCGGCCGGCTGCGCGGCGTGCTGGTCCTCGAGCCAGCGCTCCGCGTCGATCGCGGCCTGGCATCCGCTGCCGGCGGCGGTGATCGCCTGCCGGTAGACGGTGTCCTGCACGTCGCCGCAGGCGAAGACCCCGTCGACGCTCGTGCGCGTGCCGTCGGTGAGGATGTACCCGGACTCGTCGAGGGCGAGCTGCCCGGTGAACAGGCCGGTGTTCGGGTCGTGGCCGATGGCGACGAACATGGCCGCGGCGGGGATGACCTCGTGCTCGCCGGTGACCGTGTCGCGGACCTTCACGCCCTCGACGGCCGCGCCGCCGATGACCTCCTCGACCGCGGCGTTCCACCGCACGGTGATCTTGGGGTGGTCGAGCACCCGCTGGGCCATGATCTGGGAGGCGCGGAAGCTGTCACGCCGGTGCACGACGGTGACCTTGGACGCCATGCGGGCCAGGAAGAGCGCCTCCTCCATCGCGGTGTCGCCCCCGCCGACGATCACCATCTCCTTGTCGCGGAAGAAGAACCCGTCGCAGGTCGCGCAGGACGACACGCCGTAGCCGCGCAGGCGGGTCTCGCTCTCGATCCCCAGCCACCGCGCGGACGCGCCGGTGCTGATGATGACGGTCTCGGCCCGGTACTCCTCGTCGTCGGTCCACACGCCGAACGGGCGGGACGAGAAGTCCACCTTCGTGACGTCCACGGTCTTCAGGTTCGCGCCGAAGCGCTCGGCCTGGTCGCGGAACATCTGCATGAGCTCGGGGCCCTGCACGCCCTGGGGAAAGCCCGGGTAGTTCTCGACATCGGTGGTGATCATGAGCTGGCCACCGGCCGCGTACCCCTCGATCACCACCGGGGCGAGGCTCGCGCGCGCCGCATAGATGGCCGCGGTGAGGCCGGACGGGCCGCCGCCGATGATGATGACGTCGTGGTGCTCGGGCACGGATCCTCCGCGTGTCGTGACATACCCCCAAGGGTTATCCTAGCAGTGTCCCGGCGGCGGGGCGAGCGCGCCGCCGGCATGACGAAGCGCCCCCTGGATCAGGGGCGTCCATACCGTCCCCTCCCGGGTTCGCCCCGCGTCATCAGGGTGTCAGCAGCCCGCGGACCGCGGGCATCGCAACGCACCACCAGGAGACGCATCATGCGCGCCAACATGGGCACCGCCGACCGGCTCTTCCGGTCCGTCATCGTCGCACCCGCTCTCATCGTCGTCGCCGTCGTGACCGGCCCGGTGAGCCTGCTCAGCATCCTGCTCTACGCGCTCGCCGCGGTCATGCTCCTCACCAGCGCCGTCGCGTACTGCCCCCTCTACGCTCCCGTGAAGATGAGCACCTGCTCCCGCAAGGGCACCGACACCCCCGCGAGGGCGTGACGGACGCCGCCGCCGACGGCCGTGACCACGCCGGGGCCCTGGACGCCGACGCCTTCGCGCGCCTGGCGCGCGACCGGGGCCCCGCGCTGTTCCGCATCGCGAACGCCGTGGTGCGCAACCCGGCGGATGCCGAGGACGTCGTCCAGGAGGCGTTCCTGCGGGCCTGGCGGTCACGGGACCGCTTCCGTGGCGAGGGCTCGCCGGACGCGTGGCTGGGCCGGATCGTCCACAACGTCGCGGTGGAACGCATCCGCGGCAGCCGGGAGGTCCCGGTGGCGGAGGTGGAGGAGCGGTGGCGGGACGACGCCTACACCGTCGAGGCCGAGCGGGTCGTCGAGCGCGCCGCGACCGTCGAGGAGCTGGAGGACGCGCTCATCCACGTGCCCGCCGATCCGCGCGCGGCGATGCTGCTGCACGATGTGGAGGGCCTGCCCATCGCCGAGGTGGCGCGCGTGCAGGGCATCACGGAGGACGCGGCGAAGCTGCGCCTGCGCCGGGGACGGATGGCCCTGGTGACCGCGCTGGGCCGCGAGGACGAGGTGTTCCGCGCGATGGAGGGCGTTCCGCTGCGCTGCTGGGACGCCCGCCGGTTCGTGAGCGAGTACATCGATGGCGGGCTCCCGCCCGAGACCCGCGGCGCCCTGGAGCGTCATCTGGCCACGTGCCCCACCTGCCCGCCGCTGTACGCGTCGCTGGTCGGCGTGCGGACGGCGCTGGGGCGTCTGCGCGACAGCGACCGGGTGGTGCCGGCGGAGCTCGCCGCCCGGCTCGCCGCGTTGCACCCCGGGGCTCAAGCCGACCCCGGGCTGTCCCGATCCTGAAACAGGGGCAAGTGCCCCGGGCGATCCGCAGATGGATCTGGGAGGATCGTGCGGCCGAATCCTGACCATACGAGTAGTTCACAGGCATGTTTTGGCGCCCGTATGGTCACTTTCCGCAGGATTCCGCCAGGATGCCAAGCGGGTGCTCCGCTGGCGTCCTCGACCCCCCGCGCTGTATGGAGGAACTGCTAGTGCTCGACACCAGCTCCGCACGGATGCCTGGTGGACGCCAACCGGATGCGGCCACCGCATGGACCCGGTTCGGCGAGCTGACCACCCCCGAACTGCGGTCCCATGCGCAGGCGCGCCGGGCGACGGCCCTCTGGCTGCTGCTCGCCGACCTCGTCGCGATGCTGGTGTGCGTCGTCATCGCCGACACGGCGGCCGTGTGGGCCGGCCTCACGCTCACGGCGGAGTGGGAGACGGCGATGTTCGTCGCGCTCGCCGTGCCGCCGGTGTTCGCCGTGCTCGGCCTGTACCGGCCGGCGCACTTCACCCTGTCGCCGCTGGACGAGGTCCGCACCGTCGGCACGGGCATCCTGTTCGTCTCGGTGCTGGCCCTTGCGCTCGGCGTGTTCGTCGCCGACGACTACGCGAGCCGTGACGACGCGCGGGCGCTGCTGTTGTGGGTGCCGCTGGCCATCGTCGCCGCCCTCGCCGTGCGCGGGGTCATCCGGCGGCTCGCCCCCCTGGCGATGCCCGACCGGGTCCTGATCGTCGGCGCCGGTGAGATCGGCCAGCGCATGGCCGAGAAGGTCAACGCCGCGGGCGCCCAGGTGCGCGTGGTGGGCTTCGTCGACGACGAGCCGCTGCCCCTGTCGGACCGCCTCGCCGATGTCACGGTGTTCCCCAAGACCATCCGCGAGGACGGCATCGAGCGCCTCGGGCTGGTCGACGCGATCGTGGAGTCGGGCGCCACCCGCCTGGTGCTGGCCTTCTCGCGCCGCACCGACGAGGACGTCCTGGAGTACATCCGGGACGCCGGCGGGGTCCCCATCCCCATCTCCATCGTGCCGCGGTACTTCGAGATCACCCCGCCCCACGCGACGGTGTCTGAGCTGCAGGGCTTCCCGCTCATCACCCTCACCAGCGCGCGGCTCTCGGTGGGCGCCCGCCTGGCCAAGCGCACCATGGACGTCGCCCTCGCGGGCGCCGGCCTCGTCCTGCTGTCCCCGCTGCTGGTGGCGATCGCCCTCGCCGTGAAGATCGACTCGCGCGGCCCGGTGTTCTTCCGCCAGGAGCGCGTCGGCTCACGGGGCCGCGTCTTCCGCATCTGGAAGTTCCGCACCATGAACCCGGACGCCGAGGCCCGGCGCTTCGAGCTGGAGCACCTCAACGACATGGAGGGCGCAGGCCCGCTCTTCAAGATCAGGGAGGACCCCCGGGTCACCCGGGTGGGACGGTTCCTGCGCCGCACGAGCCTGGACGAGCTCCCCCAGCTGTTCAACGTGGTGGGCGGCACGATGAGCCTGGTCGGCCCGCGGCCGTTCGTGACCCACGAGGCCATCCAGATCGGCGGCTGGGGCGCGCGGCGCCTGGACCTCACGCCGGGCATCACGGGCCTGTGGCAGGTCATGGGACGCAACGACGTCCCGTTCGAGGAGATGGTGCGCCTCGACTACATGTACGTCACGAACTGGTCGGTGTGGTGGGACCTGCGGCTGCTGCTGCAGACCGTGCCCCGCGTCCTGACCGGTCGCGGCGCGTCCTAGCCGCTCCGGCTCAGGACCCCTCGGCGCGCCACACGAGCCGCTGGCCCACGCTCACGGGCCGGCGGCACGCGGCGTAGTAGACGCGCCCCTCCGCCGCCTGGGCGGCGTCCACCACGCGGACGTCGCGGGCGGTGACGATGCCCCAGGCGATCAGCACGCCGATCACCACGCCCTCGGCCTCGCCGCCGCCGCCGAGGATGCCCACCAGGAACCCGGTGAGGGCCGCGGCGGCCACGAACATGCACACGCCGAGCACGGCCGACCACCGGCGCCAGTCGCCGGGGCTGGCCTCCAGCCGGCGCGGCTTGCCGGTGTCCCTGGTCGCCTCCGGCAGGCGTCCGCTGGGAAGGGCGCCACTGCGCATCCAGGAGCGGAGCAGGAAGAAGAACAGCACGGTGGTGGGAACCGTGGTGGCGGTGGCCGTCAGCAGCCACCCGGCGAGGTCGCCGTCGGGGTCGCCCACCTCCAGCGACGCGCCCAGCAGGAACAGCAGGCCGCCCACCACGATGAGGGTGCGGGCCCACAGGCGGGACAGGCGGGCGTAGCTCCAGAGTCGCTCGTGGCTCACGGTCGGCGAGCGTACCTCACGCCGCCCGGCCCCGGCCGGTGCGTGCGGGTAGCCTCCGGCCGGTGACGGTCCCCACCCCCAGCCGGCTCACGGCGGCCCGCGCCGCGCTCCGCGCCCGGCCCGGCTGGCGGTGGATGGCGCTCGGCGTGGTGGCGGTGGGGATGATGCTCTCCGTCGTCAACGTCAGCATCGTCAACATCGCGCTGCCGTCGATGGCGGCCGGCCTGGGCGTGGACGTGGCGTCCATCGGATGGGTGGTCACGGGGTTCCTGGTCACCATGGCGACCCTGCTGCCCATCGCGGGCCGCGCGGGCGACCTGTGGGGCCGCCGCCGGGTGTTCGTGGCCGGTGTGCTGGTGTGCTCCGCCGCCTCGGTGGGGTGCGCGCTGTCGTGGGACGTGTCGTCGCTCATCGCCTTCCGCGTGCTGCAGGGCGTCGGCGCCTGCGCCATGGCCCCCACCGCCTTCAGCTACGCGGCGGAGCTGTTCGCCCCCGAGGAGCGCGGCGCGGCGCTGGGCGTCCTGGGCGGGATCATGGGGCTCGCCCCGGTGCTGTCGCTCAACCTGGCCGGGGTGCTGGTGAGCACGGCCGGCTGGCGATCGGTGTTCTGGTTCACCCCGGTGCTGGGCGTCGTGGTGCTGGCGGGCGCCGCGCTGGTGCTGGAGGAGATGCGCGGCGCCACGCGCCGGGAGCGGTTCGACATCCCGGGTGCGCTGCTGGCCGCGGCCGGCCTGGTGGGGATCCTGCTGGCACTGTCGCGGGGGGAGGCGTGGGGCTGGACGTCCGCCGCCACGCTGGGGTGCGCCGCCGCGGGCGCGGTGGGGGCCCTGGGCTTCGTCCTGCGCGAGCGGGCGACCGCCGACCCGATGATCGACCTGGGCCTGTTCTCGCTGCGGTCGCTGCGCACCGCCAACCTCGCCGCGGGCGCATCGTCGTCGGCGCTCTTCGGGACGCTCATCCTGCTCCCGTTCTTCCTGGTGGCCCAGCGCGGTTTCTCGCCGGTGGAGCTGGCGCTGGCGATCAGCCCGGTCGCCGCGTCGTTCGTGGTGGTGTCGCCGCTCGCCGGCCGGGCGATGTCGCACGGGCTGGTGCCCTCCCACGCGCTGGCCGCCGGGGCGCTGCTGCTGGCGGCGGCCGGAACCGTGCTGATGGCGGCCACCGCGTCCCGCGGCAGCTACTGGGCCATCCTCCCGGGGATGCTCGCGCTGGGCACCGGCCTGGCCGCGGCCACCAGCACCATCACCACCACCGCCATCTCGGAGGTCCCCCGCGAGCGCCTGGGCGTGGCGTCCGCCCTGCCGAACATCAGCCGGTACGCGGGGGCGGGCCTGGGCGTCGCGGCCCTGGGCGCGGTGCTGCACGCCGCCCTCCCGGCGCGGCTGGAGCGGGTGTCGGAGGCGGTCCCGGCGGCCGACCGCGCCGCCGTCGCCGGTGGGTTCCGCGCGGCGATGGTCGTGGCGACCGGTTTCCTGCTGGTCGCCGCCGCGGCGGCCGCGCGGATGCCCCGTCAGGTCACCCGCCGCACCGTGGGGGCCGTTCGGTGACCCGGGGGTCGTGGACCGCCACCCTGGCGCTGCTCATCTTCACGATGGGCACCAGCATCGTCACCCCGCTGCTGCCGCTCTACCAGCGGGAGTTCAGCCTCACGGACGGGCAGATCACCCTGCTGTTCGCCACCTACAGCGCCACGGTGGCGGCCTCGATGCTCCTGCTGGGCAACGTCTCGGACCGCCACGGCCGCAAGGCGGTGATGCTGCCCGCGATGCTGTGCATCACCCTGGCGTCGCTCATCCTGGGCTTCGCGGACTCGGTGCCGCTCCTGTTCGTGGGCCGGCTGCTGCAGGGGCTGGCCATCGGCGGCTTCCTGGGGGTCGGCACGGCGCTCATCGTCGACCACGCCCACATGCACCGCCGGGCGTGGGCGTCGATGGTGGCGGGCCTGGCGTTCCGGCTCGGGTTCGGCCTGGGCCCGGGGCTGGCCGGCATCGTGGCCGAGCACAGCGACGAGCCCATCCACCGCCCGTTCCAGGGCCATCTGCTGCTCATGATGGTCGCCTTCGCCGCGATCCTGGTGACGCCCGAGACCGTGTCGCGCCTCCCGCGCGCCGCGCGGGGCGCGCCCCGGCGGCGGCGCATCCAGGTGGGCGTGCCGGCCGGCCAGTTCCGGGCCTTTGCGCTCTTCCTGGCCCCCGCGGCCTTCCTGCTGGGGTTCCTGGACGCAACGCTGCTGTCGGTGGTGCCGCTCTACATGGTGCGCGAGCTGGGGGTCACGAACCTGGCGATCGTGGGGCTGGTGGGGTTCCTGGTGCTGGGCAGCAGCGGCTTCACGCCCCTGCTGGCGCGCAACATCCCGCCGCGGACCGCCGTGCTCATCGGCACCTCCGCCGGAGCGGCGGCCTCCCTGCTGGTGGTGGCCGCCGCCGGCCTGAACGCCGCGTGGGCCGTGGTGGTGGCCGCGGCGGCGATCGGCCTGCTGAACGGCCTCACCCTCCAGGGCGGCACCACGATCTGCGGCGTCTCGGTGCCCATCGCCGAACGCGGCAAGCTCATGTCGGCGCTCTACATGTGCGCGTACTCGGGCACCATGCCCACGATCGGCCTGGGCTACCTCTCGGAGGCGATCGGCATCACGCCGGCGCTGGGGGTGTTCTGCGGCGTCGCGGTGGCGATCGCGCTCTTCATCCGGGTGGTGGGCGGCCGCGCCTTCCGTGAGGTGGTCCCGTACATGGAGCCGCCGCCCGCGGTGGCGCCCCCGGCCGCGTAGCCTCTGCCGCCATGCGGATCTCGGTCTTCTTCGCGCCCGTCGCGGCGACACCGGAGCACATCCGGCTCGCCGAGGACCTCGGCTTCCACCGGGCGTGGTGCTACGACTCGCCGCTGCTCTACCACGACGTGTTCGCCACGCTGGCGCGGGCCGCGGACCGCACGTCCCGGATCGGCCTGGGCGTGGGGGTGCTGGTGCCGGGGCTCCGCGCGCCGGTGGTGACCGCGTCGTCGCTGTCCACGCTGTCCGCGCTGGCCCCGGGGCGGGTGGTGGCCGCCGTGGGCGCCGGGTTCACCGGACGCTTCACCCTCGCGCTCGAGCCGGTGCGGCTGCGGGAGCTGGAGCGCGAGGTGCGCGAGCTGCGCACGCTGCTGGCCGGGGGCGAGGTGCCGCACACCGAGGGCGGGGCGCCGGTGCGGCTCATCCCCGTGCCCGGCGCGGAGGGCGCGGGTGAGGTGCCCGTCTACGTGTCGTGCCGGGGCGTGCGCGCCCAGGCGCTCGCCCGCCGGCTGGGCGACGGCGTCATGACCGGCATCTTCTACCCGGGCGGCCTGGGGCTGCTGCGGGAGGGGGTGGGCCCGGACCTGCCGCTCACCGTCCACGCGGCCGGCGCCGTGCGCGACGACGACGAGCCGTGGGACTCCCCGCGCCTGCGCGAGGTGGTGGGACCCATGGTGGCCGTGGCGTTCCACATGTTCGCCGAGCAGCCGTGGCGGCTGGAGGGCCTGGACCCGGCGCTGCGCGCGACCGCCGACGCCTACGTGGCCCGCGTCGCTCGCGATCTCGATCCGGAGCGCCGGCACCAGCAGCTGCACCTGGGGCACCTGGTGCGGCTGGAGCTGGAGGCCGACCGCGAGATCCTCACCCCGGAGCACATCGGCCGGTTCTCGTTCACCGGCACCGCGGCGGAGCTGCGGGCGCGGGCCGAGGGGCTCGCGGGCGACGGCGTGCAGGAGCTCGCGGTGCAGCCCGGGGGCGACATCCCGGCCGAGCTGCGGCGGCTTGCCGCCGCACTGCTCTAACCTCCACCCCATGGATCGTGATCGCGTCGGCGCGCTGCTCGCCGAATGGGGTGAGCCGTCGTACCGGCTCACGCAGGCCGTGCAGGCGCAGATGTCCGGCGCGGAGCGGTGGGAGGACGTCACCACCATCGGCAAGGGGCTGCGCGCCCGCCTGGCCGAGCACGACCCGTTGTGGACCCTCAAGCCGCTGGAGCGGCTGGTGTCCCGTGACGGCACCGTGAAGTGGCGCCTGGCGCTCTACGACGGACGTCAGGTGGAGGCGGTGCTGATCGCCCACGCCAAGGGCCGGCGCACGCTCTGCGTGTCCAGCCAGGTGGGCTGCGCGCTCGCGTGCCGCTTCTGCGCGACCGGCGCGATGGGCTACTCGCGGGACCTGTCGGCGTGGGAGATCGTCGACCAGGCGCTGCTGGCCCGCCGGGAGGCCGAGGAGCAGGGCGCGCGCCTGAGCAACATCGTCTTCATGGGCATGGGCGAGCCGCTGCAGAACCTCGATGCGGTGCTGGTGGCCTGCGGCGAGATGAACCGCCCCTCCCCGGGCCTCGGGATCTCGGCCCGTCAGATCGCCATCTCCACCGCGGGGTGGGTGCCCGGCATCCAGGCGCTGGCCGATCACAAGCTGCCCGTGCGGCTCGCGATCTCCCTGCACGCCGCGGACGACGACACGCGCAACAGCCTCATGCCGATCAACGCGCGCTACCCCATCGCGAACCTGCTGGCCGAGTGCCGCCGGTACTGCGACAAGACCGGGCGCCGGGTGTTCATCGAGTACCTGCTGCTGGACGGCGTCAACGACGACCCGGCCGACGCCAAGAAGCTCGCGCACCTGCTGCGCGACGGCCGCTTCCACGTGAACCTCATCGAGTACAACCCCACCGACGGC
>LNFL01000120.1 GCA_001464275.1 Actinobacteria bacterium Ga0077560 | reverse complement strand
CTCGAACGCGACCTCCACCCGCCACTCGCCCGTGAGGAACGGCACGACGGGGCCGTTGATGTCCCAGGTCAGGTGGATCGACCAGGGGTCCTCGGTGCGGATGATGTTCGTCGGCACGTTGCCGACGTCGTCGTGGATGTGGCCGTTCAGCGTGCCGCCCGTGAGCAGGGGGCCGAGGGGCATGTCGACGGTGGCCATGTTCCATCTCCTTGTTCGGCGGGCCGGCGGCCCGCGTGACCATGTGGAGATGGTCCGCCGGCGCGCTTACCGGGCGGTGATCCCACGCTTACGGACGCCGGGGTCCGCGCGTAAGCGCCTCAGCGGGCGACGGCCTGCCAGGGGTCCGTGTCGACCTCCGCGAACGTGCCCTCCACGCCCTCGGCGTGCAGCAGCCGCTCGAAGTCCCGGAACCACGCGCGCATGGCCAGGCGCTCCACCTGGGCGTGCGGCGCGCAGATGAGCGGCATCCCGGCGCCGCGGTCCCAGTCGTGGTGCTTGAGGTCGCTGGTCACCAGCACGTCCGCCTCGGCCGCCATCGCGTCGGGGATCATGGACGCGCCGGACCCGGTGCAGCACGCGACCCGTGACACGTGGACACCGGGGTCGCCGGCGAAGGTCACGGCGCCGGGGATGGCGGTGGCCACGCGGTGCACCAGCTCCTCCAGCGGGAGCGGGGCGACCGACCCGACCCTGCCCAGGCCGGCGGCGGGATCCGTGGCGGACGGCGCCAGGGGCCGGGTGGCCGACAGGCCGAGCATCTGCGCCATCCGGTCGTTCAGCCCGCCGGGGGCGGCGTCCAGGTTGGTGTGGGCGGCGATCACCGCGATCCGCTCCTCGGCGGCGGTGAGCACCAGCTCCACCGCCGGTCCGTCGTCGGTGAGCGCAGTGACGCTCGGGAAGATCGGCGGGTGGTGGACGATGATCGCGTCGCTGCCGCGCTCTCGCGCCTCGTGCAGCACGTCGTCGCGCAGCTCCAGCGCCACCAGCACACGCGAGACGGTGCGGTTGTGGCGGCCCACGATGAGGCCCACGTTGTCCCAGTCCTCCGCGAGGGCAACGGGGGCGACGCGGTCGATCAGTGCGATGAGCTGGGCGACGAACACCCGGCAATCATCACAGACCGGGCAGCACCGACCCGGGGCGCGGCGGGAGGGCGGTGAGCGGGTCGTAGGCCACGCCGTCGACGCGGACCTCGAAGTGCAGGTGCACGCCGGTGGCGCTGCCGGTGGCGCCCATGAGCCCGACGACGTCGCCGGGGTTCACGAACTGTCCCACCGCCACCCGGAACGCCGACAGGTGGGCGTACCGGGTCTCGACCCCGTTGCCGTGGTCGATGCGCACCAGGTTGCCGTAGCCGGCCTCGGTGCCGGCGAAGATCACCGTGCCGGCGAGGGCCGCCTGGATCGGGGTTCCGCGCTCATCGGAGATGTCGATGCCCTCGTGCATCCGTCCCCACCGCGGCCCGAACGGGCTCTCGAAGCGCCCGGTGGTGGGCCAGCGGTCCATGCGGACGCCGGCGGGCACGACGCTGCTGACCTTGAGGGCCGCGACGCGCAGCTGCTGGATCCCGAGCCGGCGCAGCAGGACCTCGTTGGCGACGCCCGTCGGCGGCAGCCGCAGGCGCTTCTGCTGCCGGATGACGGCCTTGCGCGTCCCCTGCCCGTACACGCCGTCCACCGCGATCCGCGCACCGCGCCGGCGAAGCTCCCGCTGCAGGTCCTTCACCACCGGTCCCCGCGATCCGAGCCTGAGCCGCACCGGGGCGGCGGGCGCCGCGGGTGCGGGCGCGGCGGCCGTGTCACCGGAGTCCCCCGTCTCGGGCGTCGGGGCGGGCGCGGTGGGCGCCTGTCCGGCGGTGGTCGTCGTGGTGGGGATGTCCACACCCAGCACGACGGCGGGGAGCACGAGCAGCACCGCGATGAGGATCAGCGGGCCGCAGGCGCGGCGGGTCACGGAACGGAGAGTCAGCGGGCCTCGCTCGTCGGGATCTCCCGGACGCACCGGCGCCGGCCATCGGCCGTCGCGGGTGACGTCAGGGCACGGCGGCGACCCTACGCAATGTCCCGGACGGCTGACAAGCCGTCAGATGTCCCCCGCCGGCCGCCGGCGCCCTGGGATCGGCGTCCCCCTAACGATGTCATCAAGATGCCGACAGGTGATGCTAAGGTGCCCCGATGCGCACCACGATCCGGATCGACGATGCGCTGTACCGGGCGACCAAACTTCGAGCCGCCGCGTCGGGTCGCACGGTCGGCGAACTCATCGAGGACGCGCTGCGCGCGGCGCTTGCCGGACGGCCCGCCGAGGAGGCGACCGCGGAGCCGCTGCCGGTCTTCGGCGGAAGCGGGGTGATGCCGGGCGTCGACCTCGCCGACTCACGCACGATCAACGACCTGCTCGACGACGACACACCACTCGTTGCACTGCGCTGACGTCAACCTGTTGGTCTACGCCCATCGCCCCGAGGCGCCGCGCCACGACGAGTACCGGTCATGGCTCGAGGACGTGCGTACCGGGGACGAGCCGTTCGGCCTAGTCGACGCGGTGCTGTCGGGCTTCCTGCGCGTCACCACGAGCCCCAGGATCTTCCGGGAGCCCACCCCGCTCCCCACCGCTCTGGCCTTCGTGCAGGCGCTGCAGACCAGCCCGGCGGCCCTGCGGGTCACTCCGGGCGCACGTCACTGGGGCATCTTCGAACGCCTGTGCCGCGCAACCGACGCCACCGGGAACACGATCCCGGACGCCTACCTCGCCGCGGTCGCCATCGAGCACGGTGCCACCTGGCTCAGCGCCGACCGCGGCTTTGCCCGGTTCCCGGGCCTCCGCTGGCGGCATCCGCTCCCCGAGCTGCCGCCCGCCTGAGCCCCGCGGCGACCGGCGCCGCCGCACACGCGCCCGCGCACCGTAGGGTGGGTCGTGCCGCCGACAGGATCGCCCGTCGGCACCCCTTCGCCAGGATGAGAATGGACGACTTGGACCGAACGACCGAAGGTTTCGCCGCGCTCGGGCTCAGGGCGGAGACGCTCGCCGCCCTCGAGACGCTGGGCTACGAGGAGCCCACGCCGATCCAGCAGCAGGCCATCCCGCCGCTGATCGCCGGGCGCGACCTGCTGGGGCAGGCGGCGACCGGCACCGGCAAGACCGCCGCGTTCGCGCTGCCGGCGCTGGAGCACATCGACGCCGCGAGCCGCGGCCCGGCGACGCCGATCGCGCTGATCCTGGTCCCCACGCGGGAACTGGCGATGCAGGTGAGCGAGGCGATCTTCAAGTACGGAGCCCGCCTGGGCGTGAAGGTCGTGCCGATCTACGGCGGGCAGCCCATCTCGCGGCAGCTGCAGCTGCTGGACCGCGGCGTGCACGTGGTGGTCGCCACCCCGGGCCGGGCGGTGGACCACATCGGCCGCGGGTCCCTCCCGCTGGACGGCGTGAAGGTGGTCGTGCTCGACGAGGCCGACGAGATGCTCGACATGGGCTTCGCCGACGACCTGGAGACCATCCTGGGCGCGACGCCCGAGGAACGCCAGACCGTGCTGTTCTCGGCCACCATGCCGCCGCGCATCAACGCGATCGCCAAGCGCTACCAGCGCGACCCGGTGCGCATCGAGATCGGCAAGGGCAACGCGCGGCCCACCAAGGCCCTCATCCGCCAGAGCGCCTACGTGGTGCTGCGGTCCCACAAGGCGGCGGCCCTCGCGCGGATCCTCGACGTCGAGTCGCCGGGCGCCACGCTGGTGTTCTGCCGCACCCGCGGCGAGGTGGACCAGCTCACCGCCACCATGAACGGCCGCGGCTACCGGGCCGAGGCCCTGCACGGCGGCATGGACCAGGCCAAGCGCGAGCGCGTGATCAGCCGCCTGCGGGACGGCAGCGCCGAGCTGCTCATCGCGACCGACGTCGCGGCCCGCGGCCTGGACATCGACGTGCTCACCCACGTCGTGAACTACGACGTCCCCTCCGCCGCCGAGAGCTACGTGCACCGCATCGGCCGCGTCGGGCGGGCCGGCCGGGAGGGCGTGGCCATCACGCTCGCCGAGCCGCGCGAGCAGCGGCTGCTTGCCAACATCGAGCGCCTCACCCGGCAGCCCATCAGCACCGAGCGCGTGCCCACCGTCGCCGACGTGCGGGCCCGCCGCGTGGAGCAGACCGTCGAGGCGTTGCGCGTGGCGCTCGCCGCCGACGACCTCAACGACTTCACGGAGATCCTGGGGACCCTCACCGGAGAGCACAACGAGCGCACCGTCGCGCTGGCGGCGATCAAGCTGGTGCACCAGGCCGGGGGCGCCAGCATCGACGACATCGAGATCCCGGACGCCGCCCGGCGGTTCGAGCGCACCCCGTCGAGTGGTCCCCGTCCCGCGCGGCCGCCGCGCCAGACCTCGGCGCGCCCCGGCGAGCGCCCGCGGCCCGGCGGCGAGCCGGTGGGCTACCTGTTCGTGGGCATGGGCCGCAAGGCCGGCCTGCGGCCCGGCGACCTGGTCGGCGCGATCGCCAACGAGACGGGCCTGGAGGGCCGGCAGATCGGCCCCATCCGGATCGCCGAGGCCTTCAGCGTCGTCGGGATCCCCGAGCCGCAGATCGAGCACGTGATCGCCCGCATGCGCGCGTCGGTCATCCGGGGCAAGAAGACCACCATCCGGCGGTACACCGACTGATCCGGCGGGGGTCCTCCGGCCGCCGGGCGGCCGGAGGACCCCCGGGGGACGCGGTCAGGCCGTGGCCGCCGCCGCGACCGCCCGGTCGACCAGGTGCCCCGGCACCTCCTCGTACCGGGCGAAGTCCATCGTGTACTCGCCCTGCCCGCCGGTCATCGCGCGCAGCTCCTGGGCGTAGCTCAGCATCTCCGACATGGGGACCTCGGCGCGAACGATCTCGAACTCGCCGATCGCCTCCATGCCCAGCGGATGGCCCCGGCGGCCCGAGAGGTCGCCCATGACGTCGCCCACGTACTGCTTGGGCACCGTCACCGACACGGTCATGATCGGCTCCAGCAGCACCGGGTTGGCCTTCGCCAGCGCCGCTCGCATGCCCAGCGAGCCCGCGATCTTGAACGCCATCTCCGAGGAGTCGACCGCGTGGTGCTTGCCGTCGAAGACGGTCACGCGGACGTCGACCACCGGGTAGCCGCCCAGCTCGCCGCGGCGCATGGCCTCCAGCACGCCCTTCTCGACGGCGGGGATGTACGACCGCGGGATGGCGCCGCCCACGATCTGGTCGACGAACTCGAACCCGGCGCCGTGCGGCAGCGGCTCCACCCTGAGCCAGCAGTCGGCGAACTGCCCGCGACCGCCGGTCTGCTTCTTGTGCTTGCCCTCGGCCTGGGCGGTGGCGGTGATCGACTCCCGGTACGGGACCCGCGGGGGGTGCAGGTCGAAGCCCACGCCGAACCGGCGCATGAGCCGCTCCCCCACCACCTCCACGTGCAGCTGCGACAGGCCGCCCACGATGAGCTCGCCGGTCTCCTCGTCGCGGTGCACGTCCAGCGTGGGGTCCTCGTCGCAGAGGCGCCGCAGCGACTGGTAGAGCTTGTCCTCGTCGCCGCCGTTGGCGGCGGTCACCGCGAAGCTCATCACGGCCGGCGGCAGCATCACGCGCGGCACGGAGGGGACCGGCCCGCCGGTCACCAGCACGTGGCCCGTGCACAGCTCCTTGAGCTTGGCGACGGCGCCGATGTCGCCCGGCCCGATCGCGGCCAGGCCCTGGTGCTCCTTGCCCAGCAGCGTGAACAGCTGCCCCACGCGCTCCTTGGTGCCGCCGGTCCCGGTTGCCTGGCTGTCGGACGGCAGGACGCCGCTGAGGTTGCGCAGGAGGTTGATGCGCCCGCTGAACTGGTCGGCGAGGGTCTTGAAGCAGTACGCGATCCCCGGGCCGTCCTCCGAGCAGGCCAGCTCCATGGCTGAGCCGTCGGCGCTGGTCACCGTGCGGGGACGGGCCTCCACCGGGGACGGCAGGGCCTCGACGATGAGGTCCATGAGGCGGTCCGCGCCGATGCCGCGGTCGCCGGCGGCGCACACCACCGGGAACAGCCGCCCCTCGCGGACGCCGCCGCGGATCGCGGCGATCAGGTCGGCGGTGCCGATCTCCTCGCCGGACAGGTAGCGCTCGATGAGCTCGTCGTCGGTTTCGGCGACCGACTCGATGAGCGCGTCACGGGCGGCCTGCGCGGCGTCGGCCAGGTCACCGGGCACGTCACCCGCGACGCCGGTGGCCGAGCCGTCGTAGGTGCTGGCGGTCATCGACACCAGGCTCACCACGCCGGCCAGGTCGTGCTCGGCGCCGATGGGCATCTGCAGGGCCACGCAGCCCGGCGCCAGGTCGCGGAGCGCGGCCATCACCTCGTCGAAGGCGGCGCGCTCCCGGTCGAGCATGTTCACCACCACGATGCGCGGCAGCCCGAGCTCCTCGCAGCGCGCCCACAGGCGGCGGGTCTGCAGCTCGATGCCGGACGCCGCGTTCACGACCATGACGGCCGCGTCGACGGCGGGAAGGACGGACAGCGTGTCCGCATGGAACGAGGGCTCGCCCGGGGTGTCGAGGAGGTTCACCTTCACGCCCTGCCAGCGGGCGTTCGTGAGCGCCGCGGAGACGGACATCCTAGTCCGCGACTGTGGTGCCGGCGGGTACTTGGCCACGCCGGTTGGTCGCTCCGGCGGCGAAGAGCATCGCCTCGACGAGGCTCGTCTTGCCGCAGCCGCGGTGCCCCAGGACGGCCACGTTGCGGAGCTTGTCAGGGCTCTCGTGGGCCATCTTCGTGCCTTTCGTCACGTGGGTCGGGAACCAAGGGTACCCCCAGTCCCGCCCCGCGCGCGAGCGTCGATTCGCCCACCCCGGCTGCGGCTGCCCCCCGCCCCGCTGCGGAGGCCCCGCAGCGGCGGCCTATGCGGCCTCGGCGTCTCCCTGCATGCGCCCCTTGAGGCGGAGGATCGCCTTGGTGTGCAGCTGGCTGACGCGGCTCTCGGTGACGCCCAGGACCTCGCCGATCTCGCGGAGGGTGAGCTGGTCGTAGTAGTAGAGCGCGATCACGATCTTCTCCCGCTCGGGCAGGCGGGCGATCGCGTCGGCCAGCGTGTCGCGCAGCTCGGTGATGTCCAGCAGCGCGGCGGGGTCCGACAGGCGCTGGTCGCCGATGGTGTCGATGAGCGCCAGCGGCTCGCCGCCGGAGTTCACGTTCCACATCTCGTCGAGGGCGACGATGGAGCTGTTGGAGATCTGCGTGATGGCGGCCTGGAACTCCTCCATCCCCATCCCGAGCGCGGCGGACAGCTCCTCGTCGGTGGGGACGCGCTGCAGCTTGTGCTCGAGCTCGGCGGCCTTCTGCTCGATCTGCCGGGCGCGCGCCCGCACGGAGCGGGGCACCCAGTCCAGCGACCGCAGCTCGTCGATGATCGCGCCCTTGATGCGCGCGACCGCGTAGGTCTCGAACTTCACCTGCCGGCCCGGGTCGAAGCGGTCGACCGCGCCGATGAGCCCCATGAGGCCGTAGGAGATGAGGTCCTTCTCCTCCACGTGCGCGGGCAGGGCGCTGCTCATGCGCCCCGCGACGTACTTCACCAGCGGCGCGTAGGTGAGGATGAGGCGTTCCTTGGCGCGGGTGTCGGCGTGCGTCTTGAACCGACGCCACAGCATCCGGAGTTCCTCTTCACCCTGTGCTGCCCCACCTGCACCTGACTGGCTGTCCCAGCTCACGCGGCTCCCCGGTCGTGAAAACGACCCACGGAGTCTAGCGGGACTTCCCGCCGGACCCCTCATCGGGCTCGTGATTTCCCGACCGGAGCAGCAGCACCAGGTCGGCGACGGCCGCCAGACGCAGCGCGCCGAGCGCTCCCGCGAGGGGTCCCACGCCCACATCGCCCTGGGTGAGGATGAGCAGGATCACCATGTTGCCGGCCAGCCACAGGAAGCCCCGCATGATCATCTGGGCGTAGATGTGGCCCACGCCGGGCACCGCGATGGTGAGCACCACCGAGAGCGCCCAGAACAGCTTGCCGCTGCGGGGCGGCGGGGTGGGGGCGCGCCGTCCGGTCATGCCGCCACCTCCCGGTCCTGATGGGCCCAGTCCACCGGCATCGTCGCCGCGGCGCGGGCCTGGGCGAGGGCCGCCTCGCGGTCGTGCTCGGGGTAGCAGTGGGTCAGCAGCAGGCGGCGGGCGCCCGCCGCGTTGGCGATGCCGGCGGCCGCCGCCCCGTTGAGGTGCGCCAGGCCCTCGGGCACCGGCGCCGCCCCGCTCGAGCACTCGGCCAGCAGCAGGTCGGTGTCACGGGCGAGGTCCGCCAGCTCGGCGCACTCCGCGCAGTCGGCCCCGTAGACCAGCGAGCGGTCACCCAGGTCGAACCGCATGGCGAAGGTCGGCTTCAGGTGCGGCACCTCCCGGTACCGCAGCCGCAGGCCGCCGCCCAGGTCGACCTCGCCGCCGCCCTCCGCCATGTCCTCGAACGCGAAGGCGTCGTCCCAGCCCTCCTGCCCGGCGAAGGCGGTCATCCGCTCGCGCATCCCCCGCGGGCCCAGCACGCGCATGCGGCGCCCGGCCCCGGGACCCCATGCCATGTAGACGCGCAGGGCCAGCAGGTCCGCGCAGTGGTCGGGATGCAGATGGGAGATCACCAGCAGCTCCAGCTCCTCGGGTGCGATGTGATCCTGCAGGCGGTTCAGCGCGCCGGCGCCGAGGTCCAGGCAGAAGGCCCGGTTCCCCGCCCGGACCAGGTAACAGCTCTGTGCCTCGCCCGGGCGGGCGTAGGCGGGCCCGATCCCCACGGGGGTCAGCGTGAGCGGCGGGGCGGTCATGCGCGGGAGTCTGCCGGATCGGCCACGGGCCGTGGACGCCGTGCGGTGGCCACCCACGACCCCGCGGCGATGAGCGCCATCCCGCCCAGCATCGCCGCGGTGAGGGGCTCGTCGAGGATGAGCACCCCGGCGATCACCGCCACCACGGGGTTGACGTACGTGATGAGCATCGCCCGCACCCCGCCGATCCGCGCGATGAGCGCCATGTAGAGCACCAGCGCGAGCGCCGTGCATCCCAGGCCGAGCCCCACCAGCGACCACAGGACCGGCGGGCTGGGCACGGCGTCCGGCAGCGTCGCCAGCGCGAACGGGGTGGTCATCGCCGCGGCGAGCGCGCAGACCACGGCCATCATCCCCACGGGCGAGGTGTCCGAGAAGCGGGCGCGCATCCAGATGACCGCCACGGCGTAGCAGGCGACCGCGCCCAGGATCATCGCCACGCCCGCAAGGGCGTCGGCGTCGCCGCCCACGTCCACGCCCACCAGCGCCGCGACGCCCGCCAGGCCCACCACCATGCCCGCCAGCCCGGCGGCCCCCACCCGTTCGTGGCCGGTCAGCGCGCCCAGTCCCGCCGCCATCAGCGGGCCCGTGGCGATCACGATGGCCGTGAGCGAGGAGGTGACGTGGCGTTCGCCGGCGGAGATGAGCGTGAAGGGCACCGCGATCTCCAGCGCGGCGAGCCCCGCCAGCTCCGGCCAGCGCCGCCACGCGTCACCCAGCGCACCGGACACCGCGGCGACGGGCAGCAGCACCGCCGCGGCCAGCAGCGTGCGCGCGGCGACGACGCCGACGGGCGAGACCTCCTCGACCGCCACCTTGATCATGAGATAGGGCACGCCCCACAGCACGGAGACCGCGGCGAACAGCGCCCACGCACGAGGGCTCACGGAGCGCAGGCTACGCCCGGCGGCGAGCGGTCGTGCTATACCGCCACCCATGCGTCGCGCCCCCATCCGCGTGCTGGCCGCCCTGGCGGCGGCCGCCGTCCTCACCCTCCTCGCCGGATGCGGCGGCGGCGACTCCGGCCCGGACCGCACCGAGGGCATCGCCCCGGCGGAGCTGGTGCGCCAGACGGCCGAGGCCGCGCAGGGCCTCACGAGCTTCCGCCTGGACTTCGAGGGCGAGGCCGAGACGAGCCTGGCGCCGGGGGCGCTGGAGGGATCCGGAACCGCCGGCCTCGCGCTGCGCGGGCCCATCCCGTTCAGCGGCGCGGGCCCCGTGATCCCCCCGGACCGCTTCGCGTTCGACGTGACCGCCGAGGTGAGCCGCCTGCCGATCCAGGCGAACCTCACGCGCACCGGCGACGACCTCTACCTGTCGGCGCTGGGCCGGGACTTCAAGCTGGCGCTGCCGCCGGCGACCGTGCGCCAGCTCGACGCGCGCGCCGTCTTCCCCACCCTCGCCGCCTGGATCGCCGATCCGAAGCGCGACGGCGAGGAGGACGTGGACGGCGAGGGCACCGTCCGGCTGGTGGGATCGGTGGACGCCCGCGCCGCCGCCGAGGATCTGGGCACCATCCTCCCGGCCGTTCCGGGCCTCTTCGGCGGCCAGGCCCCCACCCCGGCCGAGCTGCGCGCCACCGCGGAGCGGCTTCAGACGGCGCTCGGCGACAGCACCGTCACCGTGTGGGTGCGGACGTCCGATCTGCTGCCGGCGCGCCTGCGCGTGGAGCTGGACCTCCCGGACGGATCCGCGCTGAGCCCGCAGCTGCGGTCCGCGCGCCTGGACCTCGTGGTCGAGCTCTCGGACTACGACGCCCAGCTCGAGGTGGCCGCGCCGCAGGGCGCCCAGCCCCTCGACCTGGACTCACTCTCCGGCCTGCTCGGCGGGTAGGCCCCGGGCCTCCAGGTCGCGCACCCGCGCGACGTTGCGCAGGTCGAAGTCGTCGCGCCCGTCCGGCTCCTCCAGGAACGCGGCGACGATCTCGCGCCCCAGCGGCACGCTGGTGGACCGCATCGACAGCGCCAGCACGTTGGCGTGGTTGTACCGGCGCGCCATCCGGGCGGTCTCGGCGTCGCCGCACAGCGCGGCGCGCGCCCCGGCGACCTTGTTCGCGGCGATGGACGCCCCGGTGCCCGACCAGCACAGCACCACGCCACGCTCGGCCTCACCGGAGGCCACCAGCGCCGCGACGGCGGCCGACACCTCGGCCCATTCTTGGTCGCCGCCGGCCAGGGGCCCCACCACGGCCACCTCGTGCCCGAGCCCGGTGAGGTGGGCGATCACGTCCTCGCCGAGCGGCGCGACCTCGTCGGAACCCACCGCGATGCGCATGGCGCCTCCTGTCCGCGCGGTCCTGTCCGGCCGGTGTTGGCTAGTCTGGCAGGCATGGTGATCAAGGGCGGGACCTTCGGCCCGGTGGCCACCAACACCTACGTCGTGTTCGAGGAACCCGGCGGCGAGGCGTTGGTGATCGACCCGGCGGCCGGCAGCGAGAAGTGGGTGCTCCACACCCTCGAGTCGAACGGGCTCACCCCGGCCGCGGTGCTCGCGACGCACGGGCACTGGGACCACGTGGTGGAGTGCCACCTGTGGGACGCGCGCGGCGTGCCCGTGTGGGCCGGCACGGGCGACGAGGACTGGATGCGGGCGCCGGCGCCGTTCAACCCGGCGCTGTTCGGCAACCCGCCGCCCACCCCCGGGGTGGAGCTGGCCCGGGTGCTCCACGAGGGCGACGTGGTGGAGCTGGGCGCCCTGCGCCTGCGGATGATGCACACGCCCGGGCACTCCCCCGGCTGCTACGTCGCGTGGGAGGAGACCCACGGCGAGGCGATCGTGGGCGACCTGGTGTTCGCCCAGGGGATCGGCCGCACGGACTTCCCGGGCAGCAGCCACCACCACATGCTCCGCAGCCTGCAGCGCGTGTTCGACGAGCTGCCCAAGCAGACGCGCATCTACCCCGGCCACGGGCCGTGGGGCGTGACGATCGAGGACGCCGAGCCCTGGGCCAGGATGTTCATGTGAGCGCGCTCACCCACGACACGGTCCTCACCGCGCTGGAGGCCGTCGAGGACCCCGAGCTGCGGCGCAGCATCGTCGCCCTGGGCATGGTGGGCCACATCGAGGTGGACGGCGGCCGCGTCTCGGTGGCCATCAAGCTCACCGTCGCCGGCTGCCCCCTGAAGGCGGAGATCCAGCGACGGGTCACCGCCGCGATCGAGGTGCTGCCGGGCGTGGAGGCCATCCACGTGACGCTCGACACCATGACCGACGAGGAGCGGCTGGGCCTGCGCACCTCGGTGGGCGGCGGCCCCGGCCGGCCGTCCCCGTTCACCGAGGGGTCCCGCACCCGGGTGATCGGCATCGCCTCCGGCAAGGGCGGGGTGGGCAAGTCGAGCATCACGGCCAACCTGGCCGTCGCCCTGGCCGCCGCCGGCCACAGCGTGGCCCTGCTGGACGCCGACGTCTACGGCTACTCGATCCCGCGCATGATGGGCGTGCAGCGCCCCGCCGTGATGATGGACGAGCTCATCATCCCGGTGGAGTCCCACGGGGTGCGGATCATGAGCATCGGGTTCCTCACCGAGGAGGACTCCCCGGTCATCTGGCGCGGCCCGATGCTGCACAAGGCGCTCACGGCGTTCGTGACCGACACCTTCTGGGACGACCCGGACTACCTGCTGGTGGACCTTCCGCCTGGAACCGGCGACGTGTCGCTGTCGATCGCGCAGCTGCTGCCCACCGCGACGCTGGTCATCGTCACCACCCCGCAGATGGCGGCCCAGCGCGTCGCCCGCCGGGCCGCCGCGATGGCCCAGCGGGTGGACCTGCCGGTGGCGGGCGTCATCGAGAACATGAGCTGGTTCGTCGCCCCGGACACCGGCACCCGCTACGAGGTGTTCTCCGGCGGCGGCGGCCCCGCGCTGGCCGCCGAGCTGGGCGTGCCCCTGCTGGGCCAGATCCCCCTGGAGTCGGCCGTCGCGATGGCCGGCGACGACGGCCTGCCCGTGGTCGCCGCCCGCCCGGACTCGCCCGCCGCCCAGGCGCTCGCGCGGTGCGCGGCGCAGCTGCGGCAGTCGGTGCCCGTGCGGTCCGCCACGCCCTCACCCACCGCCCTTGGCCTCGACGCCGCGCGGGTACCTGGATGCGGGACGACGCGACGACCGACGGGGCGGGGGGCTGAGCGTGCGCACGTTTCGATGCGACCGCTGCGGACAGCTGGTGTTCTTCGAGAACAGCCTGTGCCTGCGCTGCCGGGCCCCGCTGGGCTTCGTCCCGTCCCAGCTGCGGGTCGCGGCGCTGGTGGACGACCTGGCCGATGCCCGGCGCTGCGCGAACCTGGGCCTCGCCGGCTGCAACTGGGTGGTGGAGGACGCCGACGGACCGGGCCTGTGCCGCTCGTGCGGCACCACCGCGGTCCGCCCGTCGGACGGCGACCGCGAGGGCATCGCCCAGTTCGCCACCGCGGAGGCCGCCAAGCGCCGCGCGCTGTTCCAGCTCCTGGACCTGGGGCTCCCGGTGGACGCCCGCACCCTGCGCTTCGAGCTGCGGTCGAGCACCTACGAGCCGGTCACCACCGGGCACCGGGCCGGGGTGATCACCCTGGACCTGGCCGAGTCCGACGACGTTCGGCGCGAGACGCGCCGGCGGGAGCTGGGCGAGCCGTACCGCACCACCCTCGGGCACTTCCGCCACGAGCTGGGCCACTACTACCAGGGCATCCTGCTGGCGGGCCCCGAGGACCGCGAGCGGTGCCGGGCGCTGTTCGGGGACGAGCGGGCCGACTACCGGGCGGCCCTCGAACGCCACTACTCGCAGGGTCCCCCGGCGGACTGGCCGGCGCGCTTCGTGAGCGCCTACGCCACCAGCCACCCCTGGGAGGACTGGGCCGAGACGTTCGCCCACTACCTGCACATCCGCGACACGCTCCAGACCGCCGAGGACTTCGGCGTGCACATCGACGGCCCGCCGCCCGCCGCCGCCGGCGACGGCCCACTGCTCCGGCCCGCGGCGCGCCCCCAGGCGGGCGTGCACGGGTTCCAGGACCTGCTCGACGCGTGGCTGCCGCTCACCTACGCCATCAACCAGCTCAACCGGTCGATGGGCAACGGCGACCTCTACCCGTTCACCCTCAGCGGCCCCGCCGTGGAGAAGCTCGCCTTCATCCACGGGCTCGTGTGCCGTCGCGAGCCCCATGCGGGGCACTCGGCCCAGCGGAGCCCCCGCATGGGTCTCTCCACCGTCAGGGCACGGGACAGGGGCTGAGCCGGTTCACCGGGCGGGCCGCCGGCGCCGGCAGCGCCGCGCCGAACGTCTGCACCCCGCCGGTGAACAGCTGCTGCGCCGCCTGCAGCTGGTCCTTCCTGGTCCGTCCGGTGATCCGGACCTCCACCTGGCCGGTGAACACCGACAGGCCGCCCTGGCGGAAGCCCGCCGGCACCCCGCGGATGCGGCGGATGCCGGTGAGGGGCGCGATCCCCGCCGTCGAGGCGGCGATGCACACGCGGCGGGTGGTGACCCACAGCGGCCCGGCGGGCGCCTGCCGGTAGGCCGCGGAGACCACGCCCGAGTCGTCGCGCAGCGTCCGGATGGTGCCGTACCCGCTGTAGCCGCCAAGCCAGTACGCGGTGAACGGCGCGTAGGCCACGAACTCCCGAGGGGTGAGGTTGGATCGCGCGGTGTCGAAGTCGAGCGGCGCCGGCACGAACAGGTCGTCCTCGCCGACGCGCTCGGCGCGGGTGAGCCGCCGGTTGGGATCCGCCAGCGAGGTGATGAACGCCCCCTTGGTGAACGCCCCTCCCTCGCCCTCCGCGCGGCTGGCGAACAGCAGGTATCGCTTCCCGACGCCGAAGTCGGCGCCGCAGGACGCGCTGTTGGCGGAGGTCTGCACCTTGACGGCGGTCCGCCGGGCGCCACGCAGCACCGTGTCCACGCGGAACGTGAAGGTCCGCACCTCCGTGCCGTCGACCGTGACCGGGCGGTCGACGGCCGTGACGGTGCCGGCGACCGCGAGATCCGCGCGGATCTCGGCGCCCGGGACGGGCGCGACGATGGAACACGGCAGCGCCGGGACGGCCGCGGCCGCGAACGCGATGGGCAGGCTCAGCAGAATCCTTCGGTGCATCGGGGGCCTCCGGGCCGGGGTGGTCGCTGCGCGATCCGTCACCGCGTCGCGATCCGTCACAGCGGGCACGGCACGAGCCGCCCCACCTCGCCGTGGACGGGCGGGGGCAGCGTCGTCGTTCGCGCCGAGCCCGCGAAGATGCCCCGCACCGCCTGGAACTCCGCCGCCGTGCCGTGGGCGTTGACGCGCACCTCCACGTGACCGGTGAACACCGAGATCCCACCGCCGCGGAAACCCACCGGCACGCCCCGCATGCGGCGCAGGCCGGTGAGGCGCGCCGCCCCGGTGCCCGGGCACACGCGGCGGGTGGTGACGCGGACCCCGCGCACCGCGTCCTGACGGTAGACGACCCGCACGGCCCCGCCCGACCTGGAGATGCTCCGCAGGGCCCCCGAGACGCCCGGTGCCGCCCCTCCCAGCCAGTACGCCGGGAACGCCCGGAAGGCGATGAGCTCCCGCGGGGTCATGTTCGAGCGCGACACCTCGAGCGTTGGCGCCGGCCACAGGAGATCCTCCGGGCCGACCCGCTTGGCCGGCGCGAGGGGCCTCACACCGGAGGCCGGGCCCGTGCCCAGCGCCCCCGCCGGGAAGCCCGAGGCGTCGGTGCCATCCGAGACCGATGCGAACAGCAGGTACCGCCCACCCGTGGCGAACGGCACGCTGCACGAACCACCGTAGGTCAGGACCTCCACCACCTCCCCCGGCGCTCCCCGCAGCACGGTGTCGACCCTGACGGTCAGGGTCAGGATCGGCGCGGGAGACGACGTGGGGTCGCCGGCGATGCCCGTGACGGTGCCGGCCACGGCGATGTCGCCCGCGATCGGGGTGCCCGGCAGCGGCGCGGGGAATGTGCAGCCCAGCGCCGAGGGGGCGGTGGCGAGCAGCGCCGCCGCCACCGATCCCAGGAGTGCGCCCCGCCGGGTGAGCGGGTGGGCGGGACGCTGCCGGTGCGCCTGCGGGAGGGGACTGCGCAATGGACACCTCGGGTCGGGAGGCCGCCGCCGGCGGCGTTTGCGATCACAACCGCGCCGTCCGGCACACCGGACGCGGTCCTCAGGGGATGAATGTCCGGACCCCGCCCGGGCGTTTCGGCTCACGGGCCGGGGATCTTCCAGGTAGATTTCCCGGGCACCGCCGCAGGCGGACGCGACGGTCTGTCTCACCCGTGGAGGAACCCGCAACATGGCCTACGTGATCACCGAGCC
>LNFL01000119.1 GCA_001464275.1 Actinobacteria bacterium Ga0077560 | reverse complement strand
GAGGACGACGTGCCGGAGCAGTGGGAGATCTTCAAGGAGATCAACCGCGCCTACTTCGAGCAGGGCCACGCGGCCGGCGAGAAGATGGTGGCCGACTTCCTGGCCGCGAAGGGCTGATCCCGCTCCGGGGCGCCGCCGCGCGGCGGCGCCCCGTCACATGACCGGCGAGGCGTGGTGGACGACCATCCGCCAGCCGCCGGCCCCGAGGACGAACACGTTGGTGGCCACCAGGTCGCCCCGTGTCGCCCCGCCGTGGCCGTGGGACGCGAAGCGCTCCATGCACACCACGGTCGCCACCGGGTCCTCGTAGGACACGCAGACCGGGTCCGCGTGGATCGTGAACTCCTCCTCCGAGTGCATGATCGCCTCCCAGGAGGTCCGCACCAGGTCCCAGCCGCTCAGCGGCGTCCCGCCCGGGTGCACGCAGGCGATGTCGTCGGAGTCCACCCAGCACGCCATCAGCGCGTCCAGATCACGCGCGGTGAACGCGTCGTAGAACGCCTGGTTCGCCGACACGACCTGCTCGCGGATCGCCTCGCTGATCATGCCGTCACCTCTCGGGGCCCGTGGACGGCCGTCAGCCTATCCACGGCCGGCGCGGCGCCCCAAGCACGGCACCGGAACCCCGCGTCTGGGTGCTACCCCACCGCCGACGGGTTCACGATGAGGTAGGCGAGCCGATCACGAACGCCGCGGCGATGAGGACCCCCACCTGGCGTCGGTCCACGGCCGTGATCGTCCCGATGGCCAGCCGCGGGCTGAACCGCCGCCCGCCCGTGCGGCGGCGCACGAAGGCCAGGCCGCCGATGCCCGCGGCGCCCAGCAGCCCCAGCACGGCGATGACCGCGGTCCCGCCCGACCCCCCGGACCCGCCGTCGCGGACGGCCTGCGCCGGGCTGGGAACGGCCTGCGTGGCGCTCACCACGTTCGCGACCTGCTCGGTGACGGCCGTCACCCCCGCCGAGGTGGCGTTGCGGACGGCCTCGGACTGGCGACGCAGCGCCGCCGCCTCGCGCCGCTGACGAGCGGCCTCGGCGGCACGGCGCGCCCTGGCGCGCTTGGCCTGCGCCTCGCGGCGGGCGCGCGCCCGGGCCTGCGCGACCTGAGCCGGCGTCGGGGCGGCCGCTGGAGCGGATGGCGCGACCCGCGGCGCCGGACTCTGGGTCGGCGGCGTGTAGCGCGGCGTCGGCGCCGGGGTGGGTGCCGGGCTCGGGGCCGGGACGGGCGCGGGGGCCGGAGGCGGCAGATCCGGAGTGGGCGTGGGCGCCGGCAGGCTGTCGGGAACGGGCGGCAGATCCGGACCCCCGCTCTGGGCGGTCGCCAGGAGCGGAACCGACAGCAGCACGAGGGTCAACGCCAGGACGAGCTGGATGAGACGGCGCGGCACGCCGACGATGCTAGCGCCACACGCACGCCTTCCCTCCACCCGTTCGACCGGGATTCGCACCCGCCTCAGGTCAGGGCGACCGCCTGGCACCGCTGCGCGGCCGCACGGCACAGGGCCTGGGCAGCCTTGCGGGCGGCGCGCTCACCGGCCGTCTGCCCGTGCAGGTCGATGGTCCGGGACAGCGCGGCCGCGGCGGCGACCAGGCCCCCAACCGCCAGCCCGTCGGCGGCCCGGGCCGCCTGGGCAAGCAGCGGACCGGCCACCGGGTCGCGGCGGACCAGCGCCATCTCCACCGCCCCGAGCGCGGCGACCAGGCGCACCGCCTCGACGCGGGTCACCGCGCCGACCCCAGCAGCGCCCGCAGCGTCCCGCCCAGGATCCCCGCCACCTGGGCCGTCGTCCACCCCGCCACACCGGCGGCCAGCCCCACCAGCTGCAGCCCGGTGCCGTGGTCTCCGTAGGGCCGGTCGCTGCCGAACACCAGCCGCTCCGGCCGGAGCTCCACCAGGTCGGGCAGCGCCGCGAGCGAGGTGTCGAACCACACCCCGGGGTGGTCGGCGAACGCCTCACGCACCGCGCGGGCGTCGCCCCGCGCACCGTGGGCCAGGATGATGCGGGCGGCCGGGACGGCATCCAGCAGGGCGCGGAACGGCCCCGCGAGCCGGCGCGCGCCGAAGCCCGCGTGGAACAGCACCGGCCAGCCCAGCTCGGTGGCCAGCCGTACGCACGCGATGCACTCGGGGGATTCCGGCGCGAAGCCCTGCGCCACCGGATGCAGCTTCAGCCCCCGCGCACCGCCCGCGGCGGCCCGCGCGATCGCGGCACCGGCGCCGGTGTCCGGTGCGACCCGGCAGAACGGGACGATCCGCCCGGGGTGCCCGGCCGCCGCGGCCAGCACCGCGTCGTTGGCCGCGGTGAACGCGCCGTCGGGCCCGGGCTCGTTCGCGGGGAACGCCACGGACGCCGCGATCCCCCACCGGTCCATGTCGGCCACCAGCCGCGCGGCGTCCAGCGCGTGGCCGTCGGCGTCGGTGCCCAGATGCGTGTGGGCGTCCCAGCGGGGGCCGTCGGGCAGCGCCAGCCCGTCCAGGATCGCGTCCTCCAGCGCGGTCAGGCCGGCCACATCGGCGCCGGCGGCGGCGAGGACCGCCGCATCCTCACCCCAGACACGGCTCACGGTGGCGGCGGGTCCCCTTCGAACGCGCGGATCGCCGCGGCCATGTCGTCGGGCACCCGCGTGGGCCGGCCGTTCTCCTCGCAGCGCACGGTGGCCGTGGCGGCCTCCTCGACCACCACGTGCATGGTGTGGCTGGTCCGCCCGAGCGCGGAGGTGCGGACCCACACGTCCAGGACCTCGTCGAAACGCGCCGAGGAACGGTAGGAGATCTCCATGTTGCGCACCACGAACAGGTGCCCCTCCGGCCCGAGCGGCGAGATGCCCAGCTGACGGCGGTACGCCACGACGCCCTGATCCAGGTAGTGCGGATACCGCGCGTAGTAGACGACCGCGCCGAGGTCGGTGTCCGAGATCTCGACCCGCGTCCGCAGGCGGTAGCTGAAGGGCGGCCGGGTGGGATCGGGCGCGCCGGCGGTCACGACCTCGCCGTCCATGCCGCCGAGGCTATCCCACCGGGGACGCGCGTTCGCCTCTGATACCCTCGCGGCCGTGACGGGACGAGGCGCCAAGAAGAAGCGGACCGGCGGCAGGCGAGCGAACTACGCGCCCACGGTCGACCAGGTCGGCTACCGCAAGTACCTGCCCTCGGGATGGGCGAACTGGCTGGGCTTCTGCCTGTTCCTGTTCGTGGGCGGGGCGATCACCATCGCCTCGATCACCTACATCGCGGACGGCCTGTGGGCCGACTCGGTGGCGGCGGTCGGGATGGCCGCGGCGATGATGTACATGGTCTACCTGTTCGGAACGACCCGCCTCAGGGACTGATCGCCGGGTGCCGGGCACCTCGGTGACCGAGGAGGCCGAGCCCGCCGACACCGTCGCCGGCGCCCTGGTCGCGGCCCGCGCGACGGTCGAGCGCAGCCCCCTGGCCGCCCTCCGGCATGCCCGCGCCGCCGCGCAGCGGGCGATGAACGACCGGGACGCGTGCTGGGCCGCCGCCTATGAGGTCCGCGCCCTCGGGTACCTGGGACGCCATTTCGACGCGCTCCAGCTCGCGCTGCCCCTGGCCTCGCGGTTCCGGTCGTTGCGCGACCCCATCGGGCACGCGTTCGTGCTCACCGACATCTCCGGCCTGCTGTCGCTGGCCGACGACGTCGCCGGCGCGCATCAGGCCGTCGAGGAGGGGTTGGCCAGCGCGCGGGCGACCGGTGACGGCGAGGCGGAGTTCTGGCTGCTGCACAATCGCGCCGGAATCAGCCTCCTCGCCGGCGACCCCGAAGACGCCGAGCGGGTGATCGACCTCGCACGGGAGGTGGCCGACGGCGTCGACGACGTCGAGGAGTACTGCCGACGCACGCACGCGGGGATCCTGTTCGAGCGGCTGGGCGGCGGGGCTTGGCGCTCCGACCGCGACCGTCTGCTCGAAGAGGCCGCCGCCCACGCCCGGGCCGCGACGGTGGCGAGCGCCGACAAGCGCTACCGCAACGTCGAGTCGATGCGCCTGGAGACCGAGGCCCTGGTCTGGATCGGCGACGGCGAGGCCGCGCTGGAGCGGGGCGCGCAGACCCTGCGTCTCTCCCGCGGCGAGGGCGGCGAGGCCGCGGTGACCGGACAGGTCGCCCATGCCCTGAGCCTGGCGGCCGGTGGTCTGCGCGCCGAGGCGCTGGCGACGATCCGCGACGCGATGAATCGCGCCGCGCCCGGCAGCTACGCCTGGCGCGACGCGCGCACGGTCGGGGAGCGCATCCGCGAGGACGTCTACGGATCCACCTAGCCGGCGGCGGTCAGCCGCCGCGCAGCTTGCGGAAGAAGCCCTTCTTCTCCGGCCCGGGCGGCGGCTGCCACTGCGGTGAGACCTCCGGCGCGCTCGGCGCCTGAGGCGGCGGCGGAGGGGGCGGTGCGCCGCCGGACGGCGCGCCAGCCGGCGGAGGCGGAGGCACCGGGCTGGCCAGGGACGTCTCGCCCGCCGGCGGAGGCGGAGGAGGCGGAGGAGGCGGAGGCGCCGCGACCTCGGAGACCAGGCCCGCGGGGTCCGAGGCCGGAGCCGGCGGGTCCGGCGCCGGCGTGTCCGGGGTGACCGGCCATGCGTCGGAGGCCGCCTCCGCGGGTGGCTCGGAGACCGCGTCCGGGCCGGCGAACTCGGAGGTCCCGCCGTCGTGTACCTGCGGCATCGGGGGCTCGGGCTCCGGTTCCGGTTCCGGCGCCGCCTCGAGATCCAGCACAGGCTCCGGTGCCGCATGGAGCTCCGGTTCCGGCGCCACCTCCAGATCCGGCACCGGCTCCGGTGCCGCCTCGGGCTCCGGCACGGCCTCGGGCTCCGGTGCCGCGGGGGACGGCACCTCCGAGGCGACCGGCGGAGGGAGCACCTCGGCGACGGCGGGCGCGGCGTCCGGGAGGTCCACCATGGCGGGCGGAGGCGGAGGCGGAGGCGGCGGCGCGGCGGCCGGAGCGGGCGGGGGCGGAGGTGGCGGCGGGGGCGCCGCGAGCAGGTCCGCGGGGATCTCGCCGATCATGGTGGCCGCGGCCTCGGGCACCCACAGCACCTGGAGCTCGGTGGCCCCCAGCGTGATGCGGTCCCCGCGGCGCAGGGCCGTCACCCGGCTGATGGCGGTGCCGTTCACCTGCGTCCCGGCGGTGGAGCCCGCGTCGTCGAGCATCAGCAGGCCGCCCTCCACCCACACACGGCAGTGGCGGCGCGACACGCGCGGGTCGGTGAGCACGACGTCCGACTCCGCCGGGTCGCGGCCGATGCGGGCCGCCCCGTCGGTGAGTGCGAACCTGGCGCCCGCGTCCCGCCCCGCCAGCACCTCGAGCACGTCCAGTCCGGTCATGCGGGCGAGTGTATCCCGGCGCGGCCGGCCGGCGCGACGACCGCCCACCCGGTCCGCGGGCGGCCCAGGTAGCGTGACCGCGTGATCGTCCAGGCCCCCACGCCGGCCGCGCCCCCGGCCCTCACGGTGTCGGCCACCGCCACGGGCCGATGGCGCGCCAGCCGCCACACCGGATGGGTCGCCCTGACGGGTGTGGCGAGCCGCCCCGCGACCATCCGCGCGGTCGCCACGACCCCCCGCGGACGGCGCCTGGCGACCGCCCGGCTCACCGCCGGACCCGACGGGCGGTTCAGCGGACGGCTCCGGCTCCCCTCCCGCATCGCCCCCGGTGCGGTGCTGGTGGCCACCGACGAGCCGACCCCGCCGCCCGGTTCCGAGCCGCTGCCGCGGCGCGAGCTGCGGCTCACGGTGGCGGCACCGCCGGAGGGCGTCGCCGGGCGGGCCACGCTCACCAGGCGGCGCAGCACGCTGGTGCTGGTGGTGCGGATGCTGGCGCTCCCCGGGTCGGCGATGCCCGTCACCGTCCGGGTCCGCCGCCCCGACGGCGGCGTGCGCACCCTGCGGAACCCCGTGGTGCGGGGACGCACGATCACGGCGCGCCTCGCGCTCGCCGCTCCGCCCGCCGGCGCATGGACGGTGCGCCTCGACGCCGGGGGGAGGCCCGTCGTGCTGGCGACCCGGCGGTTCCCGGCCGTGCCCGCCGGCTAGGAGCCGACGATCTCCGCGACGCAGGCGTCGTCCCCGCGGGCACGGGTGGCGCCCACGCTGAGCGTCGCCTCGCCGTCGAACGCCGCCAGGATGCCCTTCCAGATGGAGCGGTCCAGGCCGCAGATCCGCTCGGGGTCGGCGAGTGCCAGCTCCTCGAACGGGCATGCGCAGGCACGGATGGTCCCCTCGCCGTCGCTCTGGGCGGCGAACCCGTAGCGGGACAGCAGCTTCACCACCTCGGCCACCGCGTTCACGCCCTCCTGCCCGGGGCGGGTGCGCCCGGTGGCGGCCTCGGCGAGCCCCACCTGATAGCCGAAGTCGTAGCCGATCTGCTCCAGCACCTCGTCGCTGGAGCGGCCCGAGGTGTCGGTGGCGGCCTTCAGGAGCAGCGAGGCCAGCAGGTCGTAGTGCCGCTCAGGGAGCGCGACCTCGCGCTCCTGCTCGGCCAGCCGGTAGTGCTTTGCCGGGCGGCCCGCGCCGGGACCGGTTCGGCCGGAGCGCCGGTGGAACTCGGCGGTGAGGAAGCCGTGGTCGACGAGCTTGTCCAGGTGGAAGCCCGCCAGGCGGCGCTCGATCCCCACCGCCCGGGCCACGTCGTCCTTTGACATCGCGGCCTCGGCCTCGCGCACGGCGAAGAACACCCGGCGGCGCGTGGGGTCGCCGAGGGCGGTCGCAAGGCGCTCGATCTGGGCTTCGTCGCTGCTGAGCCCGGATGCCGGGAGCAGGTCAGGATTCATCGCTCGCTCGTCCCACCGTGAACCGACAGATGGGTCAGGGTACCACCGGGATCCGGCGTGCCGGACCGGGGATCGGCGGATTCGCGAAACCCCCTTCCCCTTTTGGGTCACCCGGATATCCTTTAGAGGACGCTGGCGCCCACGTCCACAGGAGGAACGACGTGTCAACGCAGACACCGCCCGAGATCGAGGGCATCGGCCCGTACCAGTTCGGCTGGCACGACCCGAACCACTCGGTCTTCACGCCCAAGAAGGGCCTGAGCGCAGACGTGGTGCGCGAGATCTCCGCGTTGAAGAACGAACCGGAGTGGATGACCAAGTTCCGCCTGCGGTCCCTCGAGATCTTCGAGCGCAAGCCCATGCCCACGTGGGGCTCGGATCTGGACGGCATCGACTTCCAGGACATCTACTACTTCATCCGCGCGTCGGAGAAGCAGGGACGTGACTGGGACGAGGTCCCGGAGGACATCAAGAACACGTTCGACCGCCTGGGCATTCCGGAGGCCGAGCAGAAGTACCTGTCCGGCGTCTCCGCCCAGTACGAGAGCGAGGTCGTCTACCACTCGATCCGCGAGGACCTGGAGCAGAAGGGCGTCATCTTCTGCGACACGGACACCGCGCTGCGCGAGCACGAGGACCTGTTCCGCGAGCACTGGGCCACGGTGATCCCGCCGGGCGACAACAAGCTCGCCGCCCTCAACAGCGCCGTCTGGTCGGGCGGCTCGTTCATCTGGGTTCCGCCGGGCGTGCAGGTGGAGATCCCCCTGCAGGCCTACTTCCGGATCAACCAGGAGAACA
>LNFL01000118.1 GCA_001464275.1 Actinobacteria bacterium Ga0077560 | reverse complement strand
CTGCGCACCCTGATTCTCAAACGGGTCCGCAACCTCAATCTCACGCGCAATCGTCACACCATCATTGGTGATCGTCGGCGCACCAAACCGCTTGTCCAGGACGACGTAGCGGCCCTTAGGGCCGAGCGTGACCTTGACCGCGTCGGCGAGGGTGTTCACGCCGCGCTCGAGGGCCCGACGGGCCTCCTCGTGGAAGAGAATCTCCTTGGCCACGATCAGACCGCCTTCGCCAGAACGTCGGCCTCGCGCAGGATGATGAGGTCCTGCCCGTCGATCTTCACCTCGGTGCCGCCGTACTTGCTGTAGATGACCTCGTCACCCTCGGCGACCAGCATCGGGACGCGCTTGCCGTCCTCGTACCGGCCATCACCAACGGCCAGCACCTTGCCGCGCTGCGGCTTCTCCTTGGCGGTGTCGGGAAGGTACAGCCCACTGGCCGTGACTTCCTCAGCCTCGATCGCCTGGACGACGAGACGGTCACCGAGCGGCTTGAGCTTCATGCAGCCTCCTTTTGGCACTCTCGGTAGTTGAGTGCCAAGAGACTGCCAAAGCCCGACCCGGCAGGCAAGGCGCAGCGGCCCTCCTGCCTGTAAGAAGCAGGGGTGCGCGCACGACGACGCATCCTCATCGCCCTGGCGGTCATCGGCCTGGCCCTGTTCGGCGGCCGGCTGCTGCTGGTGGGCGCCGCACGCGGCACCGCGGGGGCCGACGACCTGCAGCCGCTGGCTGCCGGGGAGCACCGGGTGGCGATCATCTTCGGCGCCGGCCTCGCGCCGGGCGGCACCCGCCCCTCGCCGCTGCTGGACGACCGGCTGCGCGCCGGCGAGGACCTGCTGCGCCGTGGCATCGTGGACCGGCTGCTGATGACCGGCGACAACTCGGTGGCGCAGTACAACGAGCCGGGGGCGATGCGCCGGGCCGCCATCGGCCGCGGCATCCCGCCCGAGGCCATCGCCGTGGACTACGGGGGCCGACGCACCTGGGACTCCTGCCGGCGGGCCCGCGACGTGTTCGGCGTGCGCCACGCGGTGGTGGTGTCCAGCGACTTCCACCGGGCGCGCACCATCGTGGTGTGCCGCGCAGCGGGCATCGACGTGGACGGCGGCGTGGGTGCCGGGACCGCCGGCTATGGGTTCCGGACCCGCCTGGGCTGGCGCGCCCGGGAACTCGCGGCGTCCTGGCGCGGGGTGGTGGACGCCTGGATCCACCACCCGGAGGTGGCCGTGGGCGGTGAACCCATCGACATCTACGACCCCGCGGCCGTGCGGGCGTCGCTGAGCGCCGAGGACCGGTCGGTGACCGCGCCCTAGGAGCCGGTCAGTCGAACGGCGGGAACTCGATGACCTCGCTGAAGTGCACCACCGAGACGGTGTCGTCGATGCTCACGTCACGCGAGTAGATCTGGCTGAGGAACTGGATGGTGTCCTCCACCAGGCGGAACTCCGGGTTGTCGCGCTCGATGTCGCGCTGGCTGAGCTCCCGGATGGGCTTCACGTCGACCTGGTCGATCATGGCCGTGAAGATGCGCTGCTTGGGACCGTGGCGGTGGCCGACGGTGACCCACAGCAGTTCGCCCTTCTTGTACTTGTGGCTCTTGTCGCCGAGCCGGATGGTGGCCGTCTTGCGCCCCTTGCGGAGCTGATCGACGAACAGGGGCGAGTAGAAGTTGAGCGCGTACACGGGCTCCCCATGGGAACGGCGGGACCGCCTGGGCCGGGACGTGTCCCGTCAACGTCAACGGACGCCGGGAGCCTACGCCCTCGGCATCCCGCGCGGTGCCGGTACCGGCCGGCTGAACGCCGGCCGGTACGCGAACCGTGTCGCTACTTGCCGCCGAAGAGCCGGCGGAGGAAGCCCATCATGCCGCCGCCGCCCTTGGCGGCCTGGCCGACGCGCTCCGAGGCCTCTGCAGCGGCACCCGAGACGGCCTTGAGGGCCTCCTCGGCCTTCTCGGCGATCTCCTCGACGATGTCGGAGGCCTTCTCGGCCGCCCCACCGCTGCCGTTGGTGGCCGCCGCGGACGCGCCGGCGGCGGTGCCGCCACCCGTCCCGACCCACTTGTCGAGGGCCTCCCAGCCGGTCTTGCCGCTGGGGCCGGACGCCGCCGGAGCCGCGGCGGACGAGCCGGAGCCCGAACCGACCCACTTCTCAAGCGCCTCCCAACCGGTCTTCCCGGACGGAGCGGCCTCGGCGGCCGGAGCCGCGGCGGACGAGCCGGAGCCCGAACCGACCCACTTCTCAAGCGCCTCCCAACCGGTCTTCCCGGACGGAGCGGCCTCGGCGGCCG
>LNFL01000117.1 GCA_001464275.1 Actinobacteria bacterium Ga0077560 | reverse complement strand
CCGCGGCGGGCGCGGACGAGCCGGAGCCCACCCACTTCTCAAGCGCCTCCCAGCCGGTCTTCCCGGACGGAGCGGCCTCGGCGGCCGGAGCCGCGGCGGGCGCGGACGAGCCGGCGGCGCCGACCCACTTCTCCAGGGCCTCCCAGCCGGTCTTCCCGCTGGGCCCGCCGGATGCGATGGGCGCACCGGCGTCGGCCGACGGGGTCTGTCCCGGCGAAACCCACTTCTCCAGGGCCTCCCAGCCCGTGGGAGCACCGCCGGCGGCGGGCGGGGGGAACCGGAACTTGAGCGACCGCGGAGCGGTTCCCTCCTGCAGGCGGTGGGTCATGTCCTCCTCCAACCTCTTCTCCCAAAGACAGGCGTTCTCGTTCGCACGTGATTCGTGCGACACCGCACGAACCTACGGGGTCGCCCGATGCATGGTCAAGGCTCCAATGGGGAGTTGCGCGGCGTCACACGGTGTCCAACAGGCGCCGGTAGCTCTCCAGCCGATCCGGGTGGATGCGCTCGACGACGGCGCAGCCCGGCTCACCCGCGTGCCGACATCCTCGAAATCGACAGTCCTTCGCCGCCGCGACGATCTCGGGGAAGCCCGCCGCCACGTCCTCGGCGTCCATCGGCGGCAGGTAGAAGGTGCGCACGCCGGCGGTGTCCACCACCGCGCCCCCGCCGGGGAGCGGCACCAGCCGCGGGTCGCTGGTGGTGTGGCGTCCCTTGCCGATCTTCTTGCTCACCTCGCCCACGGCGCGGTGCACCCCGGTGAGCTCCTGCGTGAGGGACGACTTGCCGACGCCCGAGTGCCCGGCCAGGGCCGTGATGCGCCCGGCCACCAGCGTGCGGATGCGCTCCACGAACTCCGGGTCGAAGGTGGTGCCCACCACCACCGGGTACCCGGCGTCGCGGTACACGGCCAGCTGGGTGTCGAGCTCCGTGGGGTCGGTCACCAGGTCGAGCTTGGTGATCGCCAGGGCGGGCTCCATGCCGCCCAGCTCGGCCGCGACCATGTAGCGGTCCACCAGCCGCGGCCGGAACGGCGGGTCCACCGCGGCCGCGACCACCAGCAGCAGGTCGGCGTTGGCCACCAGCGGCCGCGAGCGGTTGCGTCCGCCGAACTCCCCCCGGCTCAGCAGGGTCCGCCGCTCCAGGATCTCCTCGAGGCGCAGCAGGTCGCCGCGCTCGGCCAGGCGCACGTCGTCGCCGGCCACGGGCGGGCCGCCGGGGATGCGCGGCAGGATCGGGACCTCCAGCTCCTGGCCGTCCAGCAGCACCGAGGCACTGGGCCCCGCCACGCGCACGACCAGGGCGAGGCGATCAGCCGTTCAAGAGCTCCTGTGCCGTGAACAGGGCGTGCAGGGGCGCGTCGCCGAGGAGCTCCTCGATGACCGCCCGGCCGCCCTCCTCGCGGTCGATCACCACGAGCGCCGCGACCACCACGCCGCCGGCCTGGCGGGCCTTCTGGATGGCGATGGCCAGGGATCCACCGGAGGTGAGGACGTCGTCGACGACGGCGACGGGCGTGCCCTCCTCGATGAACGGGCCCTCGATCCACTGCTGGAGCCCGTGGGTCTTGGACTCCTTGCGGACGAAGAAGCCGGTGACCCGCTCGCCGGCCGCCCATGCGGCGGCGGAGGCCGCGCACACCAGCGGGTCGGCGCCCAGGGTGAGGCCGCCCACGGCCTTCGGGCCGGCGGGGGCGAGGGCCTCCCACGACAGGGCGCCCGCGAGGGCCGCGCCCTCGGCGTCCACGTAGTAGCTGGACCGCTTGCCGGAGGACAGCACCACGGACTCGTGGATGACCGCGTGGTCCGTCAGGAGGGTGCGCAGCCGGTCGCGCTGCGGAGAGGTCGTCGTCACGGGGCGGGATGCTACCGGGCGGGACGGCCGGGCTCGGTAACCTGACCGGGAACCCCAGTCAGCGGAGGAAGCGACACGTGGTCCAGGTCACGCCGGAAGGCACCCCCAACCCGAACGCGGTCAAGTTCACCCTCGACCGGCCGGCCACCGAGAAGCGCAACGAGACGTTCCGCGCCGGCTCCGACCCCGCCGACTCGCCGCTCGGCGCCGCCATCTTCGCCCTCGACGGCGTCACCAACGTGTTCATCACCTCGAACTTCGTGAGCGTGAACAAGGAGGACGGCGTGGACTGGGACGAGCTGCTGCCCGAGGTGATCTCGGTGATCGAGGGGCACTTCGGATGAGCAGCAACACCGGCGTCCTGTTCAGCTACGCCATCGGGTGGATCTTCCTGCTCGGCGGGATCCTCTTCATGGTGGCCCTCGACGAGAACCGCTTCCTGTTCGGCATCACCTACACGCTCATGGGCGCGGTGATCGTCGGCGGCATGTACTCGGGCCGCAAGCGCAGGAAGCGCCGTGAGGCGGCGGAGGCGGCCGCCGAGGCGGCGGAGGCCGCGGGCGGCCCGCCGGCGGCCTAGACGAACCGCAGCCGTATCTGGCGGGCCGCGCGGTCGCGGCGGCCGCCGGGCCCGGTGACCTCCACCACGTAGCCCAGCACGTAGGTGGTGCGCGGGTCGCGCGCGCCCACCGGAATGCGCGCCGACGCGAAGTAGGCCCCGGCCTCGCCGGTTTCGGCGGGCGGGGCGACGCGGGCGATCACCGTGCCGCCCGAGGTGCGCAGCACCGCGCGCCGCAGCACGCGCAGCGTCCCCTCGCCGGAGATGCGGTACCGCACCACGTAGGCGTACGCGCGGTCCCTGCGGTACGGCGGGGAGGCGGCGACACGGGTGTCGGCGGTGATGACCCGGATCGACGTGATCGTGGCGCTCACCGCGCCCTGGGCGGTGCCCGCCCCGGCGGCCAGCAGGCCGCCGGCCGCGGCGGCGACCAGCAGCCGCCTCACTCGGCCGCGCCCTGGACGGGGACCGGCTGGGGCACGTCCTCGCGGGCGCCCAGCAGCCAGAGGGTGAAGGTGGTGCCCTCGCCCACCTGGCTCTGCACGGTCACGCGGCCGCCCAGCAGCATCGCCAGGCGCTTCACGATCGACAGCCCCAGCCCGGACCCGCCGTCCTCGCCGCGCACCCGTGAGGCGTCGACCCGGAACAGGCGGTCGAACAGGTACGGCAGGTGCTCCGGGGCGATCCCCACGCCCGTGTCGGTGACCGTGAGCACCGCGTCGCCGCCGGCGCCGGTGGCGCGCACCTCCACCCGCCCGCCCTCCGGCGTGGCCTTGATGGCGTTGGACACCAGGTTCGAGAGGATCGTGCCGACGTGCGCGGGATCGGTCACGGCGGGCAGCACGCCCTCGGGCCCCACCAGCTCCACCCCGCGGCGGCGGGCCGATGCCTGCAGGCGGGTGAGGGCGTCGCGGCACAGCTCGGCCAGGTCCACCGGCTCCGCGCGGACCGGCGGGTCCAGGTCCAGCCACGTGAGCTCCTGCAGCTCCCGCACCAGCTCCCGCATCCGGGCGGCCTCCTCGCGGATGAAGGTGGCGGCCTCACGGCGGTCCTCGTCGCTGCGGGCGGTGCCGTCCTCCAGGGCGCACGCGAAGCCCTCGATCGCGGTGACCGGCGTGCGCAGCTCGTGCGCGACGTCGGCCAGGAAGTCACGCTGCCGCGCCTCGTCGTGCTGCAGCCGGGCGGCCATGCGGTTGAAGGTCTCCGCGAGGCGGCCCACCTCGTCGTCGGTCACGCGCGCCCGCTGCTCCAGATGGCCCTCGGCCACGCGGTCCGCCGAGACCGACAGCTCGTTGAGGCGCGATCGCAGCCGGAGCGCGAGGCCGCCCGAGACCAGCCACACCACCAGGGCGGCGACGCCGAACCCGATGGCGGTGACGGTGAAGATGAGGCCCCGGTCGACGGTGCTGATGGGGTCCACGCGCTCCAGGGTCACCTGGATGCGCCCGCGGCTGGCGACACCCGTGGCGTAGGTGGCGCCGCTGGGCCGGCTCCAGTAGACGGTGTTCCCCCCGTCGCGCACCTGGACCCGGGTGTCGGGGAGCAGGTCGGCGGCGCGCTTGGCCGCGCTGTCGCGGTCCTCCGGCTCGACGGCGAGCACCTCGGTGAGCACCGCCCGGGCCTGGTCGCCCAGGGTCCGCTCGACCTCGTGCTTGGCGCGGTCGTTGAGCAGCTGCGACAGCACCGCCTGCGCGACGAAGATCACCGCGAGGGAGCCGATGATGCCGAGCGCGGTCCACGCCCGGAACGTGCGCGGGCGCAGGCGCGACAGCAGCGCCCGCGGTTCGCTCACCGCCCGGGCTCCAGCTTGTAGCCCACCCCGCGCACCGCGACGATCCCGAGGTCGTCACCGAGCTTGCGGCGCAGGTTCGCCACGTGGACGTCCACGGTCTTGGCGCCCACCGGGGACTGGTAGCCCCACACCTTCTCCAGCAGCCGTTCCCGGGTGTAGACCACGCGGGGATGGGCGGCCAGCTCGGCCAGCAGGTCGAACTCCAGGCGGGTGAGCTCCACCTCCGCCCCGTCCTTGGTGACCTGCCGCGAGGCCGGCTCGATCTCGATGTCGCCGAAGGACAGCACCCGCTGGGCCTCCGGCTCACCGGTGGTGCGGCGCAGCACCGCCTTCACGCGGGCGACCACCTCGATGGGCGAGAACGGCTTGGTGACGTAGTCGTCGGCGCCCAGCTCCAGGCCCGTCACGCGGTGGGCCTCCTCGCTGCGGGCGGTCACCATGATCACCGGGATGCTCGCGATCTCCCGGAGGCGGCGGGTCACCTCGAAGCCGTCGACCTCGGGGAGCATGAGGTCCAGCAGCACCAGGTCGATGCCCCCGCGGCGCACCTGGTCGAGCGCCTCGCTGCCGTCGGCGGCCTCGGTGACGGTGTAGCCGGCATCGGTGAGGTACATGCGCAGGAGGCGACGGATCGCCCGCTCGTCGTCCACCACCAGGATGTGCCCGCGGCTCGCCATAGGTGGCGAGTATGGCAGCGTCGCACCCCGCCGACCGCCCGCTTCACCGACCCTGAACCGGGCGGCGGGTGACCGCGCAGGGTTGAATCGGCGCTTCACGGCGCCTACCGTTCTGGGCCCCGGCGGGATAGCTCAGTTGGTAGAGCACACGACTGAAAATCGTGGTGTCCCCAGTTCGAGTCTGGGTCCCGCCACTCCCTGAAACACCCATAGCAAAGCGGTTCTAGCCCCTCCGAGCGTGCAAACGCCCGGGGGGGCTTTTTGCGTTCCGGGGCGGTGCGGGACGTCCCCTATCCGTCCGAGACGGTGCGGGAGACGGTGCGGGGTTGACTGGAAACGCGATATGGCGCAACCATGCGTCCGCGCCGGATCCCCCAGGGGTTGACGCCGCCGGGTGAGAGACGCGAGAACCCTCCCCCCCGTCCCTATGCGGAGCTATGCCCGCGATCGGGGCGGGACGCGCGTTGAGCAGCACCTCCCACCCTCACACCTAACACAAGTGCGCCCCGACACCGGCGCACACAAGCTCGGCCCCGCACCCGTACTCCCCACGCGAAAGGCCCGCGATCCTCCCGTACGGGCTTCGCGCGCTACCCGGCCCGTGCGAACCGCGCCGCCGAGATCGTGGCATCGCAGCTCCCCTCCAAGGAGACAGCGCGAGGCGAGTTCCTCACAGCCCACGCCAGACGCGACCTCGGAGCCAACCGCAGCACCGACTTCTCGACGGTGCCATGCCGCCACCTGTCCTCATCGAACGTCACCCGGATCACGAGAGTCGCCTCCCGCGTCCCGAGGTTCACGACCTTCCCCTCGACACCCTTCCTGGTGCATAGGACGTTCAGTAGCGCCAGCTCATCGCCGGATCGACTCCCCGACAACGACAGGGCCCACGGCCCGCCAGGTGTCCGCAGCGTCGGGGACAGCCCCGGCGCCGCGACCGTCCAGATGATGAACGCGCCGAGAATGACCGCGGCCACCTTCCCATAGGCACCCGGGCTCGCGAGCGCCACACCGATCAGCGCAATCGCCAGGAGCCACACGTAGTCACCGACGAGCCCGGCGGCCGAGTCCAAGGTCGACCGCAGCTCTCCCCGGTACCACAGGACCCCACCGACGACCGCGGCGACCGTCCAAACCAACCGGTTACGCACTGGATTCTCCATACCCCAATGGTGAACCACGCCCCGGACGAGTCCCCCGAAGTTGCGCGAACTACCCCAAACCACCGCTCACCGGAGATCCCCTCATGTCCGAGAACGACCCCGCGTCCGCGCGCCGCGACGCATGGGAGAAGCTCGCCGCGCGGATCCGCGTCGGCGACACCCGGCAGAACCAGCTCGACGCCGTCGCCGACGACGCCCTACGGGACGCACGCCGAACCCTCAGCCCCACCCAACGGGCCGAGCAGGCCGACCGGGGCGCCGCCGCCCTCATCGCCGCACACGACGGCACCACCGAAACCGGAAGCCGCGGGCTCGACCCCTACGACCCCGCATGGAACGCCGTCGGCACCGAAACCCGCCGGCAGCGCGAAGAACGCCGCCACGCCCTCATCGACGCCGCCCTCGCCCGACTCCGGCCGGACGTCGCCGCCGCACTCCACGGCAAGTCCATCGTCGAAGCCACCATCCCTGAACTCGTCGAAGCCGGCTTCACCCTCCGACTCACAAAGGGCGTCGTCGGCATCAGCGCCATCGTCGAGGACCGGCATTCAATCCCGTGGGACGGATACTTCGAGAGAACGGAGGTCACCGTCATCGAGCGCCAGCCCGCCGGCCGGCTCACATGCGAACTCGAAGTCGGAGAAGGGGCATCCGCCTACTGGAAGTCCCAGGGCAGGAAGACGGACACGAGCCCCCTGAAGTGCGAGCGGCTGTTCCGGGCCCTCATCGGGGAGTCGCGCGACGAGCAGGCATTCCACAACGGCGCAGGGGCCCGCATCGTCAGACGCATCGACTCTGCCACCGCCGTGGTCCAGCCCGTGCGCGCCGTCAAGGCCGACCACACCCACCCCACCGGCCCGGCGATCAGCCAAGACATCAAGGCTTGCGCTGCCGCCATCGCCCGCCCCGGTGATCTCCCCACGGGACCCACCCCCGGCATCCCAACCGTAGCCCTCCTGCTCGACGGAGAAGGGGCGATCGCTAACGCCCCCGAAGCCGGCCCCATCGGCGCATGGCGACACCCCCCTACCAACGAGAAGCCGCTGCACGCACCTCAACCGTTCTGCGAGCTGGACGACGATGACGGCCCCGACGGTGACCTGTACCGCGACACGATCCACGACCCGCGCGACGGATACGCACGGGCGGCCGAAGCACGGGAACTGCGTGAGCTGCTCGCCGGGCTGAAGGCGAGCCACCGGATCGCACTACTCGCGCACCTCGCCGACGACGAGAAAGCACGCGACTCGCTCGCCGCGCTCGGACTCACCGACGCCGCGATCCAACAGCTCATCGCAGACGCAAAGGCGGCGGCACGCGACCACCTGGCGGCGGTCTGAACGGCCCCGAAACGGGCCGGAGCGTGACCGTAAGCATATCGACAGGTCACAGGGACAGACGCGCCAACCGTGACCACCGTTACCGTAAGCGTATCGACTGGTCACGCACCGTGACCAACAGTCCGCAGGGTGGCACCCGGGAGAGCGTGACCAGCGTGACCCCCTATCTATAGGGGGGTCACGGTCACGGTCACCGCCACCCATCAACGGACACAAGTTGACGGGGGGGAGGGCAAGGCCGCAGGGGGTAACGGCTGCTCCGACGGGGGTAGGCAAATCCACGGTCGGGCCAACCTCCCGAAGACTTTGGGAACGACTCTCATCGGGCGCGGTTACCCCCGGGATAGAGGTAGAGGGATCGACCGCTGATCCCTCCCAGCCCCGGCGTGGTTACCCCCGGGAGAGAAGTAGAGGAACCCATTCACCGGGAGGTCGAGCAGTGCCACGAGCCAAACCGATCGAGCAGCACATCGCGGACGGCACGTACCGGCCGAGCCGGCACGACATCAGCGGCGTCCTGACGCTCGCGCCGGAAGCGAACCTGGACGTCGTCCCCCCGATGCTCTCCGGGCACAAGTGGGGGCCGTACGCGTGGCACGCACTGGCCGAGCCGCTCCACGGCACCGGCATCGTCCGACTGACGGATCTCCCCGCCCTGGAAATGGCGGCGATGGCGCTCGCGACCTGGAAGGCCGCGATGGAGCAGGTCGCCACGGACGGCACCACCACGAAGGGGGCGGCATCGACGGTGATGCACCCGGCGCTTCGCGCCGCGCACGCCGCCGAGCAGTCGTTCCAACGGTGGGCCGGCCGCTTCGGATTGACCCCCTCAGACCGTGCCGCCGTCGGCATGGCGATGAACGTGACCCCTGGTGCCGACGACCCCTGGTCGGTGCTCGACGACGACGAGCCCGCGGACGCGGGCGGAAAGGCAGGAGAGGTTGACTGACCTCGACGAGCTGAACGCGTTCGCGGACTACACCCGTGCCCGCATCGCAGCCCTCGGCGCATACCTGAACTGGATGCGAGCCGACCGGATCGCAAGCGACTACGCGTTGCGTTGCGACGTGCTGTCCATCGAGAGGCGTCTGGATCGCCTCGACCCGACGATTGGTGAGGTGGCCTAGTGCCCGAGTTCGACCTGAAGGACGCCCTCGACGGCGTGAAGACCACAATCGAGGAGGGCGTTCACGCTCGTCTCGACGAGATCGAGGCGAAGTTCGCGGCCGGCGGCGGGATCGCCGTGAAGGCCGGCGGGAAGACCTCGACCCGCACCGTGAAGCGCGGTGAGCTGCTCGCCGCCGAGCAGAAGATGGCGGACGTCTACCCGCAGCGCGACAGCAACGGCTCCCGCACCGACGAGTTCCGGCCGGGCGCGATCATCGCCGCCCTGTCGACCGGCAAGCGGCAGAACCTGTCGGATGCCGAGAGCAAGGCGCTCGGCGAGGCCGTCGGCTCCGAGGGCGGGTTCCTCGTCGGCGAGGAGTTCGCGTCGGAGACGATCGACCGGGTCCGGAACGCGACCCGCGTGATTCAGGCCGGTGCCCGCACCCTCCCGATGGACGAGAGCACCCTGCACGTCCCCCGCATGGACGACGGCGTCGAGCCGACGTGGCGTGCCGAGAACTCCACGGTGACGGAGGACGCCCCGACGTTCTCCCGCGTGACCCTTCAGCCGCGCGTTTGCGCGGTGCTCGTGAAGATGAGCTTGGAGCTGATGGAGGACGCGTCCCCCTCGTCCCTGGCCCTGATCGAGCGGGAGCTGACGTCCGCCCTGGCCCTGAAGCTGGACTACGCCGCCATGTACGGGGCGGGGACCGACTCCGAGCCGCTCGGCATCAAGAACACGTCGGGCGTGGACATCAACGAGCTGGGGGCCGGCAACGGTGCGACCCCGACGAGCTGGGATGACCTGGTGGACGCCGTCGCCGCGATCCGCGGCCGGAACCACGAGCCGACCGGCTACCTGTGGAACAGCACCACGGAGGCCGTGTTCGGCAAGTTCAAGGACACCACGAACCAGCCGCTTCAGCGCCCGCAGTACCTCGACGGGATCCGTGGGTTCACCACGAATCAGATCCCGAACAGCCTCACCGTGGGTTCGTCGACCGACTGTTCCGACGTGTTCGTCGGCGACTGGTCGAACCTGCTGATCGGCGTCCGGCCGAACATCGGGATCCGCGTGATGCGGCTGAACGAGGTCTACATGGACAAGCTTCAGGTCGGAATCGTCGCTTGGCTCCGTGCGGACGTCGCGCTCGCTCGCAAGCAGGCGTTCACCGTCATCACCGGCGTCCGGGACTAAGGGGGCACTCATGCTGAAGGACATTTCGCAGACCCTGTCCCCGGTCGTGTCGGTCGCCCCGGCGGCGGCCCGCACCACCAGCACGAACGGAACCGGCGTGGACCTCCGCGGCTATCAGGCCGCGATGGTCACCTTCACTCCGGCGGCGATCACCGACGGGACGCACACCCCGAAGCTTCAGGAGTCCGACGTGTTGGGCTCCGGTTACACGGACGTGGCGGCCGGCGACCTGGTCGGCACCCTGTCGGCGCTCGCCGCGAACACGGTGCAGACCGTTGGCTACCGCGGCACGAAGCGTTACCTGCGAGCCGTCGTGACGGTGACCGGCAGTCCGTCGACCGGCGGGATCTACAGCGCCGTCGTGCTCCGCGGCTATCCGCAGGTCGCCCCGACCGCGTAGCCGTGAAGGTTCGCCCGGCCCCTTCACCGGGCGTCCGCGTGCGTCGTTCGAGCGCGTAAACGGCGCGAGGGTACTTTCGCCCTCTGTAGGCCGCGAGCGGGTCGCGGTGCGCCATCGACGACACCCGCACAACCCCCCGAAACCCCTCCCTGCTTCGTCGCGAATCCCAGGGAGGGGCGGTAGGGGCCCCTTCCACGATCTCGCCGGCCGACACCCTCTCTTCGGTCGGTGAGCGGATGCCCTTCGGTAAGGCGTCCGCGAGGGCGCGGCTGCGCACGAACTTTCGATCTCCGGGTTCGTGCGCGGCCCCCTCACCCCTGAACCGGCGACGTACCGGGTCGCCTCACCGAACGGAGTTCGCAGATGTCTATTCGTCCCGGCCGCACGGCCGGCGGGAAGCTGCGGTGCGAGAAATGCACGCGCCCCGCACGGTTCGTGCAGATCACCGGTTCCCGCGGGTGGGGGTACCCCACTGGCCGCACGTCCCGGGCCCGGCTGGTTTGCCGTGACCACGGGTTCCGTGGCTACGAGATCCCCGTGCGCGAGCTGTCCGGCGACGGTATGGCGGACTGGATGCGGCACCTGTCGGAGAAGGTGTGGCGCGGCGACCTGGCGCTGCGCGAGCTGCTCGGCGGTGAGCTGGTGGACCCGTGACCGTTTTCACGGTGCCCGCCGGGCCGCTGCCCGCGATGCCGCGCGTCCTGGTCGAAGCGTTCAAACGGTCCCGTTCGACGGGGCCCGTGCCGGATTCGACGGGGGCACCGATCGGCGAAGGCGGCCGGAATGCCGCGCTCACGAGCCTCGCCGGCACGATGCGCCGCCGTGGCATGAGCGAAGCGGCGATCCGCGCCGCCCTCCGCGCCGAGAACGCCGCGAGGTGCGTCCCCCCGCTCGACGACGCTGAGGTCGACAGGATCGCCGCGAGTGTCGCGAGCTACCCGTCCGCCGAGGAACCCACCACGGACCCCGGGGACACCCCGGGCAGCTCGTGGGCACCCCGGCCCCTCGCGGACGCTGCTGCCGCTGCCGCGGCCGTCACCCCGCCGGAGCTGCTCCCCGCCGCCGACGGGTCATTCCTCGTCTACCGGGGCCGACGGCACCTGCTCTACGGGGAACCGGAAACCCTGAAGTCGTGGATCGCCCTGGCGGTCGCCGCCGACGTCATGCGTCACGGCGGCCGGGTCGTCTGGATCGACACCGACGGGATGGGGGCCGGCGTGCTGCTCGAACGGTTCCGCGCCATCGGCGGCGACGTCCCGGTCGAGCTGATCGACTACATCGCGCCGGACGACGACCCCGGGAAGGACGGCACCGCCGCACTGGCGGGACTGGCTATGGGGACCGCCCTGGTGGTGCTCGACGCGTGGGGCCCCGCGTTCCCCATGCTCGGACTGTCCGGGAACTCCGGCGACGACGTGAACCGGTTCGTCGCCGCCGTGCTCGACCCGTTCCATCGAGCTGGGGCGACGGTGCTCGTGCTCGACCACATGGCGAAGGACCGCGACACCCGCGGCGACTGGCCGGTCGGGTCCGAACGGAAGCGCGGATGGACCGATGTCGCGTTCAAGGTGACCGCCGAAGGGACCCGGTTGAGCCGTGAGACGGCCGGCGGCGTCCGACTGAAGGTCACGAAGGACCGCCCCGGTTTCCATGACCGCAGCGCCGCACGTCGCGTGCTGTTCACCCCGGACGGAGCCGGCGGAATCGGCGTCGAGGTGACGGTCCCGGCGCAGAAGGCAGACCCGGACGCGCCGTTCCGGCCCACGACCCTTATGGAACGGGTTTCGCGGCACCTTGAAGTCGCCGGTTCGCCACTCCCGCTCCGGCAGGCGATCGCCGTCGCCGGGAACGCGGGTGCGGTGCGTACCGCCCTCTCACGACTCGTCGAAGAAGGCTTCGTCGAGGTGCAGAAGACCGGCCCTTCGCACCTTCACCGCGTCGTTCGGCCGTACCGCGAAGCAGAAGACACGGGCACCGACGGTGCCGAGGAAAACCCGACGATGGAGGTCCCTGATGCCGTCGATCACCCGTGACCCCGACAACATGCTGTTCGAACGGTTCCGCGGCATGGAGCGCCGCTTGCAGGCATTGGAGACGCGACGGAAGTCCCGCGACGTCGAGCTGTTCGCGCAGAGCACCACGTTTCAGACGTTCGTCGCGAGCACCCCCCAACAGTTGCAGCTCGGACTCGCAGCGTTCGACACGGCCCGGATGCTCGACACCGCGACCAGCACGATCACCGTTCCTTCCCCCGGCTACTACGTGTTCGAGCTGTACCTCCCAATGGTCAGTACCGCCGTGAACGGGCTCGTCAGCCTGAAAGCGAACGGGTCGACCCTGGAGTCGTCCGTCATGGGGTTCGAGCAGCGCCGACAGCCGCCGTTCGTGCAGGCCGTCGAGCTGGCGGCCGGTGACACCGTCACCTTCGAAATCGAGGTCTACCTGTCGAACACGACGGTCACCGAAGTCGCGAAGCTGAAGGCTCGGCATGTGAGGGGAGCATGACCCCCGAAATGCTCGACGTCGACGCGGTGCTCGCCCGGTACGGACTTCGGGACCGCCGGGCGGCACGCCGCATCATGGACGACGCCGGGGGGTTCGTGATCGCCGGGAAAGCCGTTGTGAGGCTCGCTGACCTGTTGGCCCACGAGGAAGCCCTGAAGGCCGCCAGACGGCCGCACACGGCCCCCGTGAGCCGCCCCCGCGCAACGGGGCGGCAGCGCCGCCCCCAGCAGTCCACCGGGGAGCAGCTCCCCGCCGGCTGGTGGCGGGATAGCGGGCCCCTCACCGCTTGACCGGCTGTGACTGAGGCTGGTTCCCGCGGCGCGACCGTGGGACACTCGCTCAGACATTGAGTGGGCCGGCGGCGCTGCGAACGCCCCGGCCCCGGCACGCGGGAGGAAACCCCGGTGCGACACGAGCCTAACCGCCGCTGGCGGCGCGACCTCGCGCACCCCTTCCGCGTGCCCCAACATCGACAGATGGAGGGAGCGCCATGCTCACCACGCACGTAGTCCTCACCGGAGGCGACCTGACCGCGGCCCGCCAGGTCGCCAGATGGGGGGTGCTCGAAGTCGCCGCCATGTTTCTCGTCGACGACCACGACCCGCGGTTCGTCACGCTGATCGCCGAGCGCGAGCGCATCCGCCGGTCGCTCGGCGACGACTACGGCCGCGAGGCCCCCCTGACCGCCGAGCAGTCCCTGCACCTCGCGCGGGTCGCCGCCGACTGTCTCGTCGAAGGGGCCGAGATCATCGCCGACGGTGGGGGAGCGAACCGGCCCGACCTCGCCGAGCACTACCGGGCCCAGCAGCGAACCGCCCGCCGTGTCCTCGACGCACTCACGGGTGCCCGGTGACCGGCCGCCGCGGATGGCGGGAACGGGTCGAACCCGGCGTCTACCGGACGCACCGCGTCTCATGCCCATCCACCACGGATCAGCGCCCCGGCCGCCGCTGCCGGTGCCCGTGGCAAGTGAAGGTCCCCGGGGCCCGCCCCGGCACGACACGGATGGTCACCGTCGACGGTGCCCTCACAGACGCGAAGCGCGAACGGCACCGACTCCGCGCCGAAGGACGCCCCGTCCATGACCCGGAGCCCGCCGCCCCCGTCACCCTCAACGACCTCGCCGCCACGTACCTCCGGGCGAAGTCCGCGGTGCTGGCACCCCGAACGATCAGCATCATCGACACCGACTACCGGCTGAGGATCGCGCCCGTGCTCGGGCACCTGGCGCTCCCGGACATCACCCGGGAGCGGGTCGAGGGGTTCCTCGCCGCCCTCGTCGCCGCGAGCCCGACCCGGCGCATGGTGACCGGCACCATCGCGAGTCTGCGCGGCATCCTCGCCGCCGGGGTCGAATGGGGCCGACTCACCGACAACCCCGCCGCGCGGCTCCGAATGCCGGCCCCCGACCACGAACGGCAGGCCGTCGAACGGACCCTCACGATGGAGCAGCTCGCCGCCCTGTTCGGTGCCGCACGGACCCTCCGAATCGAGACGATGATCCGGGCCGGTGGTGAGGCGGGACTCCGGCGCGGCGAAGTGATCGGGCTCCGGTGGGACGACGTCGACCTCGCGGGACGGCGACTCCACGTCCGCCGGAACGTCACGCAGGCCACCGGCTCGAAGACCGAACGGACCACGAAGGGCAGGCGCACCCGGCGCGTCGCGATCTCCGAGACGTTCACGGGGCGGCTCGCCGCATGGTTCGAGGAAGCGGTCGTGCGGAGCGGGGCGGATGCCGCGGGCCCCGTGTGGCCCGGCCGTGGCGGCGCCCTGCTCGACGCCGGGTCCCCCGGTCAGGCGCTCGCACGGACGATGGAGCGCGCCGGACTCGTCGACGCCGACGGCGTGCCCCTGGTGACGTTCCACGGGCTCCGGCACACGGCGGCGAGCGTCATGCTCGCGGCCGGCGTCCCGCTCATCGACGTTTCGCACATGCTGGGGCACGCGAACCCGCAGGTGACGGCGCAGGTCTACGCACACCGGCTGTCAGACCGCCAGCTCGACGGCGCGGCGGCCGTGTTCGACCGGCTCCCCGGTGCCGAAACGGTGCGGGAGACGGTGCGGGGCCCCCGGGCATGACCCGGGAAGCGCGAGGGCATCGGGATTCCTTACAAATGACACCGACGACTGAAAATCGTGGTGTCCCCAGTTCGAGTCTGGGTCTCGCCACTTCCTGAAGCACCGAACGGCCCGTCCGCGGCGCACCGCGGGCGGGCCGTTCACGTTGCGTCAGCCGTCGACCAGGCCCTCGGCGATGGTGCGCACCTGCTCCGCCAGGTTCGCGACCTCCGAGGAGGCGCGGCCGGTCTCGCCGGCGGCGGCGGCCACCTCCTGCGACGCGGCGGCGATGCTCTCCAGGCCGCTCGTCGCGCCGGCGACGGCGCCGGTGATGTCCGTGAACCGCTCGCGCACGGCGCCGGTTGCGTCCCCCAGGGCGCTCACCTCGGCCGACGCGGTGTCACCCGCGGAGCGGACCTCGGCGATGGCCTGGCCCATCTGGGCGACCGCGTCGCGGCTGTCCTGCAGGTGGCGCTGGGTCGTCTCGGCGAGCTTGCGGACCTCGTCGGCGACCACGGCGAAGCCGCGGCCCACGTCACCGGCCCGGGCAGCCTCGATGGCGGCGTTCAGGGCCAGCAGGTTGATCTGGCCGGCGGTCTCCTCCAGGACGGTCGAGATCTGCCCGATCCGGGCCGAGCTCTCGTCCAGGGAGGCTGCGGCGGTCGCCAGGCGCTCGGAGGCGCCGCTCACGCGGGCCACCGCGCCGTCGGCCTCGGCCATGGCGGCCAGGCCCTCGTTGGCGGTGTCCGAGGCGTGGCGCCCCTGCAGGCTGGCGTCGCCCACCTGCCCGGCGACGGTCTCGGCGGTCGCGCTCATCTCCTGCACGGCGGCGGAGGTCTCCTCGGCGGTCGCGGCCAGCTGGGTGGCGAGCTGGATGAGCTCACCCTGCACCGAGCGCTGCGACTCGCGCTGCTCGACCACCTCGTCCATGGCCGCCTGCGCGCGGTCGGCGCGGGTGGAGACGAACACGAGGCTCACCAGGGCCGCATCGAAGCCGAGCATGCGGTTGAAGGCGCGCACGTACTCCTCGACGGGCCGGGACAGCTTCACGCCCTTGCGGCCGGCGCGCTGGTTCCGCATGAGGATGGTCAGCCACTCCTCGCGGATCACCTCGAGCTGCAGCATGTAGGCGTCCAGCGGCAGGTCAATGCGGTCGTGCACACCGGCGATCCGGGTGCGGGCCTCCACGTGGGCGGGGCCGAAGTCACTGGTCGCGAAGTCCAGGACGTACTGGCGCAGCGTGCGGGAGAGGCGGTCCACGCTGCTGTGCTGCGTGGCGATGTCCACCAGGGCCGGGAACTGCTGGAGCTTCCCGTAGAACGCCGCCACGATGCTGTCCACGTTCGCCTGCAGCAGCGGAGCGGCCTCCCGCATCGCGGCGATCGATTCCTGCGTGATGCCCGCCATCCGCATCCGGGTCTCCGGGTCCACCCCATGGGAACCCGAGCCCTGACGAGATTCGATGGCCACATCCATGTTCATCTCCCTGATCGTCCCCTGGACGCCCGACGAACCGGCGTCGTGGGCCCTAGATCGCCGTGGCCATGAGCGTTCTTGAAGGCCACGCCAGACCATTCCGTCCGTTTTCGGCGCACGCGTCCGCACCGGGGTGCGGAAACCCGGACGGGGCGCGATCGTCGCGCCATTCCGGGCCACCTGCGCGGGGCGACCGGCGCGCGGGGCGCGGCTAGGCTGGCCCCCCGATGCCGCGCCGACCGATCATGCTCGCCGCCCTGCTGGTGGCGCTCGCGCTGGGCGGTCTGGTCGGATGCGGTGGCGACGACGCGCCGGCGCCACCGGATGCGCCGGGCCTGCGGATCGGCATCCAGGACGACCGCCTGGCCGCGCCGGAGGTGGACCCCGGGCCGCGGCTGGCGCTGGCCGACGGGCTGAGCGCCCGGCTGGTGCGGGTGGACCTGCGCTGGGACCTGGTGGCCGCCACCCGCCCCGCGGACGCGCGGGACCCCGCCGACCCCGCCTACCGATGGGATCACTACGACGCCGTGGTCTCCGCCGCGGCGGACCGCGGCATCGAGGTGATGTTCACGATCTGGGGAACGCCCGGCTGGGCCGCCGACCCGGCGGGCGACGACCCCAGGTTCCCCGAATGGGGACGGCGCCCCCGTGACGCCGCCGACGCCGGGGCGTTCGCGGAGGCGGCGGCCCGCCGCTACGCGCCCCGCGGCGTGCGCCGCTGGGAGGCCTGGAACGAGCCGAACATCCCGTTGTTCCTGCGACCTCAGTACGTCCGCCGCGGCAACGGGTGGGCGGCCGCGTCGCCCGGCACGTACGCCGCGATGGCGACGGCCATGTACCGCGGGATCAAGGCGGCCGATCCGGGCGCGGTGGTCGCCGGCGGCGTCACGGCGCCCGCCGGGAACCGCGAGCCGGCCGACACCGCATCACGCGTGCCGCCCCAGGAGTTCGTGCGCGCGCTGAACGACCTGCAGCCGCCGATGGACGCCTACGCGCACCACCCGTACCCCATCACCCCGCCGCGAACGACGAACAACCCGAACGCCAGCTACGTGGACCTCTACAACCTGGAGGTGCTGGAGCGCGAGCTGGACGCCGGGTACCTGCGCGACGTGCCGGTGTGGCTCACCGAGTTCGGCGTGGGCACTCGGGCGGTGAGCAACTACCCGTTCTTCGTGACCCCGGAGCAGCAGGCCGAGATGCTCGACGACGCCGTCCGGCGGGTGCGGGCGAATCCGCGGATCACCGTGTTCGTCTGGTATCTGCTGCAGGACCACCTCGAGTGGTCCAGCGGCCTGCTGGACGAGACGGGCGCGCGCAAGCCCGCCGCCGCCGGGTTCGCCCGAGCCGCCTCAGGCGGCTGACCGCCCCTCGGCGGGGTCGGTCCACGCGCGGCCGGCGGGCAGCCCCCAGGCGGCCAGGGCCGAGAGGCACGCCGCGGCGGCCGCGACGGCCAGCATCCCGGCCTCGTGCCCGCCGGCCAGCAGGGCCGAGCCCAGCAGGCCCGCGGCGATGCCGCCCACGTACCGTGCCGACAGGTAGAGGCCGCCGGCGACCGCCGCAGCGTCCGCCGGCGCCGCGTCCAGCGCCGCCGCCTGCAGCGCCGGGCCGGCCAGCCCGATCCCCACGCCGAGCAGCAGCAGGGCCGGCAGGGCCGCCGCCACCGACGGGTGGGCGGCGACGTACGGCAGGGGAGCCCCGCCGGCGGCGGCCACCACACCGCCGATGAACGCGGGCCGGCGCCGCCCGTGGCGGTCGCTGAGGCGCCCGCCGCGCAGCGACCCCAGCAGCACGCCGGCGGTCATCGCACCGGCCAGCGCGCCGGCCGGGCCCGCACCCAGCCCCAGACGGGTCGTCGCGACCACCGGGACCGCCAGCAGCACGGTGTAGAGCGCCAGGTTGTGCAGCAGGATCGCCGAGGAGGCCAGCGCGAACGGCCGGCGCAGCAGCACCGACGCGGCGCCGCGGCCGCGCGACCGCCCACCGGGCTGCGCAGCCTCCGGCCCGCGCGGCAGGCGCAGCAGCACCGGCAGCGCCAGGAGCCCCAGGGGCACCGACACCAGGAACACCGCGCGCCATCCGGCGGCTCCCACCACCAGGCCGCCCACCACCGGGCCCACGGCCGCCGACAGCGCGAGCGCCGTCGCCAGCATCCCGAACGCATGGCCGCGCCGGGACGGGTGGACGCCGTTGCGGATGATCGCCGAGACGCTCGGCAGCATCAGGGCGCCGGACACCGCCTGCCCCGCGCGGGCCGCCACCAGGACGCCGAACCCCGGGGCGACGGCCGCTGCCAGCGAGCACAGCAGGAACGCGGCGAATCCCGCCATGAACGTTCGCCGGTGCCCGGCGAGGTCCCCGATGCGGCCGCCCAGCGGCTGCGCCACCGCCATCACGGCCAGGTAGCCGGTCACCAGCCACACCGCGCGGCTCACCGGAACACCCAGGTCGGCCTCCACGTCCAGGAGCGCCAGCGTCACCATCGACGAGTTGAGCGGCACCAGCGCCGACGCCGCGGCGATGCCGGCCACCGCCGCTCCGGAGATCCCACGCGCGCCCATCCGCGAAGCCTGACCCCCCGGGGGCGGCGGGGGAAGCGCGGTCGCACCCGGGACCGCTGCGGGATCTCCGCCACCCGTCGAAGGCCGCGAGCGGCCGGTACGGCGTACGCAGCCGCCGGTTCCTGTGCGATCCTGGCGGGGCCGCACGGCCGCGGCGCACGACCGACCGGGGGAAACATGAGCGAGCTGCACGTCTACGACGCCAGCCAGGGCGTCGCCGAGGGCTTCACGAGCACCGCCCGCGACTACGACGCCACCGTGCGCCACAACATCCAGGGCGCGTGGCGGCTGGTCATGTCGCTGCCGCCGGGCGACCACCGGCGCATCCTGGACGTGGGGTGCGGCACCGGCTGGGCGTCGATGGCGATGAAGGAGCGGTTCCCCGGCATCACCCACATCACGGGCGCCGACCCGGCCGCGGGCATGCTGGAGGTCTTCCGCGAGAAGGCCGCCGAGCTGAAGGACGTGGAGCTGGACCTGCGGACCGCCGGCGTGATGGACATGGGCGTGGAGGCCGGCGCCTACGACGCGGTCGTGTCCACGATGGCCATGCACTGGTTCCCCGACAAGGCCGGCGCGGCGCGCGAGATGGCGCGGGCGCTCGCCCCGGGCGGCGTGCTGGGCGTCCTGTGCTCCGGGGCCGGCGGCGAGCACGAGTTCCGCGACGTGCTGCGCACCCTGGACCCGCCGCCCCCGCTGGAGTGGGACGCGGCCTTCGACTTCGCGCAGCGCGACGTGGACCAGATGGAGACCTACCTGGTGGACGCCGGCCTGGAGCCGCTCGACATCTGGATCGAGAAGCGTCTGCGGCACAGCACCCCCGAGGCCTACATGGAGCGCATGCGGGTGGTCGCCAGCCACGTCACCCCGGCCGACATCCCGGCGGACGAGCTGGAGGACCTGGGCGCGCGCCTGGACGCCGCCATGCGCGCCGCCTCCGGCCCGCGGGGCTTCACGTACACCTTCTGCAAGCTCTACGCGGTGGCGCGCCGGCCGGGCTGAGACCCCGTACCGGGAGGACGGAACCGGCGGGAGCGGTTACCCTGTGGGCATGCCTGCTCTCAGATCCCGCACCGTCACGCACGGCCGGAACATGGCCGGCGCCCGCGCCCTGCTCCGCGCCGCCGGCGTGGAGCGCGAGGACTTCGGGAAGCCGATCATCGCCGTCGCGAACTCCTACACGCAGTTCGTCCCCGGCCACACCCACCTGAAGCCCGTCGGTGAGATCGTGGCCGCCGCCATCAAGGCCGCCGGCGGCATCCCCCGCGAGTTCAACACGATCGCCGTGGACGACGGCATCGCGATGGGCCACGGCGGGATGCTCTACTCGCTGCCCTCGCGCGACCTCATCGCCGACAGCGTCGAGTACATGGTCCAGGCGCACTGCGCCGACGCCGTGGTCTGCATCTCCAACTGCGACAAGATCACCCCGGGGATGCTGAACGCCGCCCTGCGGCTCAACATCCCGGCGGTGTTCGTGTCCGGCGGCCCCATGGAGGGCGGCACCGCCGTTCTGGTGGACGGCACCGTGCGCAAGCGCGTCAACCTCATCACCGCCATCGCCGACGCCGTCGCCGACGAGGTGTCCGACGCGGACATCGCGATCCTCGAGGAGTCCGCGTGCCCGACCTGCGGGTCGTGCTCCGGAATGTTCACCGCCAACTCGATGAACTGCCTCACCGAGGCCCTGGGCCTGGCGCTGCCGGGCAACGGATCGGTGCTCGCCACGCACACCGCGCGCAAGGAGCTCTACGAGGCCGCCGGTCGGGCGGTCGTGGAGATCACCCGGCGCTGGTACGAGGAGGACGACGCCTCGGTCCTGCCGCGGTCGGTCGCCTCACGGTCCGCGTTCGAGAACGCCATCGCCCTGGACGTCGCGATGGGCGGGTCCACCAACACCATCCTGCACGTGCTCGCCGCCGCCCACGAGGCGGAGCTGGACTTCACGATGCGCGACATCGACGCCATCTCCCGGAACGTCCCGTGCCTCACCAAGGTGGCGCCCAACGGCACGTACCTCATGGAGGACGTCCACCGGGCGGGCGGCATCCCGGCCATCCTCGGCGAGCTGCGCCGCGGCGGCCTGTTCAACGACGACGTCACCACCGTGCACTCGCGCAGCGTCGAGGAATGGCTCGGCGCCTGGGACATCCGCAGCGGTTCCCCGTCGCCGGAGGCCATCGAGATGTTCCACGCGGCCCCCGGGTGCGTGCGGTCCGCGACCGCGTTCTCCCAGTCCGAACGGTGGGAGTCGCTGGACACCGACGCCGCGGACGGCTGCATCCGCGACCTGGCGCACGCCCACTCCACCGACGGCGGCCTGGCGATCCTCTACGGCAACCTCGCCGAGCGGGGCTGCGTGGTGAAGACCGCCGGCGTCGACGAGTCGATCCTGCGGTTCCGCGGACCGGCCGTGGTCGTCGAGTCCCAGGAGGCCGCCGTGGGGATCATCCTCAACGGCGGGGTGAAGGAGGGCGACGTCGTCGTCATCCGGTACGAGGGCCCGCGCGGCGGGCCGGGCATGCAGGAGATGCTCTACCCCACCTCCTACCTCAAGGGGAAGGGGCTGGGGAAGGCCTGCGCGCTCATCACCGACGGCCGGTTCTCGGGTGGCACCTCGGGCCTGTCCATCGGGCACGTCTCCCCGGAGGCGGCCTCCGGCGGCACCATCGCGCTGGTGGAGACCGGGGACATGATCGACATCGACATCCCGGCCCGGTCGATCACGCTGGACGTGCCGCAGGACGAGCTGGACGCCCGCCGCGAGCGGCTGGAGGAGTCGGGCGGGTACTTCCCGGCCGACCGCGAGCGCGCGGTCTCGCCCGCGCTGCGCGCGTACGCGGCCATGGCGACCTCGGCCGACACCGGCGCCGTCCGCGACGTGGACAGCGTCGAGCGCGCCATGAAGGCCGCCGCGACCGCGGAGACCACGGTCTCCTAGCGACCGGACCGTGGACGGCGTCCCGGCTCGCCGGGGCGCCGTCCGCATGGTCCGCACCCTCCGATGCGCGGGCGACCGCGCCCGGGTCGTTGCGCGATGCCCGCACCACGGCCGGCCGGGGGCGGTCCTGAGCGGATCCGCGGGCTGGACCTTCGGGCGGTGACCGATCCGGAGGCCGCGACGTACTGTTGATGCCGTCCCGCGCTGAGGACGGCGTGGACCCGACTCCAGGAGGACCGCGGTGCGTACCAAGGGGCTGAAGTTCGCCGGCATGGCGGCGCTGTGCGGCGTGTGCGCCACGGGCATCGTGCTGGGCGCGACCGGGGAGACCGCGAAGCGGGCGGCACCCAAGGCCGCGGTGGCGAAGGACCGCCTGGTGGGCTTCGACAGCTGCGCGCGGCTGCAGGCCTACACCCGCGCCCGGGCCGCGGCGCTCGTGGGTCCCTACGGCCTCGCGGGGTACGGCGGCGGCGGGATCGCCATCGACGAGCGCGGCGCGCCGATGCCGGTGACGAGCCTTCCCGCCCCCCTTCCGTCGGTGGCCAGCCCCGCGGCGCCCGCCACCGACGGCGGCGGCACGGCGGGCGTCGACTACTCCGGCACCAACGTGCAGGAGGAGGGCGTGGACGAGCCCGACATCGTCAAGACCAACGGCCGCACCATGTTCGTCGCCGGCAACGGCGTCGTGCGGGCGCTGTCGGTGTCCGGTGGCGCCACCCGGCCGGTGGGCACCCTGAAGCTCGACGAGCTCTACGGTGACGCGCAGCTGCTGCTCACCGGGAACCGGCTCGTGGTGATCTCCAGCGGCGTGGGCCCCATGCCCACGCCCATGCCGGCCGTGTCCGTGGCGCCCGCGCCCGGCGAGGGCGACGCCACGGGCGGCGCCCCGGCGCCGGGCATCGCCGTCGCGCCCATCGCCCCCGGCGCGATGCCCTACTTCCAGGGCACCGTCGTGCGGCTCATCGACGTGAGCAACCCCGGCGCCATGCGCGTCCTGGAGACCATGCGCCTGGAGGGCCGGTACCTGGCCGCCCGCGAGGCCGACGGCGCGGTGCGCCTGGTCATCTCATCCAGCCCCGACGTGGTGGGCATGGTCTACCCCGCGACGGGCGGCCCCACCGCCGAGGCGGTGGCGACGGCCGCCAACCGGGCGGCGGTGAACGCCATGCCGGTCAACAGCTGGCTGCCGGTCTACACCACCCAGAAGGCCGGCCAGGACGCCTCGCCGGTCAGGCGCGCGGTGCGCTGCCGCGACGTGCGGTACCCCACCCAGTTCTCCGGGCTCGGCACCCTCGCCGTGCTCACCATCGACCCGTCCAAGGGGCTCGACCCGGTGGACCGCGACGCGGTCCTCACCGACGGCGACATCGTCTACGGGTCGAAGACCTCGATCTACGTCACCACCCCGCGCTGGATGGATCCCGCGGTGCTCTCCGGCGAGAAGGACGTGCCGCAGGGCTCCAGCACCCAGATCCACCGCTTCGAGGTGACCTCCCGCACCGCCACCCGCTATCGCGCCAGCGGCCGCGTCCCCGGCTTCCTGATGAGCCAGTGGTCGATGTCCGAGCAGGACGGCGTGCTGCGCGTGGCGAGCACCGACGAGCCCATGTGGAGCAGCGGCGGGCAGCAGATCAGCGCCAGCCAGAGCCAGGTCACCACGCTGCGCGAGCAGGACGGCAGGCTCGCCAGGGTGGGCCAGGTCAACGGGCTCGGCAAGGGTGAGCGCATCTACGCCGTCCGGTTCATCGGCGACACCGGCTACGTGGTGACGTTCCGGCAGGTCGACCCGCTGTACGTGGTGGACGTCTCCGACCCGGCCCGGCCGGTGGTGAAGGGCGAGCTCAAGATCCCGGGCTACTCGGCCTACCTGCACCCGGTGGGTGAGGACCTGCTGCTGGGTGTGGGGCAGGACGCCGACGAGAACGGGCGCGTGAAGGGCACCCAGGTGTCGCTGTTCGACGTCTCCAACCCGGCGTCCCCCAGGCGCCTGGCGGTGCAGCACCTGGCGAAGGGCTGGTCGGAGGCCGAGGGCGACCACCACGCGTTCCTCTACTGGGCGCCCACCCGGCTCGCCGTGCTGCCGGTGAACTCCTGGGAGTCGGGCAACTGGGGCGCCGAGGCGGTGGGCGTCCGCGTGAGCCGGGCGGGCGGCATCACCCGGGCCGGATCGGTGACCCACCCCGGCAAGGACGGCTGGCAGGGCAACATCCGGCGATCGGTGGTGGTGGGCGGCAAGCTGCTCACGATCTCCGAGGCCGGTGTGAAGACCAGCGACCTGAACACCCTCGCGACCACCGGATGGGTGCGCTTCGACTGAGATGGCGGTTGAGCCGGAGGGCCGGCGCGCATAGGTTGGGCGCATGAACTACGCCCAGCGCGCCGGCCTCATGCTGGCCAGCAGCGCCGTCGCCCTGCTGGTGGCGGCCCTCATCTTCGACCGCTTCACGGTCTCCACGCTCGGGTTCCCGATCGTGGTGGTCATCTTCACCCTGGTCTCGCTGGTCGCGAAGCCCCTGGTGGAGTCGCTCGTGCGGCAGCACGCCCGGGAGGTCTACTGGGCCACCGGGCTCATCGTGACCTGGGTGACGCTGCTGGTGACCGACCTGGTCTCCGACGGCATCAACATCGAGGGCATCGGCACCTGGGTGATGTCCACGGTGATCGTGTGGGTGGCGGCGATCGCCGCCGACGGCGTGGCCGACGCCCTCGGCGACGGCGGGAAGCCGGCCAAGACCCCCTGATCCGGGCGTCCGCGCCGGCCCGGGGTCAGCCGGCGGCGTGGAGCGCGAGCACGGTCGCCACGGTGTCCGCCTCGGCGGGGGACTTGTCGGGCCGGTAGCCCACCACGCGGGCGCCGGGTACCGGCGGCTGGTCTGGACGCCGTCGAACGCGATCTCCACCACCAGCTCCGGGCGGACGTGCACGGTGTACCGGTCGCGCCCGGTCTCGCGGGCCAGCAGCTCCGCGGTCTGCCACTCGAGGGTCGCGTCGGTGAGGCCCTTGAACGTCTTGCCCAGCATCACGAACCCGCCGTTCACCGCGTCGCGGGCGCCCAGGTGCAGGTTCGACAGGAACCCGGTGCGCCGCCCCGAGCCCCATTCGGCCGCCAGCACCACCAGATCCAGGGTGTGCACGGGCTTGACCTTCCGCCATGCGGCGCCGCGGCGACCGGCCTCGTACGGAGCGGCGGTGTCCTTCACCACCACGCCCTCGTGCCCGTGGCCCAGGGCATCCGCGAGCATGGCCGCCACGTCCGCCGCGGAGGCCGCCTCGGCCCGCGGCATCCGCAGGGCCTCGGGAACGGCCTCCGCCAGCGCTGCGTGGCGCCGGGCCCCCGGCCGGTCCAGCAGGTCCTCGCCGTCCAGGTGCAGTACGTCGAACAGGACGGTGGTGAGCGCGGGGCCGGCGGCGCGGCTCGCGACGCGGGCACCCGTCACCTGGAACCGCTCGGGACGGCCGTCGGGCCGCAGCAGGATCGCCTCCCCGTCGAGCACCGCCGAGCGCACCGGCAGGCCCCGGGCCGCCGCGACGATCTCCGGCACCCGGGCGGTGATGTCGTCCAGGCTCCGCGTGAACACCGCGACGTCGGTGCCGTCGCGGTGGACCTGGATCCGCACGCCGTCCAGCTTCCACTCCACGGCCGCCCCCGCCATCCCGGCGATCGCCGCGCCGGGGTCCGCCGCCGGCGCGGCGAGCATCGGCAGCAGCGGCGTCCCCACCCGCAACCCCAGGCCCGCCAGGCCCGCGGCGCCGGAGACGAGCGCCACCGTGGCCACCTCGCCCAGATCCCCGCGCAGCATGAGCGCGCGACGCACGGCGTCGGCCGGCACGTCCGCGGCGGCCGCGACGGCATCGGTCACCAGCCCGCGCAGCGCGCCCTGGCGCACCCCGCCGGCCAGCACCGCCCGCACGAACTCCTGCTCCGGAGGGGTCGCCGCGGCCAGCACCGCGCCCAGGCGCTCACGGCGCGCCAGCTGCGAGCCCCGGCCGGCGAGGGCCGCGAGCTCCTCGAACGCCCGGTCGAGCCCGGCGACGGTGAGGGTGGGCTCCGACGCGGGCGGCGCGGACACCTCCCGGGCGCCGGCCCATCCCACCCCGGTCTGCCGCTGCCGCGGCTCCCCCGCCAGCAGGGCCACGCCCGCCGGGACCTCCCCCGGATCCATCGCCCGCACCGCCTCGGCCAGCAGGGCCACCTTCGCCCGCCGCGATGACGTCGCGGCCACGCGCGTCGAGGTGTCCACCAGGCGGGCGAGCAGCATGCGCCCATCCTGACGCGCTCCCGGGCCGGACGCCCGGGTGCGCGTCACCCCCGGCGGGCCAGCGGAGCCTGCTGCTCCCTGCCCACCGCGAACCCGTACGGGCTCCGGATGCTCATGCACACCATCACCCGGTCCGAGACGGTGCAGCGGAACGCGCCGACGGCGACGGTGTCCCCGTTGCGCACCGTCCGTGCGGGGACGGCCGGCACGGCGTCACGCGGCGTGAAGATCGCGGCCCGGCCCACGGGCGTGAACCGCCCCGCCACGCGGACGCCGCGGCGGGTGCGGATCACGTCGCAGCGCATCGTCGCCCGCCGGCCGCTGCCGGACGGGGTGTAGCGGCAGCGCACGTTGGCGTCCGCCGTCTTGAACGACTGCGACGACACGGCGTTCAGCACCGCCGTCGCCGCGCCCGCATCCCCCGCGCCGGCGAGCGCGCACGCCACGGCGATGCCGGCGCTGATCATCGATCGACGCATCCCTGGTCCTCTCCCCGGGTTGGGCCCCGGGCCATCCTGCCATCGCCGCCGGCCCGGCCGGCGATCCGTCGCGGGCTCTGGCGGTTCGTCAGCCCCGGGGGCGCCGGCCGGTGACGACCGTCCCTCCGAGTCGGGCGACGACCGGCTCCCGGGCGTCGGCGGCCAGCAGCGCCTGCCACCAGGACCGGGCCGCGGCGGCCGGCACCCCGTCGGGTTCGGCGGGCGCCAGGGCGGCGGCGTGCGCCTGCAGCAGCGCCTCGGCGCCGGCCCGCCCGCGCGCCTCGGAGCGCGTGGCGCGGGCGCGGACCTCGCGCAGGCCGCCGGCCGACAGCATGCGCGCCAGATCACCGGCCAGCTCCGGGTGGGCGATGCCCAGGCGCCTGGGGCTCAGCACGCGGCGCGTGAGGGCGGGGTCGGGGTGGTCGAGCTCCGCGGCGGTCCAGTCCGGCTCGGCCACCACCGCCCGGCCCCCGGGGACCAGCGCGCCGAGCGCCGCGGCGAGCACCTCGCCCGGATCGCGGCCGCGGGACAGCGCGCGCACCATGAGCACCGCGTCCACCGCGAGGCCCGGCGGCGGGGGATCGTCGAGCGCGGCCACCAGGAACCGCACCAGCAGCCGCTCGCCGTCCGCGATGGCCGCCGCCTCGTCCAGCAGCCCCGCCGCCGGCTCCACCGCAACCACCCGGCCCGCCGGTCCCACCGCCCGCGCCACCATCAGCGTGAGCTCCCCGGTCCCGCAGCCGACATGGAGGATCCGTTCCCCGGGGCGGGGGTCGAGGTCGGCCACGGCGGCGGCACCGAGGTCCTCGGCCCGCGGTGCCGACCCGCGCGTGGTGGTCGTGTCAGCCGTCAGGCCACCGACGGTACGCGGTGCGCCGGGGGGACCGCATGAGGGAAACCCCCGTGGCCCCGGGCGCTCAGGCGGGCGGCTGGTCCGGGTCGGCGGACATCTCGGCGAACCGGCGGGCGAGCTGGCTGCGCGAGCGGAGCGACAGCTTGCGGTACACGTTGCCGAGGTGGCGTTCGATGGTCTTCTCGGACAGGAACAGCCGGGCCGCGGCCTCGCGGTTCGTGGCGCCGCCCGCGACGGCCACCGCAACCTGGAGCTCGCGCGGAGTGAGCCGGTCGGTCAGCGCGGGGTCACGCGTGCGCGCACGCAGGCCGCTCGCGTCGAGCTCCTCCCGCGCCCGCTCCGCCCAGGGCGATGCGCCCAGCGCCTCGAAGGTCGCCAGGGCGTCCGAGAGCAGGCCCCGCGCCTCGGCGCGGCGGCGGTCGCGACGCAGCCGCTCGCCGTAGGCCAGCTGCGTCCGCGCCCGCTCGAAGGGCTGGTGCCCCAGCCGCTGATGCAGGTGCAGCGCCTCGCCGAAGTGCCGGTCGTGGTCGGTGACCGCCAGCAGGCCCCGGCACCGCGCCACGCAGGCGGCCGCCCAGGTGCTGCCCCCGCGCTGCCCCACGTCCGCGAGCACGCCGAGCTCCGCCAGGGCCTCGTCGCGACGGCCCAGCCGCACGAGCGCCTCCACCAGATCCGGCCGCCACGGCACCTCCGTGGGTGAGCGCACCCCCGCTCCGGAGGCCTTCCGCGCCAGCGGCATGAGGTGGTCGCGCGCCGCGTCCGGGCGTCCCTGCCCCAGCTCCAGCAACGCCAGCGCGGACGCCAGGTGGGCCCGCACGTCTCCTCGGCGCGCGTGGCGGTGCGGCGGCACTCCACGTCGTGCCCCATGTGCGCCTGCAGGCGCACCAGGACCACCAACGCGAACACCACCGATGTGTCGTGCCCGGATTCCTCGGCGATCATCAGCGACTCCTGGGCGGCGGCGAGCGCCTCCGCCCACGCCCCCATGCGCATGCCGATCGCCGCGGCCGCCGTCAGCGGGTAGGCGATCCCGGAGACCGCGCCCTGCGACCGCATCGCGTCGATGAGCTCGCGGATCATCCGGTCGGCGGCCGGGAGGTCCTCCGCGTAGGCGGTGGCCAGCGCCAGGCTCGCGAACATGAGCGCGTTGCGGCCGGACCGCTCGATCCCGCGGGCGCCGCGCCGTGCGGACTCGATGTTCACCCGGGCGCCCCGGAGATCGCCGGCGATGGTGCGGGTGAGCGACAGGGCGGCCAGCGCCTGCGTGACCGCCACCGCGTCGCCCAGCTCGCGGGCGTCATGGAGTGCCCGGCGCGCCGCCGCGAGCGCCCCGGTGAGGTCGTCGGCCATGAGGGCCGCATAGGTCCCCAGCGCCTGCCGCTCCACCCGGTGCTCCACCGGCACCTCCGGGTGCGGGGTGCCATGGGCCAGCACGCGGTGGGCCACCGAGACGTCCCCGGTGGTGAGCAGCGCCGTGCCGCGGATGAACTCGGCGCGCTCGCGCACCAGCGGGTCCGCGGTGAGCATGAGCGCCTCGCCCGCCAGCTGCAGGGCCCACGACGGGCGCCCGGCCTCCAGCGCCGACCCGGACGCGGCGAGCAGGCGGGCCGCCCGGGCATCCGGGTCGGCGGTGAGCCTCGCGGCCCGGTCGTACCCGGCGGCCGCGGCGGCCGACCCGGTGCGGCTCCCGGCGCTGGCGGCGAAGCCGGCGAGGGCCACGGCGGCCTCCTCGTCCGGGCCGAGGGCGCTCTGCGCCCGGTGCCAGGCCCACCGCTCCCCGCCGTCCGCGCGGCCCACCGCATCGGCGAGCGCCCGGTGGGCGGCGCGGCGCGGCGGGCCGCCGGCCAGCTCGATGGCGACCGAGCGCAGCACCGGGTGGCTCATCAGCACCCGGTCGCGCACCACCTCGACCACCCCCGCCGCCTCGGCGGCCTCCAGGTCGGCCGGCGAGCGGCCGCTCGCCGCCAGCGCGGCCATCACGGGCCCGATGTCCCCGTCGGTGCTGCACGCCACCAGCAGGGCCGCCAGGCGCGGGCCGTCGGGCAGCGCCTCCAGCCGGTCGCGGAATGCGGCGGTCACCACCCCTCCGGGGCGCAGCGGCTCCGACAGCGGCGCGCACCCGGTGCGCTGCTCCTCCGGCAGCGCCTGGGGCAGCTCACGCAGCGCCAGCGGGTTCCCGGCCGCGGCGGCGAGGATCGCCTCCTCCACCCACGGGGCGAGCTGCGCCGCGACCGGCCCGCCGCGCAGCAGCCGCCGCGCGTCCTGGTCGGCGAGGCCGCCCAGGTGGACCGTGGCGAGCCCCGACATGCGCGGACCGCCGATCGCCGCGGGCCGGGTGGCCACCACGACCACCACCCCCTCGTGGCCCAGGCGGCGGGCGGCGAACAGGATCGCCTCCACCGACGGGGTGTCCATCGCGTGGGCGTCGTCCACCAGGCACAGGACGGGCGCCTCCTCCGCCGCGCAGGAGAGGACGCCCAGCGTGGCGGCGTACACCGCGAAGCGGTCGCCCCGGCCCGGCGGGGCCATCGCGAGGGCACCCTCCAACGCCACCCGCTGGGGGGGCGGGAGCCGTGGCAGGAAGCCCATGAGGGGCCGCAGCAGCTCCGCGAGCCCGGCGTACGCCAGGGCCGCCTCGCTCTGGATCCCGCGGGCCGAGACGATCCGGAACCCGTGGGCGAGGTCGCGCACGGCGCCCAGCAGCGCCGTCTTTCCGATGCCCGGCCCGCCGGAGACCACGAGCGCGGTGCTGCGCCCGCCCCGCGCGCCCTCGATCGCCCGGGCGGCCATGGCCAGCTCGGGGCGGCGTCCCACCAGATGCGGCGTGGCGACGTCGAACGTGAGCATCCCGGCCATCATGAGGTGATTCCGCATCCGCCGCCACCCCACCAAGGGCGGGACGGGGCCACCCCCGGCCGCGACTCACCATGCGGGACGAAACCTGGGAATCCCCCCTATGCGTGCGTCCGGCCGCCGTCATACGCTCTCGGGGCGGGCTCCACGCCCGTTGGAAGTCTTTTCCGTTCAGACAAGGGGGACAGGACGTGAGACGACGCTCCTGGGCGTGGCGCACTGCCGCGGTCATCTCGGGGTGCGCGCTGGTGCTCGGCGTCGCCGGATGTGGCGACGACGGTGACGACGCGGGCGCGACCACCGGAGGAGGCGACGGCGCGGCCGAGGTCGAGCTGACGCTCGCCTACGTCACGACGCAGCAGCACCCGTACGGCCAGGCCGTGGACTTCTTCATCAACGAGGTCAACACGGCATCGGGCGGCCGCATCAAGATCACCGGCCTCCCGAGCTACCCGAACCCCGAGCCGCAGCTCCTGTCCGACGTTCGGGCGGGCTCGGTGGAGATGGGAACCATCTCGACGGCCATCTGGGACTCGGCCGGCATCAACAGCTTCCAGGCGCTCCAGGCACCGTTCCTGGTGAGCAACTACGGCCTCGAGGGTCAGATCCTCAACGGTGAAATCGGCACCGCGATGGCCGAGGACGCCGCGAGCAAGGCCGGCGACATCGTCGTGCTGACTGTGCACGAGGGTGGCCTGCGCAAGCCGCTGGGCGCCAAGAAGAAGTTCACCAACCCGGCGAGCTTCAAGGGCGCGAAGATCCGGGCCCCCGGCTCGAAGGTGCTCGCGGAGGGCCTCCAGGCCCTGGGCGCCGAGGCCGACCCGCTCCCGCTGCCCGAGGTCTACCAGGCCCTCAAGAACGGCACCGTGGACGGCATGGAGGCCAACCTGGGCCTCATCGCCACCAACAAGTACTACGAGGTGGCGAAGTACGTGACGGCCAACGTGAACTTCTGGCCGTTCCCGACCGCGCTGACGATCAACAAGAACACCTTCGACGCGCTGTCGGCCGAGGACCAGAAGATCCTCACCGACGCCGCCGCGAAGGTCCCGGCGAAGTCGCTGGAGATCGTCTCCGCCCCGTCCCAGCTGCCCCAGGCCCTCGTGGACTGCGGGATCGAGTTCGTCACCGCGACGGACGCGGACCGTGCCGCGCTGCAGAAGTCGGCAGATGCCGCGGTGGCCGCGCTCTCCAGCGCGGACGCCACCACGGCGGACTTCATCAAGCAGATCCAGGACCTGAAGGCGTCGGCCGCACCGCCGGCCGCACCGCCGCCGTTCCCGACCGAGAAGTCGGCACCGGACGCCAAGTGCACCCTGGGCGGCTGATCGCCTCCTAGGGGTTGGCCGCGCCGGACCCGCCGGGCACACGCCCGGCGGGTCCGCGCACGCGCGAGATCGCCACGCGCGCACCGGACCGCGTGACGCCCAGCAGGGCGGCCGCGCTCCCCAGGTTGACCGCCACCGCCAGGTGGCCATGGCTGTCCACGTGCAGGAGCCCGTCGCCGACCGGGACGTCCCCGAACGTGCGGCCCACCACGGCGGGCAGCTCCCGCCCCCCGCACAGCACCGCCACCCGGTCGCCCGGCGCGATGCGCGCCAACTCCAGGTGCCCCGGCCCCGCGAGCAGCGCCACGTTGCCGAACCGGTCGAGCCCGGCGGCCTCGGTGATGATCCCGCCGGGGGCGACCTCCGGGTCGGGCAGGTCCGGTCGGGCGATGTCACCGGGCGGGATCCGGTCGCCCAGCGCGTCGATGGGGTCACCCGCGGCCAGGCGGGCGGCGGCGGGCGCGAACAGGTCGCGGCCATGGAACGTCGCGGGGACGTCCCCCGCGCCCAGCCGGGCCGGGTCGAGCGTGACGGCGCCCGACACGCCCAGGCGGTCGGCGGCGGCGCCCAGCAGCCCGTTGTCGGGCCCCACCAGCGCCCCGCCGCCGGCGAGGCGCACCGCCAGCCCGCGACGCGCGCCGCCCACGCCGGGGTCGACGACGGCCAGGTGCACGGCGTCGGGCAGGATCGGCGCGAGCCGCGCGAGCAGGATCGCCCCCCACCGCACGTCGCCCTGCGGCACGTCATGCGCGAGGTCCACCCGCTCCAGCCCGGGGCAGCGCGCCACCAGCACCGCGTGCAGGGCCCCCACGTGCTCCGAGTGCGGGCCGTAGTCGGTGAGGAGGGTGACCGCCGGGCGCGTCACGCGGGGCTCAGGCCCCGGCGGCGTCCGCGAGCAGCGCCTCGAGCAGCCCGGGGACGGTGTGCTCGGCCGCCTCCACGTGCACCTCGAGGTCCAGCTCACGGGCGGTGGCGCTGGTGATCGGCCCGATCGAGACGACGCGCCCGCGCCCGGCGGACGCGGCGCCCCCGTCGCCCAGCAGGTCGACGAACCGGCGCACGGTGGAGGAGGCGGTGAAGGTGAGGTAGTCGGCGTCGCGGGCCCGGTCGAGGTCCTCGGCGGAGGGCGCCTCGGCCAGCGTCTCGTAGAGGGCCACCTCGTCGACCCGCGCGCCCATGGCACGCAGGCCGTCCACCAGCTCGGCGCGCGCCTCCCGGGCCCGCGCCACCAGCACCGGCATTCCCGCCAGGTCCCGCCCGGCGAGCGCCTCCAGGATGCCCTCCGCCACGAAGCGCTCCGGCACCAGGCCGGGCACCACGCCGTGCGCCTCCAGGGCCTCCGCGGTGGCCGGCCCGATGGCCACCACCAGGGCGTCGGGATCGATGCTGCGCGCGTCCCCGCCCCGCTCGCGCAGCCGCGCGAACAGCTGCTCCACCCCGTTGACACTGGTGAGCACCAGCATGCGGTAGTCGCGGATGCCCGCCGTCATCGCGTCGATCTCGGGGGAGCCGGCGATGGGGGCGATGCGGATGACCGGCAGCTCCACCACCTCCGCGCCCAGCCGGGCCAGGTCGGCGCTGAGGCCGCTGGCCTGGGCCCGGGCGCGCGTGACCACCACGCGGCGGCCGGACAGCGGGCGGTCGCCCAGCCACCCCACCTGGCCGGCAAGCCCGGCGACGTCGCCGATCACCACCACGGCGGGGTTGCCCAGGCCGGCGTCGGCGACGGCGTCGGGCAGCGTTTCGAGGGTGGCCACCACCTGGCGCTGCCGCGGGGTGGTGCCCCACTGCACCGCGGCCGCGGGCTGGTCCGCGGGACGGCCGCCGGCGATGAGCGCGTCGGCGATGCCCCGCAGGCGGCCCATGCCCATCAGCACCACCAGGGTGCCCGGCACCTTGGCCAGGATGCCCCAGTCGGTCTGGTCGCCGTCCTTGGTGGGGTCCTCGTGCCCGGTGACCACCGTGAACGAGGTCGCCACCGCACGGTGCGTCACCGGGATCCCGGCGTACGCCGGCGCGGCGATGCTGCTGGTGATCCCGGGGACCACCTCGTACGGGATGCCGGCCTCGCGCAGGGCCATGGCCTCCTCCCCGCCGCGGCCGAACACGAACGGGTCGCCGCCCTTGAGGCGCACCACGTTCAGCCCCTCCCGGGCCAGCTCGACCAGCGTGCGGTTGGTCTCGGCCTGCGTGAGGGCCTGGCGGCCGGGCGCCTTGCCGGCGTCCACCAGGCGGGCGCCGGAGCGGATGTACGGCAGGAGCTGCGCGGTGCCGAGCCGGTCCAGCACCACCACGTCGGCGCCGGCCAGCAGCTCACGGCCGCGGACGGTCAGCAGGCCGGGGTCGCCCGGTCCCGCGCCCACCAGCGCGACGCGTCCCATGCCCGCGCTCACGCGCCGGACCCGGCGAGCGCCGCCGCGGCGCGCGCGGCGAGGGTGAGCGGGTCGCCGGCGGGGCCGTCGACGCTGGCGCGGCGGCCACCGGCCCCGGATGCGTCCGCCGACCGGAACACGGTGAGTCGCAGCCGCAGCCCGTGGCCCTCCGAGGTGCACAGCGCGCCCGCGGGGGTCATGCACCCGCCCCCCAGCGCTGCCAGCAGCGCACGCTCGGCCTGCAGGGCCTCCACGCCCGACGGGTCGTCCAGCACCGCGAGCGCCTCCCGGGTGGCCTCGTCGTCCACGCGCCCCTCGATCGCCAGGAGCCCCTGCCCGGGTGCCGGCGTGGAGACGGCGGGGTCCAGGTGCGCGACATCCGGCCGGGTGATCCCGAGGCGCGCCAGGCCGGCGGCGGCCAGCACCAGGGCATCCACCTCACCGCGGTCGAGCTTGCCCAGGCGTGTGTCCACGTTCCCGCGGATCGGGACGATCTCCAGGTCGGGGCGGGCCATCAGCAGCTGGGCGGAGCGCCGCGGGCTGCCGGTGCCCACCCGCGCGCCGGATGGCAGCAGGTCGACGGAGGTCGCGCCCACCAGCACATCGCGCGGGTCCTCGCGCGGTGGCACCGCCAGCACGGCCAGGCCCTCGGGCAGCTCCGTGGGCAGGTCCTTGGCCGAGTGCACCGCCAGGTGGGCCCGGCCGTCCAGGAGCGCCTCCTCGAGCTCCTTCACGAACATCCCGCGGTCGGCGGCCTCCGCGCGGCCCTCGGCGCTCCAGCGGTCGCCGGTGGTGACCAGCTCCAGCAGCTCCACCGCGTGGCCGTGGCCCTCCAGCGCCGCCGCGATCGCGCGGCTCTGCGCCAGCGCGAGCGGGGACCTGCGGGTGGCGAGGACCAGTCGGACGGCGGGACCCGGGATCAGTTGGTGGCGTGCTGGCCGGAGTCGGCCGACGCCTCGAGGCCGAACAGGTGCCGCAGGCTCTCGATGTGGCGCATGCCGTCCGTCTGCCCCAGGGCGGCCCGGGCGCGCACCGTCGGCTCGTGCAGGAGCTTGTTCACCAGGGCGCGGGTGAGGGCGTCGATCCGCTCCCGGTCGGTCTCCGAGAGCGAGTCCCAGTTCCCCGCCAGGCGATCCACCTCGTCCCGGCGCACGCGCTCGGCCCACTCGCGCAGGTCGCGGATCGCGGGGGCGGCGGCCAGGCCGGCCCGCCAGTCCACGAACCCGGCGACGGCCTCCACCACGATGTGCTCGCCCAGCAGCGCCTCCTGGCGCCGCCCGTTGAGGTTCGCCTCCACGACGCGCTCCAGGTCGTCGATGTCGTGCAGCTCCACGCCCGGGATGCGCGCCACGTCGGCGTCCACGTCGCGGGGCACCGAGATGTCCACGATCATCACCCGCCGGCCGCCCTCGGCGCCGAGCGCCTGCTCCAGCACGCTGCGGTCGAGGATCGTGTGGGGCGCGTCGGTGGAGCTGATCACGATGTCCGCCTCGGCGAGCTCCTCCACGAGCCGGTCGAAGCCGAAGCCCTCGCCACCGAAGCGGGACGCCAGCATGCGGGCGGTGCTGACGGTGCGGTTCACGACACGCACCTCGCCCACGCCCTGGTCCACGAGGCTGGTGAGCACGGCCTCCGCCATCTGCCCGGCTCCGATCACCAGCACCCGCCGGTGGTCGAGGTCGGGGAAGGCGCGGGACGCGATGCCCACCGCCACCGCCGGGACCGACGACGGGCCCCGGCTGATGCGCGTGTTGGTGCGCACCCGCTTGCCCACCTCGATGGCCTGCCGGAACAGCTGGTTCATGACGGGCCCGGAGGCGCCCTCCTCCATCGCCAGCTCCCAGGCCGCGAGGACCTGCCCCTGGATCTCGCTCTCGCCGAGCACCATGGAGTCAAGGCTGGAGGTGACGCGGAACAGCTGCGTGGCCGCCCGGTCGTCCCGCTCCTGATAGCGGGCGCAGTCCAGCTCGTTGCGGCTGATGTTGGTGCGCTCGACCAGCGCCTGGACCATCACCTCCTCCGCGGCGGCGGGGTCGGTGGTGGCGGCGTAGATCTCGGTGCGGTTGCACGTGGACAGCGCGACGGCCTCGACGATGTCGGCGTGCTCCATGAGCCCCCGCACCAGCGTGCGGGTGGCGCGGTCCGACAGGGCGGCCTTCTCGCGCATCTCGACCGGCGCGGTGCGATGGGACAGGCCGACGACCACGACGTGCATCAGACGTCCCCCTCCGCGGCGGCGCGCACCCGGTCGCGGGCGGCCGCGTGGTCGCCCGCGGCGAGCAGGTCGAGCAGGTCGCCGTCCAGCAGCGCGCGCACCGCGGCGGACCGCTCGGCGGGATCGGGATGCCGGCGTTTCATCGCAGGACGGAACTCTGCCAGCAGTTCCAGCAGATCGCCCCATTCCGGGCCGAAGACGTCCTCCAGGCGCCGCCGCACGCGGGCGGCGACGACCGGCGACGCGCCCCCGGTGGTGACCGCGAACGACAGGTCGCCGCGGCGCACGAGGGCCGGCACGGCGAAGTCGCAGGCCGCCGGGTCGTCGGCGACGTTGCACAGCGCGCCGGCGGCGCGGGCGTCGTCGCGGACGGAGCGGTTCACGGCGGCGTTGTCGGTCGCGGCGATGACCAGCGTGCACCCGGTGACGTCGTGCGCCTCATACGGGCGCTGTCGGTAGTCGTGGATCGCGTTCTGAGCGAGCATGTCCGTGAGCCCGGGTGTGATGGCCGGCGCGACGAGGCGCAGCAGCGCGCCGTGCTCGATGAGCGTCCGAGCCCTGCCCTCGGCGATGGGACCACCGCCGACCACACAGCACGTCCGTCCCTCGACGTCCACGTAGATGGGGTAGAGCCTGCTCAACCGCGCACCTCGCGAACCGCCCCGGCACCGGCTGCCGGCCACTGGAGGGTAGTCCCGGGCCCCCCGTCCCCACCAGGGGCGGAAAGCCCCGGCGGGTGGACGAAGGTCATTCCCCGCCGGGCTCCGCGGGGGTCGCCTGGGGTTCCCGCTCGGCGACGAGCCGGGCGAGCAGCTCGGCCTCGCGGGCGAGCTTCGCGGTCTTCATGCCGTTCACGACCACGTACAGCATCAGCACCACCCAGATGACCGCGTAGGCGGCCACCACGTACTGGTCGCCGCCGCTCACGTGCCCGCCATGAGGGTCTCGAGCCGGTTCTTGAGGTCGCGCATCGCCCGGTCCGCGCGGCGCTGGAGCAGCTCGAGCTGCAGGAGCGTGGCGAACAGGCCGGTGATCGCGACGAGACTCACGAAGAACCAGATGAGCATGCTGCCGGGCATGTCCGCGCCGCTGCGGGTGAACACCACCGGGTGCACGAACGATTCGGCGACGCGCACCGAGTAGAACGACAGCGGGACCGCGGCGAACGCGAAGACCGCGTACACCGCCGAGTACCTGGCGCGGCGGTTGTCCTCCGCGGAGGAGCGCAGCACGAAGTACGCGGCGTACAGGAGGATGACCACCAGGTACGTCACCAGACGCGGGTCCTCCCACACCCACCAGGTGCCCCACGAGGCCTTGGCCCAGATGGACCCGGTGAGGACGGTGAGGATGCTGAACACCATCCCGAGCCCCACCGAGACCACGCCCACCTCGTCCCACTTCTCGCCGCCGCGGCGCAGGTACATGATGGCCGCGACGCAGGCCACGCCGTACGCAACCAGCGAGATCAGGGCGATCGGCACGTGGAAGTAGAAGATGCGCTGGATGACGCCCTGGTCGGCGTCCTCGGGGGCCACCAGGAACACGCCCACGATGGAGAGGGCCATCAGCGCGGCGGTGACGGCACCCAGGCCGACGAGCCGCCGGCGGGCCGCGTCAATCGTCGAGGACATGGTCGAAGGTGGCGAAGGCAACGAGTCCGAAGACTACCGCGTAGACGCCGAGGAAGACGCAGTACCGCCAGTACTCGTCCAGGGCGTTGCCGGGACCCAGCACCGCGTGGGTGGCCCCCGCCGCCGCGATCACCACCGGGATGATCGACGGCAGCAGCAGCACCGGCAGCAGCAGCTCGCGTGCCCGGGAGAAGACGCTCATCGACGCCAGCAGGGCGCCCACCACCGCGATGGCGACGTCCGCGAGGACGCACACCACGGCCACCAGGCCCAGGTCGCTGAAGGCCGCGTCCCGCACGAAGAACACGATGGCCATGGGCACCACGACGACCTGCACCGTCAGCAGGTAGAGCACCAGCGCCACCGACCGGGCGAGCATGAGCACCAGCCGCGGGACCGGCGCGGTGAGCAGTGCGTCCAGCACCCGCTGCTCGCGTTCGGGCACCCACGTGCGCCCCACGCCGAGCACCGCGGTGAGGGCCAGCGTGGCCCAGATGATGCCGCCGGCGAAGGGGGTGGCGTCGTCGGTGCGCGTGCCGATCGCGAACTGGAAGATCATCATCCCCACCAGCGCGAACAGCCCCATCGCCACGGCCGTCTCACGGGTGCGCAGCTCCAGCCGCAGGTCCTTCACCAGCAGCGCCCGCATCTGCCGCAGGGGGGAGGCGCTCACGCGGTGAGCTCCTGGTACCGCGCCGCGAACGCGGCGGCGTCCATGCCCGCGGTGTCGCAGCGATCCACGGCCCGCCCGGCCCGCATCACCAGCACCTCGTCGGCCAGGTCCACCGCCCGGCCCAGCTCGTGGGTCACCATCACCGCGCCGCGGCCGCCGGACGCGAACCCCTCCAGCAGGCCGTCCAGCAGCCGGGCGCCCTGGGCGTCGAGGCCCGTGTACGGCTCGTCGAGCACCAGCAGCACCGGGTCGTGGAGGGTGAGGCGGGCGATGCCCATGCGCTGCGCCATGCCACGGCTGAAGGTGCGCACGGGGTCGTGGGCGCGTGGCAGCAGCCCCACGCGGGACAGGGCGTCCGGGATCCGGTTGCGCAGGTCGTCCACGCCGAACAGATCGCCGAACAGCTCCAGGTTCTGCCAGGCGGTGAGGTCCAGGTACACCAGCGGGTCGTGCCCCAAGTAGCCCAGCGACGGACGGGCCCGCTGGGCGTGGTGGTCGCAGTCGTGCCCCGCAAGCTCCAGGGTGCCCGCGTCGGGCCGCAGGAGCGTGGCGAGGATCCGCAACAGGGTGCTCTTGCCCGCGCCGTTGGGCCCCACCACCGACAGGCGGCGGCCGGGGGCCAGCTCAAGGTCCACGCCGTCCACGGCGCGGCGGCCGCCGAAGGCGCGCACCAGCCCCCGCGCGCGGATGAGGGGCGTGCCGGCTTCAGGGGCGCCGGTTACGGGAGGGTCACCTCGAGGACCACGAACGCGATGAACAGCAGGGCCAGGATCCCGTTCGCGCGGCCGAACGCCGCCTGGATGCGGCCCTGGTCGGCCGGATCCACGTGCAGGTTCTCGAACAGCAGGACCGCCGCGCAGGCCGCGACGCCGGCGAAGTAGGCCCAGGACGTGCCGGCCGCGACGCCGGCTCCCGCCAGCAGGGCCACCGCGGCCACGTGCAGGCCACGGGTGATCCACAGGGCGCGCGCCGCGCCGAAGCGCACCGGCACCGAGTTGACCCCGTGGGCGCGGTCGAACTCCACGTCCAGCAGGGCGTAGATGACGTCGAAGCCGGCGATCCAGCAGGCCACGGCCAGGCCCAGCAGCACCGGAGCCGTGTCGAACTCCCCGGTCACCGCGATCCACCCGCCGACGGGCGCGAGGCCGATCACGAGCCCCAGGAACAGGTGGCACGCCCAGGTGAAGCGCTTGGTGTACGGGTAGATCACGAAGCCGGCCACGGGGATGGGCCACAGGTACCAGGTGATCTCGGGCAGCCGGCTCACCGCGAGCAGCAGCGCGGCGAGGCTGGCGGCGCTGAACCACCACACCTGGCCGGCCCGCAGGCGGCCGCTGGGCAGCTCCCGGCCCGCGGTGCGCGGGTTGGCGGCGTCGATGCGGGCGTCGATGAGGCGGTTCAGGGCCATCGCGAGGGACCGGGCGCCCACCATGGCGAGCAGGATCCACCCGATCACCGCCGCCGACGGCCACTCAAGCCGTGCCAGCAGTGCGCCGGCCAGGGCGAAGGGCAGTGCGAAGACGGTGTGCTTGAAGCGCACCAGGCCCAGGAGCGCCGGGACGAGCGCGAGCCCGGTGGCCGGGGTGGCGGCGCTGCTGGATGACGACACGTCCCGGATCGTACCCCCCGGGACCTCGGATCCCGGGCTCACGCGGCCGGCGGATCCGCCGCGCCGTAGATCGCCACGCCGCCGGTGGCGAGCGCCCAGAACTGGTCGCCGTGGTCGAAGTGCCACCACTCCTCGGCGTAGTTCGTGAACCCGGCGTCGTGCATCGCCCAGAACAGCAGCCGCCGCAGGTCGCGCCACCGGCCGGGCTCGTCCTCGAACGCCCGCGTGGCCGCCTCCGGCCCGAACGCGTCGAACCCGGTGCCCAGCTCCAGCGGCAGGCCGTCGACATCGCTCAGCGTGAGGTCCACCGCCCCGCCGGTGAGGTGCGGCGGCGGCGCGAAGCGGGAGCGCGACGGCGGCGTCACGTACTTGGCCGCGGCCTCCTCGAGGGCGTCGGCCGGCATCTCCGGGTGCACGGCCATCAGCTCGGTGAGGTAGGCGTCGAACAGCGCGCCCTGCACCGCCAGCGGGCGGTAGGCGTCCCACACCACCAGGCCCATGCCGTCCGGAAGCGCCTCGGCGGCGCGCACCAGCCGCTCGGCCACGCCCTGGCGCACCCAGGATCGCGGCAGGGCGCCGGGGATCCCCCAGCGGTGGTACTCCGCGCGGTCCTGGATCCGGTCCGACAGGCCGTCCACCGCCACCAGCGGCTCGTCCACCGGCTCGATCGGCACCTCGCGCCACCCGAAGTTGGGCTGCAGGTGCGGGATGGGCCTCAGGGCGTCCATTCGCGTGCCTCCACGTGCCAGCCGGGATCGGCGCCCTCCGCGATGGCCACGAACGGCCCCACCACGCTGCGCGGATGGGGGACGGTGGCCGGGTCCTCCGACGGGTACGCGGCCGCCCGCATCGCGGTGCGCGTGCCGCCCGGGTTCAGCGCCACGCAGCGGATCCCCCGCGGGGCGAGCTCCTCGCGCAGCATCCGGGTGGCGGCATCCATGGCGGCCTTGGTGATCCCGTAGCCCGCCCAGCCGGCGCGGCCGGCCGCGCCCGAGCTCACGTTGATGATCGCCGCGCCGTCGCTCATGGCGGGGAGTATGGCCTGCGTGAACCGCAGGGTGCCCACCAGGTTGGCCGCCACCACGGCCTCCAGCTCGCCGTCGGGCACGTCCTCCAGGGGCAGGCGGGAGCCGAGCACCCCGGCGTTGTTCACCAGCACGTCCACACGGCCCAGCTCCAGCACCGCGGCGCGTGCCGCCGCGGCCACGCTGTGGGGCTCGCCAAGCTCCAGCGCCATCGCCGCGGGCCGCGCGCCCGGTCCACGGGCATCGCGCAGGAACGACTCCAGCCGGTGCTCCGCGCGGGCCGTCACCACCACGTGCGCGCCCTCCGCGACGAACCGCTCGGCGACGGCGCGGCCGACGCCCCGGGAGGCGCCGGTCACGACGGCCCGCACGCCCTGCAGGCGCGGAGCGCCCACGGCTGCGGCTACGGCGTGTTCTGGATGAAGTCCACCGGGACGGCCTCGGGGATCTGCGGCTGCGCCGGCACGGCGAGGCTGTCCTGGCTCTTGCCCGCGACCTCCGCGACGTAGGCCGCGACGTCGTGGGCGTCCTGGCCGGTCACCAGCTCACGCGGCATCGGCGGCTGCGACTCGTAGATCCAGCGGTGCACCACTCCCCGGAACGTGCTGTCCGGGATCCCCGACTGGCGCGACCCGCGCCACGCGTCGTCCAGGTTCGGCCCCTGCCGTCCCTTCGTGCCCGCGTCCTGCAGCGTGTGGCAGCCGCCACACGACGCGGCGAACAGCTTCTTCCCGTTCGCGGTATCGGCTGCGGGCTGCCCGCAGCCCGTCGCGACGATCATCACGACACCGCTGGCAAGCGCAACCGCCGCGCCCCGAACTCCTCGCATGGACCGCCCTTCGCGCATCAGATGAGGTAGACCACGACGTAGAGGAACACCCAGACCACGTCGACGAAGTGCCAGTACAGGGATGCCGCTCCGAGCGGCGTCGCCCACTGCGGCGTGAAGTCGTGGGCCCGCTTGATCCGCAGGTAGCAGATCCACAGCAGGGTCAGACCCACGAACACGTGCAGCCCGTGGAAGCCGGTGAGCGTGTAGAACGCCGCGCCGTACGCCTGGTCCTGCGGTGTGAAGCCGAGGTGCACGTACTCGTTGATCTGGACCGCCAGGAAGGTGGCGCCCAGCAGCATGGTCACGATGAGACCGCGCTCCAGGCCCTTCCGGTCACCGTGCTTGAGCCGGTGCTCGGCGTACCAGACGGTGAACGACGAGAACACCAGGAACGCGGTGTTGACGCCGGTGCCGAGGACGGGCGGCTCGAACCGCTCGCCTGTGGCGAGGTCCTTGATCGGCGGCCAGTCGTTCTCCGCGATGTTGTAGCGGACCATGAAGTAGGCGGTGAAGAACGACGCGAAGAGCATCGCCTCCGAGCCGATGAACAGGATCATCGCCAGCATGCCCTGGCTGATCCCGGCGCCCCGCCCGGGGGCCGCCACGTCGCCGTGCGACGAAACCGTTGCCGTGTGCTCTGCAGCCATCGGAGCCTCCTACGCGCCCGACGGCGCGGCCGGCGCCTCGGCATCGACGACGACATGTTCCACCGCGGTGTCGCCGGCCGCGGCGCGCACCTGGCCGAGCAGCTCCTCGGAGCTGTCACGGCGGTAGCTGCACACCAGGACGGTGTCCACCTTGTAGTCCGAGCGGGCGATCTTGGCCGCGGCGACCGGGTCGCCGTCGATCACCTCGCCGTGCGCCTGGATCCCGGAGTCCTGCAGACGCTGGATCACCGCGCGGGTGCGGCCGGTGGCCTCGTCGCGCACCTTGTCCGCGTCGTCGGTCCAGCCCGGACCGTCGAGCGACAGCGGGCAGAGGACCACCGCTGCGAGCGGGCGCTCGTCGGCGCGCGCCTGGAGCGCGGACACCAGACCGGCGTCCCCGAGCGTGTCGTTGGCGATCACCGCGATGCGCTGGACCGCGGCCGAGCGGACGGCGGTGCGGGCGTCGTCGCCGCGCACGATGACGCGCGTGACGGCGATCCCGGACGCCTTCCGGACCCGGTCGATCATGTCCTGCTGCATCCACTCGGACTGGCCGGTGGGCAGCGTCGCGAGCATCACCTCGTGGGCGGGCTCCTCCTCGAGGATCCGCTTGACGGCCTCGAGCGGGCCCAGGTCCTCGACCGTGCCGCTGGCGTCGATGCCGGCCTCGGCGAGGACGGCCAGCGCGACCTGCAGGCGACGGTCGGCTGCCCGGTGGTCATCGCCCTTGGCGGGCACCACGATGGTGAAGCGCCAGTAGCCCTCCTCCGCCCGGGCCTTGACCTGGTCGAGCAGGCTCGACGAGGCCACCGTGCGGTTGGCCACCACCAGCACCGTGCGCAGCTCGGTCTCGGTGAGCTCGCCGCCGCCCAGGTGGTCGCCGGCGTACACCACCGCGTGCCGCGCGCCGGGGATGCCGTACTGGTACGGGCCACCCACGACCTGGGGAACGGCGTCGAAGTTGAACAGGCTCGGCGGGGACGAGACCAGCCACTCCAGGCTGCGTCCGCGCCAGGGGTTCCACGGCGCCTTCGGACCGGAGCGCCAGCTCCAGATCATGTTGTAGAAGAAGACCAGGGTGCCGGCCACCATGAACAGGCTGAACAGGCTGATGATGAGGTTCAGGTCGGCGAACCGCTCGTCGTAGTCGGCGACGCGTCGCGGCATTCCGTGCGCGCCCAGCCAGTGCTGGGGGAAGAACGTGCCGTTGAAGCCGATGAACGTGAGCCAGAAGTGCCACTTGCCGAGCGTCTCGCTGTACATCCGCCCGGTCATCTTCGGGAACCAGTAATAGGTGCCGGCGAAGATGGTGAACACGCTGCCACCGAAGAACACGTAGTGGATGTGCGCCACCACGAAGTACGTGTCGGTGAGGGCGATGTCGGTGGTGAGGGTGCCCAGGAAGACGCCCGAGAGACCACCGATGACGAAGGTGAAGATGAACCCGAGGGCCCAGATCATGGGCGTTTTCAGGTGGATCTTCCCGTTCCAGATCGTCCCCAGCCAGGAGAAGATCTTCACGCCCGTCGGCACCGCGATGATGATCGTGGTGATCATCATGGGTATGCGCAGCCACGAGGCCATGCCGCTCACGAACATGTGGTGGGCCCACACGCCGAAGCCGAGCAGCGCGATGGCGACGGTCGAGAACGCGAGCGCTCTATAGCCGAAGATCGGCTTTCTGGAGAACGTCGAGAGGACCTCGCTGATGATGCCGAAGCCCGGCAACATCATGATGTACACGGCTGGGTGTGAATAGAACCAGAAGACGTGCTGATACATGATCACGTCCCCGCCGTTCGCCGCGTTGAAGAAGTTGGTCCCCACCACGCGGTCGAACAGGGTCATGAACTGCGACCCGGCGATGAACGGCGTGCCGAACACCACGAGCCCGGAGGTCGTGGCGTTGGCCCAGACGAGCAGCGGCATGCGCCAGACGGTCATGCCCGGCGCTCGCATGGTCATGATCGTGACCAGGAAGTTCAGTGCGGTCGCGATCGAGGACGCGCCGGCGAACTGCACGGCGACCTCGAACAGCGTCTGACCGGTGGTGCCCTGCACCGCCAGCGGCGGGTAGGCGGTCCAGCCGGCGCTGAAGGCCCCCACGAACGGCGCGATGGCGAGCATGGCGCCGGCCGGCAGGAGCAGCCAGAACGAGAGGGCGTTGAGGCGCGGGAACGCCATGTCCTTGGCGCCGATCATGACCGGCAGGACGTAGTTCGCCAGGCCCGCGAAGGACGGGATGACGAACCCGAAGATCATCACGGTCGCGTGGGCGGAGAAGTACCCGTTGTACGTCTCGCCGTCCGCGATCTGGAAGCCCGGCTGGGCCAGCTCGAGGCGCACCAGCTCGGCCAGCAGGCCGCCCACCACGAAGAAGGTGAAGACGGCGACCATGTACTGGATGCCGATGACCTTGTGGTCCGTGTTCGGACGCAGGTAGTCACGCCAGGTCTTGGCGCCGTGGAGCGAGTGGTCCTCGAAGTCCACGTGCTTGCCGCGGAGGTAGGCCCACCACCAGTCGAAACAGCCGATGCCGATGACGAAGCCGATGCCCGCGAGGGAGGCGATGGCCGTGTAGTAGGACTCCGGCTCCCAGAGGTTCGAGAAGCCGAACGCCCACCGGAAGAAGAAGACCAGCGCGATTCCGGCGAGGGCGCCGGAGATCGTCCACACGATGGCGCGCTTCCACCAGTACCAGAGCGGCTTGGGGGGCGCGTGGTGCCCGTGGCCGTGGTCGGTGTGCGCGTGTGTCGGTGCGTGTGTCGCCATCTCGCTAGAAGTCCTCGTGGTCTGCCGTGGAGCGGAGTGAGGGCGTCCTCAGGGTCAGTTGCCTGGCGCCGGGGCCGGTGCCGCCGGTGCGTCGGCGGCGGCCGCCTTCGCGGCCGAATCGCGCTTCCAGGCCTCGAAGGCGTTCTGGTCCAGCACGATCGCCCGGGAGCGCATGACCCCGTGACCGGCGCCGCAGAGCTCGGCGCAGATGAGGTCGTACGTGCCCTCGCGGGTGGGGTCGACGATGAGCCTGGTGGTGATGCCGGGCACGACGTCCTGCTTCACGCGGAACTCGTTGACCCACAGGTTGTGGATGACGTCGGAGGAGCGCATCCGCAGCTCGACCTGACGGTCCTTCGGGAGCACGAGGTCGCCCGTGGTGAAGCCGGCGTCGCGGTAGGTGAACTCCCATGCGAACTGCCAGGCCCGGACCTCGATGACCTCGCGGTCGCTGGCCAGCGCCTCGTTGCGCGTGGTGGCGATCGACGACCAGACGGCCATCACCGCCAGGAGCACGACCGGCCCGATCGTCCAGGCGATCTCGAGCTTGGTGTTTCCGTGGTGCGGAGGTCCGTCCTCCTCGTCACCCGGTGCCGCGCGGAAGCGCCAGATGGAGTACACGAGGAAGCTGGTGACGCCGGTGAAGATGATGCCGGAGGTGATCACCAGGAACCACAGGAGGTGGTCGCTGCGCGTGGCCTGCTCGGCGGCCTGGTCGGGCCACCAATCAATGCCGAAGATGACTGCTGCTGTGATGGCCCCGATCACAAGGTGGAGGACCACCAGGGGGGCGAGATGACGGTTCTTCATCGCCGGGCGAAGGTATCACCCGCTCTCCGGCCCGCGTGTCCGATGGCGCGATGTCAACTGTCCCCGGTCGGGCGGGGACTGCCCCCGAGGGAGTGCTCAGGCCGCCGCGGTGCGGGGGATTCGTCGCAGCGCGAATCCCAGGCACACGAACATGAGCACCGCCCCCGCGGCCAGCGGCGCCCCGGGGGTCACGAAGTCGAAGAGGGCGCCGGCGCTCACGGGGCCCACGATGCGCGCGATTCCGCTCGTGGAGGCCGCGAGCCCGAGGATCCCGCCCTGCTCGTCCTCCGGAGCGGCCTGCGAGATGAGCGCCGACAGGCTCGCGAAGGCCAGGCCTGAGGCGATGCCCAGCAGCACGAGCGCGGCCAGGAGCAGCCACAGGTCGTGCGCGACGGCCATCAGCGCCAGGCCGGCGCCGGTCCCGGTGAGGCCCCAGATCATCACCTGGCGCTCGCCGTGGGCGGCGACCAGCCGTCCCACCAACCCGCCCTGGCTCACCGCGGCCGCCACGCCGATGACCACGAACAGCAGGCCCACCTCCACGGCGGTGTACCCGAACCGGCGGTCGCCCAGCAGCGCGAACGTGGACTCCATCCCCACGAACGCCAGCGTCGCCACGAACGAGAGGCCGATCAGCGGCGCCAGCTCGCGGCTCGCGAACGCGCGGCGGAACTGCTCCACGCGCGGCACGCGGGCGGGCACCGGCCCGGGCTTCAGGGACTCCGGCAGCCACACCAGGGCGAGCAGCAGGTTCACCGCGGCCAGGCCGGCGGCGAAGAAGAACGGGGCGGACTGGTCGATGGCCGACAGGCCGGCGCCGATCCCGGGGCCCAGGATGAAGCCCAGCCCGAAGGCCGCCCCGATCATGCCCATCCCCTTCGCGCGCTCCTCGCGGGTGGTCACGTCGGCCACGTACGCCTGGGCGGCCGCGTAGGAGGCGCCGGAGATCCCGTTCAGGATCCGCGCGATGAACAGCACCAGCAGGCTGTTCGCCACGCCGATCAGCAGCGACGACACGGCGCTGCCCGCGAGTGTCACGAGGATGACCGGGCGGCGGCCGATGCGGTCCGAGAGCCGCCCCCACAGCGGCGCGAAGATGACCTGCATCAGCGCGTAGGAGGCCGAGAGCAGGCCGATCTCGGTGGGCGACGCCCCGAAGGTCTCGGCCCACAGGGGCAGGATCGGCATGACGATCCCGAACCCGATGAGATCGATGAGGACCGTCACGAAGACGATCATCAAGGGCGTCTTCATCCGCCCCGAGCCCCCGCGCGGGCTCACCCGGGGATCACGCGGCGTCGATGGCCATCGCGACGAACAGCAGCGCCAGGTACAGCAGGGAGTAGTGGAACGTGGCGCGTGCCATCCCGACGCTGGGCCTGCGCCACAGCATCCACGCGAGGACGAGGAAGACCCCGCCCAGCACAAGGGCCGAGACGAGGTAGAACAGCCCGGCGACGCCTGCCGCGGTGGGCAGGGCGGTCACGCCGATCATCACGACGGTCCACAACAGGATCTGGAGGCGGGTGGCCTCCTCGCCGTGGACGACCGGGAGCATGGGCACGCCCGCGGCCGCGTAGTCGCGCTTGAGCAGCAGCGCGAGCGCCCAGAAGTGGGGCGGGGTCCAGTAGAAGATCACCGCGAACAGCAGCCAGGCGTAGAGGCCGAGCTCGCCGGTGACGGCGGCCCAGCCCACGAGCGGGGGGAACGCGCCGGCGGCGCCGCCGATCACGATGTTGTGGACCGTGCTGCGCTTGAGCCACAGCGTGTAGACGCCCACGTAGACCACCAGGCCGGCCAGGCCCATCGCCGCGGTGAGCGCGTTCGCCGCGACGCCGAGGATGACCGCCGACACCGCGCCGCAGGCGATCCCGAACGCCAGCGCCCGGTTGGGCGTGACGCGGCCGGCGACCACCGGGCGGCCGGTGGTGCGCTTCATGTGGCCGTCGATGTCGCGGTCGACGTAGTGGTTGATCGCGTTGGCCCCGCCGGCGGCGAGATAGCCGCCCACCATGGTCCAGAAGAGGAGCCAGCCGCCGGGCGCGCCGCCGTCGGCGATGAACATGGCCATCGCCGTGGTGAGCAGCAGCAGCGAGATGACCCGCGGCTTGGTGAGCTTGACGTAGTCGCCGATCACCGCGCCGAGGCCCGTGCTGGAGCCGGTCGTGGAGACGATGTCGGTGCTCATGCGAGACCCGACGCGACCAGCAGGCCCACGACGGCCACCAGCGGCGCGACGGTCCAGACCACGTCCATGAACTGCGCGCGGCGGCCGAGGGCCGGGTCGCGCAGCGTCACCAGGTGGCGGAGGATCAGGAATGCGGTCGGCACGATCGCGATCGCGGCGATGACGAGCGCCGTCAATCGGAGCGGCGTGTGGGCCAGGTCGCTCATGTCCGCCGAGGATACCCCAGGGGACCCGGGCCAGGACGAGCGTCAGGGTCACGGGTTCGGGGTACGGCCGACCCCCTTTCTCCGATGCGGGGTTCCCGTACTCCGTGGCATCCCGCCCGCGGGCGGGTCACACTCACCCGCGTGCCGAACGCCGCCGACATCGTCGTCCTGGGGGCGGGACCCGCCGGGCTCGGCGCGGGCCTGGCCGCCGCACGGGCCGGCGCGCGGGTGGCGGTCGTGGAGGCCGGCCCGCGCGTGGGCGGGCTGTGCGTCACCGTGGAGCGGGACGGCCTGCGCTACGACCTGGGCGGCCACATCCCCTTCGTGCGCGACGCCGCGCGGCTGGAGTGGCTGCGCGGCCTCCTGGGCGGCGAGCTGGTGTGGGTTCCCCGCCCGGTGAGCTCCTGGCGGGGCGGCCTGCGGGCCGGCCGGTACCTGGACCAGCGCCCGGACGGGGGCGCCCTGGGCACGCCCGTCCGGGCGCCGGTGGACCCGCCGCCGCCCGACAGCTCCGCGCAGCAGGTCCTCGCCGGGACCTTCGGCGCGCCGTTCGTGGAACGCGAGCTGCGCGGGTACCTGGAGAAGATCGACGGGGTCCCGCTCGCGCGCATCCCCGGCCCGCGGCCGCTGCGGCTCATGCGCGACCAGGCGGCGCCGGAGGGCTTCTGGTTCCCCCGCCTGGGCATCGGCCAGCTCATGGACGCGATGGCGGCCGCCATCGCCGAGGCCGGGGGCGCGGTGCACACCGGCACACGGGTGACCGCGATCGACGCGGCCGGGGGCCGGGTGCGGGGAGTGTGCCTGGACGGCCCGGGCGCCCCTGAGCGCATCGACACGGCGCGCCTGGTGGTGAGCGCCGCCCCCGGCCGGGCGGCCGCGCTGCTGCGTCCCGGACCGCCCGCCCTCACGCCGCTGCGCATGCGCGCGGTGTGCATCGTGCTGCTGGCGATCCCCGGCGGCCCGCTCACCGACCAGGCGTGGGTGCAGGTGGACGACCCGGCCGTCCCGGCGGCCCGGATCTTCGAGATGGGCAACTGGAGCCCCGACATGACCCCGGGCGGCGAGACCCTCATCGGCATGGAGTGCTACTGCCACCCCCGCGACGACGACCCGGTGTGGGGCGCCGCCGACGAGGCGCTGGCTGCGCGCTGCGCCGCCTCGCTGGCCGACCCCCTGGGCTGGCTCGACGACCCGTCGCGGGCGCGGCTGGTGGACGTCGTGCGAATGCCCTCCGGCTACCCCCTGCCCGACCTGGAGCAGCTCGCCGCCGCCGGGGAGGGCGCGCGGGCGCTCATGGAGGTGGACGGCGTGGCGCTCGCGCCCGGCGCCGCGGTCATCGAGGCGGTCGCGGCGGGCGAGGCCGCCGTGGCGGGCTGACCGGAACGCCGGCGGGGGCGCTAGACGGCGGGGCGGGCGTGGGGGTCGCCGTCGAGCTCCGAGAGGGCGGTGAGGCCCTGGTGGGCCTGGGCGTGGGGGACCAGTCCCCGGAGGGCCTCGAGCAGGCCCCTCCGGGAATAGCGCAGCCGCGGCAGGTTCCGCACGAGGTGGGCCCGCATGATCCGGTGGACGGCGACGGGATCGGTGAGCTCCGAGCCGTCGGCGGCGATCGCCGCGTAGCAGACGGGAAACGGCCTGGGGTCGACGCCGAAGCGACCGAGGATCACGTCGAGGTCCGCCCACGGATCGCGGCCCGCGCTGCGCATGAGGCTCGGGAGCACGGAGCCGACCGGCCGTGTGTGACGGACCTGGACGCTGTCGATGATGGCCGCTCCGCGCTCGAGCGGGGGAAGCAGGCGGGTCCAGACCATGTCGATCCCGAAGCCGCTGATGCTGAGCGGGAAGAGCGGCAGGCACCGTTCCAGCAGCTCGCGGCTCAGGCAGGGCGCCATGACCTCGACGAACGTGGTGAAGCGCAGCCGGAAGCGCGGCTGGCGGACGGTCTCCAGCCACGAGAGGTGGCTGTCCAGGCTCAGCGCGGGCTGGCACACGTGCAGGCCGTGATGCCGCGCGGTGCGGAACACCTCGTTGATGGTCGGCGTGTCCATCGCGATGTCGTCGTCGGGCAGGAAGAAGTGGTCGTAGGCGTCCAGCAGCTCCGGCCGCTGCCGGAGCAGCGCGTGGATCCCGTCCCAGAAACCGCCCTTCTGATCGACGCGGTGCTCACGCGGATCCCGGTAGCGCTCCGGGTCGTCACCGAAGTAGGAGACGATGAGGTCGAACTCCGGTTCCCCGCCGGTCAGCCAGGCGGGGTGCAGCGAGCGATCGCCGGCCCTGACGACGACGAGGTTCCTGCTCGGCACCGGCACACCCTCCGCCTCGGTGGATCGCTCGCGAACCACGGTGTTCCGTACCCTAACCGCGTCCCGTGACGCTCACGCCGTCCCCTGAGGACCCATGAAGATCGCCGTCATCGGTGCCGGAATCTCGGGCGCGTCCGCCGCGCGGCACCTGGCCGAGATGGGCCATGCCGTCACGGTGTTCGAATCGCTCGACCACGTCGGCGGCCACTGCCACACGACCGCGGATCCCAGCACCGGGATCATGATCCACGTGCACGGTCCGCACATCTTCCACACGGACGACCCCGACGTTCAGGCGTTCGCGAGCCGGTTCACCCGGTTCCGCCCCTTCGAGTTCACGGTGACGGCGATCACCCGCCACGGACGCCACCGGCTCCCCATCACCCTGAACACCCTGGAGGAGTTCTTCGGGCGTGCGCTCGACGAGGACGCGGCGCGCGCGCTCCTGGAGGGACTCGCGCGCAGGTACCCCCACGAGCCCCGCAATCTCGAGGAGCAGGCGCGCGCGATGGTCGGGGACGCCCTCTACGAGGCGTTCTTCGAGGGCTACACGCGCAAGCAGTGGGGCCGGGAGCCGTCCGAGCTCCCCGCGTCCGTGATCCGCCGGATCCCGGTGCGATTCACGCGGGACCAGAGCTACTTCAACCACCCGTTCGTGGCCATCCCCGAGGACGGTTACACGGCGATGATCCAGCGCATGCTGGAGCACCCCGGGATCTCCCTGCGGCTGTCCACCGCGGTGCCCCCCGGCGCGTGCCCGCCCGGCCACGACCACACGATCTACACCGGGCCCATCGACGCCTGGTTCGGCCACCGCCACGGACGCCTCCCCTACCGCACGCTCAGGTTCGAGGAGATCCGGGCGCGGGGCACCTTCCAGCCCACCGCCGTCTGCAACTACTGCGATGCGGAGGTGCCGCACACGCGGATCACCGAGCACAAGTGGTTCACCCCCTGGCGGGAGTTCCCCGAGACGGTCTGCTCGCGGGAGTTCAGCCTGGAGTGCGGCCCCGGGGACACCCCGTACTACCCGGTCAACCTCGCGGGCGGCTCGGCCACGCTGTCGGCGTACGAGGATGCCGCGGAGTCCTCCCGGGGCATCAGCTTCGTCGGCCGGCTCGCCACCTTCCGCTATCTGGACATGGACGTGGCGATCGGCGAGGGGCTGCGGGCCGCACGGCACGTCCACGAGGCCGGCGCACGCGGGGCGCGAATCGCGGCCTTCCCCCACCGGCTCACCGCGGACGCCTGAACCGGCACCCGGCGACGAGGCCGTGGCGGTGCCCTGACCCCGGCGGATAGCCTGCCCCGCATGGCGACCATCCCGCTGAGCGCGGTGGACCGGTTCCGGGACATCCTCGGGACCGACCGCGTGCTGGAGCAGCACACCGAGCGCCTGCTCTACGGCAAGGACGGCTCCATCGCCGAGGGCGACTGCGGTCTGGTGCTGCTGTGTGAGACCACCGACGAGGTGTCGGCGTGCATGCGGGCCGCCCACGAGCTGGGGCTGCCGGTGGTGCCGCGCGGATCGGGCACGGGCCTGGCCGGCGGGGCGATCCCGCTGGACGGCTCGGTGGTGCTGTCGGTCGCCAGGATGCGCCGCGTCATCTCGGTGGACCCCGAGACGCCCTGCGCGTGGGTGGAGCCCGGCGTGCTGAACCTGGATGTGACCACCGGCGTGCGCCACCTGGGCCTGCACTACGCCCCCGACCCGTCCAGCCAGGCCGCCTGCAGCATCGGCGGCAACGTCGCCACCAACGCGGGCGGCCCGCACTGCCTGGCATCCGGGGTCACCTCACAGCACATCCTGGGCATGGAGATCGTGCTGCCCGACGGCGAGGTGCTCACGGTGGGCGGCCCCGCGCCGGACCCGCCGGGCTACGACCTGCGCGGGTTCATCGTGGGCGGCGAGGGCACCCTGGGCGTGGTCACCAAGGTGTGCGTGCGGCTCATGCGCGACGCCCCCACGGTCACGACGCTGCTGGTGGACTTCCCGTCGGTCACCTCCGCGGGCGCGGCCGTGCGGGACGTGATCGCCGAGGGGGTCATCCCCGCGGCGATGGAGATGATGGACCGCACGATGGTGCGGGCCGTGGAGCAGTTCGTCCACGCCGGGCTGCCGGTGGACTCCGCCGCGCTGCTGCTGGTGGAGGTGGACGGCACGCCCGCCCAGGTCGCCGACCAGGCGGCCGCCGTGGAGCGCATTTGCCGTGACAGCGGCGCCGCCAGCGTGCGCACCGCCCGCGACGAGGCCGAGCGGGCGCTGTTCTGGAAGGCCCGCAAGAACGCGTTCGGCGCCGTCGCGCGCATCGCGCCGAACTACTACCTGCACGACTGCGTGGTGCCCCGCACCCGGCTGGTGGAGGTGCTCGAGAACATCGCCGCGATCGGCGAGCGCCACGGCCTCATCATCATGAACGTCTTCCACGCGGGCGACGGCAACCTGCACCCCCTCATCGCCTTCGACCGCCGGGACCCCGTGCAGGTGGAGAAGGTCTTCGCCGCCGGGAAGGACATCATCGAGGCCTGCGTGGCGGTGGGCGGCACCCTGTCCGGTGAGCACGGCATCGGGCTGGAGAAGCGCGACTACATGCCGCTGCAGTTCGCCCCCCTCGACCTGGACGCCCAGTGCCGGGCCCGCGAGGCCTTCGACCCCGACGGCCGGCTCAACCCCCGCAAGGTGCTGCCGGCGGGCGCCAAGTGCGGCGAGCTGATCCTGGACGCCGGGTCGCTTCCGGAGGGGACCTGGCTGTGAGCGCGGTGCGCACGCCGGCCACCCGGGAGGAGCTCGCCGAGCTGCTGCGCGCCGCGTCGGCCGAGGGCACCCCGGTGGGGATCCGCGGGGGCGGCAGCGCCTCCCGCCGCGGCCCGGTGACCGACCCTCCGGCGCGGGCGATCTCCACGGCCGGGCTCGCCCGCATCCTGTCCCACGAGCCCGCGGACCTCACCGTGACGGTCGAGGCCGGGTGCCCGCTGGGCGAGCTGCAGGCGGCGCTCGCCGCGCGTGGCCAGACCTGGATGCAGGCCGGCGCCCGGCCCGGGGCGACGGTGGGCGGCGTGCTGTCGACCGCCGCGTCCTCGCACCGGCGGCTGCGGTACGGCCCCGTGCGCGACTCGCTGCTGCAGGTGGTGCTGGCCACCGGCGACGGGCGCATCATCTCCGCGGGCGGCAAGACCGTGAAGGGCGTGGCCGGCTACGACATCCCGCGGCTGGTGGTGGGCGCCCTGGGAACCCTGGGCGTCATCGTGGAGGTCACGCTCAAGCTGTGGCCGGTGCCCGCCTCGTCGGGATGGTTCACCGCCACCGGGGACGTCGCCCGGCTGGCCGAGCTGGGCGAGGCGCTGCGCCGCGAGCTGCACCTGCCGGCCGCGGTGCTGCTGGAGCCGGGCCGGCTGAGCGTGGAGGTCATCGGGCCGCCCGCCGACCTGGTGCCGCCCGATGGCATGGCCGCCGGCGACGCCCCGGCCGCGCCGGCCTGGGACGCCGAGATGACCGTGGGCGTGCCGCCCACCCGGCTGCCCGCGCTGGCCGCCGACCTGGAGGCGCTGGGCCTGCCCTACGTCGCCGAGCTGGGCGTGGGCACCTGCCGGGTGGGGGTCGCGACCCCGGGCCACGTGGCCGCCGTCCGCGACACGGCGATCGCCCACGAGGGGCACGCCGTCGTGGCCGACGCGCCGCCGGAGCTGCGCGACGACCCGTGGGGTCCCCCGCCGCCCGGCGTCGCGCTGATGGGCCGGCTGCGTGACGCGTTCGACCCGGCGCACATCCTCAACCCCGGCCTGTTCATCGGCGACGCGGTACGGTCGGTGGCATGAGCGACGAGGGCCACATGATCCCGCCGCGCGGCGCCCCCAACTGGCTGCCGGGCGTGATGGCGCCCGCCGAGGAGGACGTCGTCTCCTGCGTGTCGTGCGGGCTGTGCCTGCCGCACTGCCCCACCTTCCGGGTGACCGGGCGGGAGACCGCCTCGCCCCGCGGCCGCATCTTCGCGATGCGCGCCGTCATGGAGGGCCGGGCCGAGGTGGACGACGAGTTCGCCACGATGATGGACGAGTGCCTGGCGTGCCGGGCCTGCGAGACCGCCTGCCCCAGCGGCGTGCCGTTCGGCCGGATGGTGGAGGCCGCCCGCGCCCAGGTGGAGGCCCGCCGGCCCCTGCCGGAGCGCACCGCCCGGCGCCTTGGCATCGGCTGGGTGCTGGCCCGTCCCTGGGCGATCGCCGCGATGGGCGCCGGCCTGGCCCTCTCCCAGGCCACGCGGCTGGAGCGCCTGCTTCCGGCCCGGTTCTCGCGCACCGCGCCCAGGGTGGGGCTGCGGCAGCTGCTCACCCGCGTGCCCGACGAGCTCGGCGAGGGCCCCACGGCCTGCGTGCTCACCGGCTGTGTGATGGACGTGGCCTCCCGGGACGTGCAGGCCGCCACCATGCGCGCCGTCGCCGGCGCCGGCTTCCGGGCGGTGCGGGGGCAGGCCCGGGGCTGCTGCGGGGCGCTGGCCATGCACCACGGCCACCCGGAGGCGGCGAAGGAGATGGCCCGGCAGCGCATCGCCGAGTTCGAGGGCGCCGACGTGGTCGTCGCGAACGCCGCCGGGTGCAGCAACCACATGAAGACCTGGGGCCACCTGCTGGCCGACGATCCGGAGTGGGGCGCGCGCGCCGCGAAGGTGGCCGCCCGGGTGCGCGACCTGCTGGAGCTCGACCTGCACCCCATCCCGGGCGAGCGCGGGGCGGTGGCGGTACACGACGCCTGCCACCACGTGAACGGCCAGGACATGCGCGGCCCGCTGCGCGAGGTGCTGCGCCGCGCCGGCGCCCGCCCGGTGGAGATCCCCGACGACGGCCGCTGCTGCGGCGCCGCCGGGCTGTACTCGGTGCTGCAGCCCGAGCTCTCCGGTGAGCTGCGCACCCAGAAGGCCCGCGCCATCGCCGCGAGCGGCGCCACCGTGGTGGCCTGCGCCAACCCGGGCTGCGCCATCCAGATCGCCAACGGGCTGCGTGAGATCGGCGCCCCGGTGCGGGTGGTCCACCCGGCCGAGTACTCCTGAGCCCGGGGTGGGCCGGCGCGGTGCCGGCCCACCCCGCGTGGCTCAGAGGACGACCAGCGCGCCCTCGCGGGTCTCGACGGGGTCGTTCCCGATCTGCAGGGACACGTCGTGCGCGCCCTTCGCCAGGCCCTTCGGGACCGTCGCGATGATCGTGATGCCGTCCCGCACGCGGGCCGGCACGCGCTTGCCGTCGATCTTCACGACCACCGGGCCACTCACGCCGGAGACGCGCAGGCCCAGGCGCTCGCCGCCCCTCACGACGTTGCCGAGCACCCGGAACCCGCGCGGCGGGCCGGCCGGGTTCCAGTTGGCCTGGTAGGCCGCCACCCGGAACTCCCGGGTGAGGCAGCGGCTGCCGCGGCACCCCTGCACGCTGAAGGTCACGGCCTCGCTGCGGCCCGCCTTCGCGCTGGGACGCCAGGTCACCAGGCCGTCGCGGCGCAGGCGGGTGCCGGGCGGGGACTTTACGAGCCGCAGCCTGGTGAGGCCCTCCGTCTCGAGCTGGAACGCCCAGGGCTTCCCCACGCGGGCGAGGCCCGTGGGCTCGCCGTCGAGCACCACCGGCTGGGTGGGCGACACGGCGATCTCACGGCTGATGTTGCCGCGGGTGCCGTCGTCCAGCACCGCCTGGACGCTCACGAACCAGCGCTTGGCGCCCCGCAGGGAAATGGTGGCGTCCACCGTGGTGCCCTCTCCGACCGGCACGACGGTCTCGTTCGCCGGGAACGGGTCCCCGTCGGCCCGGGCGCGCACGATGTAGCCGTCCGCGCCCGCCACCGCACCGAAGCGCACCTTCGCGCCGTCGGCGGTGCGCGTCACGCGCAGGCCGGTGGGCGGGGCCAGGCCGTCGGGGTCGGTGACCGTGATGCCGAGCGGCCAGTACTGGGCGGTGATGGGGGCGTCGCCGTCCCGCACCACGCCGTACACCCAGTGCTTGCCCGGCTCCAGGCCGTCGGTGGGAACGGAGAAGCAGCCGCTCAGCGGCTGGTCCACCGCGATGTCGCGGCCGGTGCCGCGCTCCCCGTTGGTGTCCTCGAACAGGTCCACCACCGCACCCTCGGGTGCGTTGCGGACGTCCCAGCACACGTTCACCGGCGTGCCCTGCGCGACCGGGGGCCGCGGGCGCGTGCCGTAGCCGTCACGTGGGTCCAGGTGCGTGAACGTCGCCGGCCGCGCGACGCCGATCTTGGTGATCGTGTCGGGGCTCACGATGCGGTACCGGCCGGGGCGCACGTCGGTGAGCTGCAGGATGCGGGCGTTGCCCAGCGTCGCCTGCCCGGCGGGCGTCACCACGCGGCCGCCGGGGCCGATCACGCGGACCGACCGCGGGGCCCGGGTGCGACCCACCACGTCCACGGTGAGCGTCGCGGCACGGGGCAGCACCAGACGCTGGGCGTCCAGCGAGCCGGAGCTGCCGCGCTCCAGGGAGCCGGACGGCGTGACGGTGATGAACTGCTGCAGCGAATTCACCAATGACAGGTCCACCGGGTTGTAGGTGAGCGCCACGCCGATGAACCGCGGGGCGACCAGGGGCGGGTCGAACACCAGCCCGGCGGCGGCGGCCTTGTTGGAGATGACCGCCGAGGCCCCGGCGAGCGTCTGGCCGCCGGCCAACGGCACCTCGTCCGGGATCTGGATGAGCACCGTGCCGAGCGCGGTGAACGCGTTGGAGGTGACGCCCAGGAACAGCTGGCCGCGCACGAAGGTGAGGTTCTTGTTCCGAACCCGCAGCGTCAGCTCGGCGTTGGCCTCGGCCTCGAAGCGGAACGGCTGGAACGCCACCAGCAGGCGGGCGTCCCCGAGCTTGAGCTTCTGCTGCAGGCCGAACACCTGCCCGCGCAGCTCCATGGCGGGGCCGGCGATGGTGAGGGCGACGTTGCCGGTGAAGAAGCGCTCGTCCACGAACCCCAGCGGCGGACCCGCGTCGAACCCGATGGCGCCCTTCAGCCGAACCGGACTGCTTACCGTGCCGGCGCCCGGCCGCGTGGTGGTCGACCCGCGCTCGAAGGAGGCGCTGATGCTCTTCAGGCGCACCGGCGGCAGGATGGGCGGGGGACCGATGCCGATCGCCGGCGCCAGGCCCAGACCGAGGCTCAGGCTGCTGAGCTCTCCGCTGTCGATGGAGACGCCGGCCTCGGCGAAGAACTGCTGCAGGATGACCATCTGCATGAAGCCGGAGTACCGCCGCAGCGGCACGTCCACCGCGAGGGACGGGTTGCCGATGTTGACGCCCGGGATGACCCGGTAGGTGCCCGAGTAGGTGAACCCGGCCCCGGTGGGACGGAGGCCCTCGTTCGCCGACACCTCGGCGCCAACGCCGATGCGGAAGGGGCTGAGCCCCGGGATCTTCCCGTTCTTGTTCAGGAGCGCTCCGAACATGCCGAAGATCCGGCCGCCGCGCAGATCGTCCATCCCGAAGATGGGCTTGGCGTCGACGTTCTCGAGCTTCAGGGCGGCCAGCTGCTCCGTCAGCTGCGCGACGCCCTCGGTCACCTGGATGCCCGTGGCATCACGGCATCCGGTCTCGTTGGGCAGCAGCACCAGGGGGTTCTCGATCTGGCTGGCCTGGAACGGCCCACCCGTGGAGGGGTTCGTGGTGGTCGGCGTCCGCAGATCGCACAGTCGCACCAGCCCAACGCGGAACTTGCCGGCGAAGGCGGGCCTGTCGCCGACGCTCAGCGCCAGCGGGATGGTGGTCTGCTCCTGCACCATCTCGGACCGGCCGGCATTGAGGACCATCCTCCCGGTGATCTTCACCGCGCCGCCGGTCAGGAAGCGCGGGTCCGTGATGACGATGCTCCCGTCGCCACCTGTCACGCAGTCGTCCCCGGTCACGGGGACGCCGCGGACGGTGAGTCCGGTGGCGCATGGTGCGGCGGCCGCGGGTGTGGCCGCGATCGCGAGTCCCGCGAGACCGCCTGCGAGCGCGGCGAGTGCCGCCGCGCGTCGGCGAACCGGGCGTCTGGTCATGTCTGGTCCTCTCCAGGTGCGGTTGACGTCGCTCTCGAGGACGCCATCCCGGAGCGGTTCATTCCGCCCGGTCCCCCGGCCCTCTCCCGACTGCCCCGCGAGCCAACCCGATGGGTCCCCGGCGTTTCCAGGCACCCCGGGGTAACTAGCCGAGCAGCGTCAGCTGCCCCCGGTGCGGATCGGGTGCCGGGGTCGCACGGATCCGCCCGCGCATCGCCATTGGCGCCATCGACACGCCGCCGGCGCGGCGAACCATCCGCCGGATGCGCGCATCGTGGTCGCGCCGGGCGTCCTCCGGGGCGTAGCTGCGCGGATACCGCCGGATGTACTCGGCCACCAGCTCGGGTCGCGTCTCCCGCAGCCACTCCATGTAGTGCCCGCGCACCCCCGGACGCAGGTGCAGCAGGATCGAGGTGATCCCCACCGCGCCGGCGCGGACCGCGGCGCGCACCACGTCCTCCAGCATCGCCGGGTCGTCGGTGATGCCCGGCAGCACCGGCGCGATGAAGACCCCGCACGGGATGCCGGCCTCGTTGAGGCGCGCCACCGCGTCCATACGCCGCAGCGGGTTCGGCGTCCCCGGCTCGGTGGCGCGCCAGGCCTCGCGGTCGAGGGTGCCGATGGACAGGTCGGTCCGCACCCCGGTGCGGCCGGCCGCGTCGCGCAGCACGTCGATGTCGCGCAGGATCAGCGTCGACTTGGTGAGGATCGAGAACGGGTTGGCGGCCTCGCCCAGCGCCCCGATGATGCCGCGCGTGAGCCGGTACCGGCCCTCGGCGGTCTGGTACGGGTCGGTGTTGGTGCCCATCGCGATGTGCTCGCCCCTCCAGCGAGGCGACCCCACCTCCGACCGCACGCGGTCCACCGCGTTCACCTTCACCACGATGCGCCGGTCGAAGTCCTCGCCGGTGCCCAGGCCCAGGTACTCGTGCGTGGGGCGTGCGAAGCAGTAGACGCAGGCGTGGCTGCAGCCGCGGTACGCGTTGATCGTCCACCGGAACGGCATTGCCGACGCCTCCGGCACCCGGTTGACCACCCGGCCGGCACGGACGTGCAGCAGCTCGAGGCCCACCAGCTCTCCCCGCCCCGGGACCCGCTCCACCAGGTCGCCGAGCAGGTCCGTCTGCGCGCCGTCGTCGTCGGCGAGCCGCCACCGGAGCGTCTGCTGGGTCGCATCCATGCGGGCGACCATACCGAACATGTGTTCGCGCGTCACCCCCGCGCGGTCACCTCGGCCGGGCGACCACCTGGCTCATGCCCAGCTCGCGCACCGCGTCCCGGTCGTCGTCGAACGCCGGGGCCGGCGGCACCCAGTCCGACAGCGACCGCCCCGGCGGGACCGCCGGCGCCGGCGCGGCGTACACCGCGCGTGGCAGCCGGGCCGCGGCGCTCCAGTGCTCGAAATCGGCGCGATGCACGACGTGCGTGCCCGCGAGGGTGTCGTGCAGGGCGTTCTTGCGGCCGTGCAGCATCGCCGAGACCAGGCCGAGCAGGAAGGGGAACACCGAGAAGGCCATCGCCACGACCCGCACCGTGGCCCGGCCGATCCCCACGGGCCGGCCGTCCCACCGGACGACCCGCAGCCCCATGATGCGCTTGCCGGGCGTCGCCTGGCCCGGAGAGGCGTGCCACCCGGCCAGGTAGAGCCACAGCGTCGCGAGCAGGGCGAGCGTCCCGAGCCCCAGTGCGATGGCGGCCAGGTCGCGGTCGTCCCAGGTGGCGGCCGTCGCCAGCCCGGTCACGGCGCCGACGGCGAACACCGCCGCGTAGAGCAGCAGGAGGTCGAGCGCGAGGGCCACGCCGCGGATCCAGAAGCCCGCGTAGACCGGCGATCCATCGGGCGGCATCTCGTGCTGCATCGGTGCGTCCTCCTGCCAGTGGTCCATCGACGGTAGGCCCACCGAGACCCCTCGCCGCCCTCCGAACGGACGGTCCCGTGCCCACCGATGCGGACGGCGCTACCGTGGGGGCCGTGCCCTGGGTCTCCGGAACGGCGCTGCGCCGGATCGCCACGGTTGGCGGCCTCGCCGTGGTGGCGTGGTTCTCGGTCACCCACGTGGACTGGGCGGAGATCGGCGCGGCGATGCGCGGCGCCGATCCCGTGTGGCTCGCCGCCGCGTTCGCGCTGAACCTGGTGTCGCTGGGCGTGCGCGGCGCCGGATGGACGGTGGCCGCCCGGGCGGCGGTGGAACGACCGCTGAGCCTCGGCGCCGCCGAACGCGCCTTCTTCGTCGGCCAGGCGGTGAACACGGTGGTGCCCGGCCGCGTCGGCGAGCCGGCCAAGGCGCTGGTGGCCCAGCGCCACCTCGACCCGTCCGGCCCCACGTTCACCGCGCTGCTGGGATCGGTGTTCGCCCACCGGCTCATGGACGTGGTCCCGCTGAGCCTGGCGACCGCCTGGGTGCTGGCCGCCGGCGACCTGCCGGACGGCCTGCGCATCAGCGTGGTGGCCACGGTGGCGGTGAGCGCCGTGTGCATCGCGGTGGCGGTGCTGGTTGCGGGCGCCGGCCGGTTCGCCGGCGACGAGCGCCGCGCCCTGCGGCTGCTGGGCGGTCTGCGCCAGGGGTTCGTCGTGTTGCGCCGCGGCGGACCGCTGATGTGGGCCACCCTGCTGGAGACGGTGGGCTGGGGCATCCAGATCGGCGTGGTGTGGCTCGCCTTCCAGGGCTTCCACCTGGACGCCGCGCCCGTGGACGCCGCCGCGGTGGTCATCGCCACCAATGCCGCCACGCTCATCCCCCTGTGGCCCGGAAACGTCGGCCTGTTCCAGGTGGCGGTCGCGGTGGCGCTGGACCCCGCCGGGGTCCCGCGGGCCACGGGGATCGCCTACGGGCTGGCCCTGCAGGGGGTCGAGGCCGCCAGCGCCCTGCTGGGCGGCGCGGTGGCCGGCGTGGTGGAGGGCCTGCGGCCCGGCGAGCTGCGGCGCCTCACCGGCGCGGCGGACCGCCCCGGGGCGCCTCCGGCCTGACCGGGACCCGGGTCAGGCCAGTCGCGCGCCGGACGGCGCGCCGCGCCGTCCCGGGGAGGCCGCCACCGCCAGCGCGGCGGCCAGCAGCAGCAGGGCCGCGGCGATCCCCGCCGGGACGGCGCTGTACTCGTCGCTGCGCCGCACCGGCACCAGCGAGGTGCCCATGTCGTCGAACACCCGGCGCAGGTCCGCGGCGGTCGTGGACTGCGCCGTCACCCCGCCGGTCGAGGAGGCCAGCTGGCCCAGCGTGTCCACCGGCGTCGCCTCGCCCGGCAGGCCGGGATCGTCGCCCAGCAGGATGGTGTACACCGGCACCGCCAGCGAGCGGGCACGCACCGCCGCGGCCTGCGGCTGCACGTTCCCCAGGAACTGGGCACCGTCGCTGAGGAGCAGCATCCGGTACGTGGACTCCTCGGGGCTCGCGGCGGGAACGGTCAGGCCCGCGGCCTGCATGGACGCCAGGCTGGTCACCACGGCATCGCCGATGGCGGTGCCCGTGTCGATGTCGCCGAACCGGCGGGACAGGGCGTCCAGCAGGGCCGCCTCGTCGGTGGTGGGCGACTGCACGACGGTGGCGGACTTGTTGAACGCCACCAGACCCACCTGCAGGGCCTCGGGCTTGTCCCGCACGAACCGGCGCGCGGCGTCCAGGGCCGCGCCCAGCCGCGTGGGCGAGAGGTCGGTCTTGAGCATCGACTTGGAGACGTCGATGGCGATCACCACGGTGCCGCGCTGCTCGGTGTCGGTGCGCTCCACCGCCGGGCGGGCCATCGCCACCACCGCGGACGCCAGGGCCAGCAGCACCGCCACGCCGGCGGCCCCGCGCAGCACGCGGGTGCGCCGCCCCAGGCCGGCGGACACCAGCGCGGGGTTGGCGTACGCCGCGGCGAGCCGCCCACGGCGGCGCACCGCCATGACCATGCCGGAGGCCACCAGGGCCACGACGGGAAGGAACCACAGGTATTCGGGCCGTTGCCAGATCATCCGAGCCGCACCCCCCATCGCCACCATGCGGCGCCGGCCAGCAGCAGGGCGATCAGGCCGAGGCCCGCCACGGTGCCGGTCACCTCGCTGGTCACGCGCTCGGTCCCGATGAACGCGCCGAGCCGCTCGTAGACCTTCGAGACCGACTCGGCGTCGCGGCTCTCGAACGCCTCGCCGCCGGTCTGGTCGGCGATGGTCGCCAGGCTCGCGACGTCGGGCGGCACGGGGCGGCCGTCGGGCAGCGTGCCGTCCTGCGTGCCGAGCGCCACGGTGAACACCGGCACGCCGGCGCCCTGGGCGCGGTCGACGGCCTCCGAGACCGAGATGCCGTCGGTGTTGGAGCCGTCGGAGAGCAGCAGGATGCGCGCGGAGTCCTCGCGCACCTGGCCGCCCTGGCGCTCCTCGATGGCCTGCAGGGAGGTCACGATGGCCTCGCCGATGGCGGTGGCGCCGCCCGGCACCAGGCTCTCGATACCCGCCTTCAGCTGCTGGCGGTCCGTCGTGGGCGGCACGATCACCGAGGCGCCGCCCGAGAACGCGACCAGCCCCACCTCGTAGGCGCGCGGCACCCGGTCGGCGAACCGCAGCGCCGCGTCCTGCGCGGCGCGCAGGCGGTACGGCTCGACGTCGTCGGCGGCCATCGAACCCGACACGTCGACCGCCAGCATGATCGTGGACTGCTTGCGCGCCTGGTCCTGGGGCATCTGCGGCTTCGCGATGCCGAGCGTCAGCAGCAGCGCCGCGAGCGCGGCGAGCGCGAGCGGCAGGTGCCGGCGGCGGCGGGGCGCCAGGTCCACGCGGGCCAGCTCGTCCAGGTCGGGGTATGGCAGGCCGGCGCCGGGCCGCCGGGCGCGCCAGCGCACCAGCAGCCAGCCCAGCAGCGCCACCACGGGGATGGCGAGCAGGAACAGCGGACGGCCGAAGGAGATGTCGGTCACAGGGACCGCCGGCGGGGCTGGGAGAGCGCGCGCGCCAGCGGCAACACCCAGTCGCCGTCCGTGTCGAGCACCACGTGGCGGGCCCCGGCGCGGGCGAGCATTGCCGCGCGCCGGGCGCGCTCCTGGGCCTGCACCTCGGCCAGCCGGGCCTGGAAGCGCGGGTCGGCGGTGTCCACCAGGCGGGTGGCGCCGGTCTCCATGTCGCGCAGGCGCACCGGGCCCAGGGAGGGGAGCTCCCGTTCACGCGGGTCGCGCACCTCCACCGCGATCAGCTCGTGGCGCCGCGCCAGCGTGCCCATGGCGTTTTCGAGCGCCGGCGAGGGCGGGAAGTCGGAGATCACGACGATGGCGCCGCGGTGCCGGGCCACCCGCCCCAGGGCGCCGACGGCCGCGGCCAGCTGGGTGCGGCCGGGCTCCGCGGTGGAGCGCACCGCGCTCACCTCGGCGATCGCCGCCACCAGGCCGCGGCGGTCGCCGCGCGGCTGACGCACCAGGTCGAGGCCGCCCGTGGTGGTGGCGACCACGCCCAGGCGGTCACCCCGCCGGCGCAGCACCACGCCCAGCCCGGCCAGGGCCTCGGCTGCCAGCTGCCCCTTGGTGACCTCGCCGCTGCCGAAGTCCATGCTCGGGGAGCGGTCCACCAGCGCCCATGCGGTGAGCACCGGCTCCAGCTCCGGCACGCGCACCATGGCCTGCCGGGTGCGGGCGGTGAGTGCCCAGTCGATCCACCGGACGTCGTCGCCCGGTTCGTACCGGCGGGTCACCGCGGGCTCGCCGCCCGGGCCGGGCCGCCGGCCGCGGCGCTCCCCCTGCAGGATGCCGTCCAGGCGGCGTCCCACGCGGAACTCCACGCGGCGCAGCAGCGCATCCGCCCGCGCCGACGGGCGCGGGGCGGTGTCAGGCGGTGGCGCGACCGTGGCCAAGGTCGACCTCGGGCATGGGGATGGCGTCCAGGATCGCGTCCAGGACCTGGTCGGGCTTCACGTCGGCGGCGAGCGCCTCGTAGCTCAGCACCACGCGGTGGCGCAGCACGTCGTGGAAGAGCGCGTGCACGTCCTCGGGGGTCACGAAGCTGCGGCCGCGCATCACGGCCAGCGCCCGCCCGCCCCGGATGAGCCCCAGCGAGGCGCGGGGCGACCCGCCCAGGTCGAGGTACGGGGTGAGGTGGCCCAGCCCCTCCGCCCCGGGGTTCCTGGTGGCGGTCACCAGCTGCACCGCGTACTGGCGCACCCGGTGGTCCACGAACACCGCGTCGGCGGCGTTCTGGAGCTCCACGAGGTCCTCCGGGGTCAGCAGCTGGCGCGGCACCGGCGGGTCGGAGGCCATGCGCCGCACGATCTCCTCCTCGTCCTGCGCGGAGGGATACCCCAGGATGACCTTCATCGCGAACCGGTCCACCTGCGCCTCGGGCAGGGCGTACACGCCCTCGCTCTCGATGGGGTTCTGGGTGGCCATCACCAGGAACGGCTTGGGCACCGCGTGCGACTCGCCGGCGATGGTGGCGTGGCCCTCGGCCATGACCTCCAGCAGCGCGGACTGCACCTTGGCGGGCGCGCGGTTGATCTCGTCGGCGAGGACGAAGTTCGCGAACACCGGGCCCAGGCGGGTGGTGAACTCGCCGTTGCGGTCGAGCACCTGGCCGCCGACCACGTCGCTGGGGACCAGGTCCGGGGTGAACTGGATGCGGGCGAAGTCGCCGCCCACCACCCGCGCCACCGTCTCCAGCGTGAGCGTCTTGGCGAGGCCCGGCACGCCCTCCAGCAGGATGTGGCCGCGGGCCACGAGGGCCACCAGAACGCGGTCCAGGAGGCGGTCCTGGCCCACGATCACGCGCCGCAGCTCGTAGAGGACGGCCTCCAGGCGATCGCGGGGGGTGGCGGCCGGCCCGGGGACCGGGGCGGGTGCGAGGGTGTCCTCCACGGAGAACGGCTCCTGGTCGTGGCGGTGGGTCATGGGACGCGCTCCAGCAGCTCGGTCACGCGGGACGCGGGGACGGCGAAGCCGATCCCGACGTTCCCGCTGATGGGCGCGCGGATGGAGGTGGGGATGCCCACCAGCCGGCCGCGCAGGTCGAAGAGCCCGCCACCGGAGTTGCCCGGGTTGATGGGGGCGTCGGTCTGGATCATCGGCACGCCGCCGCCGTCGGCGGGGCGGTCGACGTAGCTCACGATCCCCGAGGTGACGGTGTTCTGCAGGCCGAACGGGCTGCCGATGGCGAAGACCTGGTCGCCCACGCGCAGGCCGCCGTTGGCCTCCGTGGCCATCAGCGCACCGGGGCCCACCGGGCCGGCGGGCTCGAGGATCGCGAGGTCCTGCCCGGGGTCATCGGCGACCACGCGGGCCGACACGCTGCGGTCGTCCGCGGTGACGATCTCGACGCGGTCCTGACCATCGATGACGTGGTGGTTGGTCACGATGAGGCCGCGGTCGGACAGGACGACGCCGCTGCCCTGGCCGGTGCCGGACCGCACGACGACCACCGACGGCGCGGCCGCCGCCACGGCGGACGCCAGCGCCCCGGCGGGGCTGCTGGGCGCCGGGGCGGCGGTGGTGGGGGTGGCGGGCGGCGGCGAGGAGTCGCCGCCACCGAAGGTTGCGCCGGCCACGCCGCCGATGGCGCCGGCGGCCAGCACCGCGGCGATCACCGGCAGGCCGATGCGCGTCCCCGGCCCGGACGCGGGCCGCGTGCTGCGGCCGCGCGGGCGGGGCGGGGCGGGGCGGGCGGCGGGTGGCGGACGCCACCCGCGGGGGTCGTCGGCCCGAAGCGGCGGCAGGCCGTCGCTGGGCGCCGCCTTCGGCGGGATGGGCGGCAGGCCGTCCGGCGAGGCGGGGCGGGGCGGGATCGGGGGAAGCTCGTTCACGGGCAAGGTTGTACCGCCGGTGTGTGAAGACTCCGTTGCGAGCCGCTGAAGAACGGGCTCCGGAACGCCGGTTCCCGGGTCAGCCGCGGGCGGCCGCCGCCCGGGCCCGAACCGCGCGGAGCTCCGCCAGCTGGTCGGCCAGGTCGTCGGCCATCTGCGCGCGCGACGCGGCCCGCGCGAGGCGCACGCGCGCCCGCAGCAGCTGCGCCTGCCCCTCGTCGTCCAGCTCGCCCATCGCCTCGGCCTCGGTGAGGTCCTCGGCCACGCGGGCGAGCCGGCGCACGCGATCCCACAGGGCGTCGGCGACGGCGTCCGGTCCGGATGCGGCTGGCAGCGGCATGCCCACAGCATGGCCACGCGTCCGGCGGGCGCGCAACCGGACGTTCGGAGAGCCCGCCTACCCCTCCGCGGGTTCCGGCGAGTTCCCGCCCTCGCCCTCGGCCGGCCCGGCCCCGGCACCCCCGCGGGAGCGGCGACGGCGACGGCGACGGCGCGGACGTGCGGCCCCTGTGGCCGGGGTCTCGCCGTCCGCGGGCTCGGCGGGGGCCTCCGAGACCGGCGCGTCGTCCGCGTCGGTCTCGGCCGTTCCGGGCGGCGGCGATGCGGCGGCCGGCGCGGTGCCGTCGCCCATCGGGGTGCTGAGACGGCGACGACGGCGACGGCGCGAGCGCGTGGCGGCCGCGCCCTCCTCGGCGGCTTCGCGGCGCTTGCCGCCCTCGCCGATCCCCACGTCCTCGGCGGACGGCAGGCGCGGGAAGCGGGTGCGCAGCGCGTTCCAGGCGCGCCGGGAGAGCAGGGCCTTCGGCTGGGTGGCACCGACGGCGGCGCGCAGGGCGCGGCGCGCGTCGGCGGTGGAGAGGTCCAGCGAGTCCATGAAGCCACGCAGCTCGCCCCAGCCGCCCACGGCGGCGGCGGCACGGGCCGCCAGGCGAACGTGCTCGGGCCGGGTGGGGACGTCGCCGGGGCCCAGCACCACGGTGAGGCGGGCGGCCTGTCCCAGCCGCAGGGGCGGATCGCCCTCCGGCGGCGGCACCGGCTCCGGCGGGGGGCCACCGGCGGCCTTCAGCCACATGGCGATCACGTTCACCTCGCCGCCGTTGGCGATGAGGTGCCGGGCCTCCCAGGCCGCGATGCGGGCGGCCTCCTGGTTGCGGCCCGGCCGGTGCACCTCGGCGAGGCCCCGAGAGACGTCCCAGGCCCAGGCCGGCGCCCACGGCGAGGCCTCCTCCAGCGCGCTCCACCGGCGGCGGCGGTCGCCGGAGCGGCCGAGCTGTTCCAGGGCGGTGATGCGGTCCCACTTGCCGGAGCCGTTGGCGTGGTACCACAGCGACCGCAGCCGCTCGCGCGCGGTCATCCGCAGGCGGTCCAGGACCTTGCGCGGCACGTCGTCGGGCAGCGACATCCGCAGGTCGGGCTGCACCAGCAGCGCCATCGCCCACTCGCGCCACATGGGCTGGTCGGCGCCGTCGCGGGCGTGGCGCTCCAGCACCCCGGACAAACCCCACCAGGCGATCGCCCCCTGCGGCGGCAGGCCGGCGGCGACGCGGTCGGCGACCTCCTGGCAGGTGGCCTCCGACGCGGCGGCCTCGATCCACTCCTCCACCAGGATGCCGCGCAGCTGGCCGGTGTCGGCCTCGCGCCAGCCGCCGTTGGCGAAGCCCCGGGCGATGTCGTGGTGGTCGGCGCCGGTGTTGACCAGCTGTGAGACGTTGCCGTCACGCTCGGCCAGGACGCGCGCGGCCTTGGCCAGCTTGTGGCGCTCGTCGCCGGCGTCCGGGGGCCCGGCCACCCACCCCGAAGATGTCGTGGCTGGTCTTCACGCCCATCGGGTCGCCCTTGGGCAGGAACTCGACGGACACCGCCTCCTTGTCCGGGGCGGGGCGCATCACACGGCCCAGGCGCTGCACGAAGACGCGCTCGGAGGTGGTGGGGGCCAGGTGCATCACCACCGAGGCCCGGGTCTCGTCCCAGCCCTCGGTGAGCAGGTCGGCGTTGCACAGCACGTCGATGAAGCCCTCGCCGAACATCTTCAGCGTGGTCTGCAGCTCGCGCGCCGGCGTCTGGCCGGACACCGCGGCCGCCTTCACGCCGCGCTCCTTGAGCTCGTCGGCGAGGTTGTGCGCCTGGGCGACCGTGGCGGTGTAGGCCACGCCGGCCAGCCCGAGCGGCTGGAAGTGCTCGGCCCAGACGTCCGCGCACGCCTTGTGCCACAGGGCCTTGTCGAGGGCCCGGCCGAGGCTGCCCTGCTCGAAGTCACCGCGCACCCGGGCGACGTCGGAGAGGTCCACGGCGCGCTCGACCCGCAGGGAGCGCAGGGGGCAGAGGATGCCCCGCTCGATCGCCGACCCCCGGTCGAGGGTCGTGGCCACCGGCCCGAAGATCTGCTCGACGTGACCGGTGGTGGTACTGCCCGTCGCGGTGAAGCCCACGACCGTGGCGTGGACGGCCCGGTCGAGCAGGAGCCGCGTCTGGGCGCCGAGGGCCGTGTGGGCCTCGTCGCAGATGAGCAGGCCCAGGCCCTCCCAGTCGATGCGGTCCTGGTGGCGCAGCGCCGCCTGATAGGTGCACACCGCCACGCCGGGCCGGCCGATGGCCTCGGGGCCCTCCGCGTGCACCGTGACCGCCGGGAAGTGCCGGTGGAACTGGGCGATCGTCTGCTCCGCCAGGTTGCGACGGGGCACCAGCACGCACGCCGATCCGCCCATGGCCTGCGCCAGGGCACAGAACATCACGGTCTTGCCGGAGCCCGTCGGCGAGTCGACCCAGGTGCGCTGGACCCCATGGGTCAGCCGCACGGCCAGCTCGTCGAGGGCCTCCAGCTGGTGCGGGCGCAGGACGACGTCGGGCCAGGCCCGCGACGGGTCGTCCAGCGCGGCACGGAGGCCGTCAGCCGGCAACGTTGGGGCACTCACTTCGGTCGTGGAATGCAGTCCTTCTGGCATCCAGTCGCGAGTCCCGCCGCTTCATCGAGGACGCGGTGGGTCGGCGTGGTCAGGCGAGGGGTGGGGTCCACCTCGGGTCGCGTGCGTGACGCCTGCTCAGCGGGGGGTTCGAGACGGAGCAGGGCGTCGTCCAGAATGGGCGACCACGCGCACGTTACCACGCGTTCCGGCCACGTGAAGAGCCCCGCGGGCCCGCCGGGGGGATCCGACCGGGGCCATGGTTACCATCGCGGTCGCATGTCAACCAATCCCGAGCCGTCCGCCCGCCGCTCCCCGGTCGCCCTCCCGCTGTTCATCGCGGTGGGCCTCGCGTGCCTGGTGGGCGGGTTCTTCGTGGGGTGGCTCACGCGGGGCGACGGCGGCACCGCGCAGGTGCTTCCGACGGTGGAGGCCCCGGCGCCCGCGACCACCACGGCGCGCACCACCACGGCCAACCCGCCCGCCGCGCCGGCCGAGCTCAAGCCCGCCCAGATCACCCTCGGCATCCTGAACGCCACGTCGGTCACCGGGCTGGCCGCGCAGACGGCCGCCAGGGCGGCGGGCCTGGGCTATCCCAACCCGGCCACGGGCAACGCGCCCACCCAGACGACCCCGACGGTCGTGTACTTCCGGCCCGGCAAGCGGCCCGCCGCCCAGCGCGTGGCCAAGGATCTGGGCTACCGCACGGTCACCGCGCTGCCCGCCACCGGCGCCATCGCGACCGCGGCGCCCGCCGGGGTGGACGTGATCGTGGTCCTCGGTCCGGGCTAGGCCCCGGAGCCGAGCATGAGGATCGGCGTCCGGGTGCCCCAGTACGGGGGCGACTGGGCGACGCTGCGAGTGGTCGCCGAGCGGTTGGACCGCCGGGGCGTGGACGCCCTGTGGGTGAACGACCACCTCCAGTCCCCCGGGCGCATCAAGCGCGAGCCCACCTTCGAGGCCTTCACCACCCTGGCGGCGCTCGCGCAGCTCACCACCCGCGCGCGGCTGGGGATCGCCGTGTCGTGCGCCACGTACCGGCCGCCGCAGCTGGCGGCGAAGATGGCCACGGTGCTGGACGTCATGTCCGGCGGCCGCATGATCCTGGGCCTCGGCACCGGGTCCGACCGGGCCGAGCACGACGCCTACGGGTTCGCGATGGGCACGCCCGCCGACCGCACCGCGGGTGTCCGGCGGGCGCTCGAGGTGGTGGGCGCGATGCTGGCCCATCCCGACGGCGCGGACGTCGAGGGGGTCCTCGCCGACGCCCCGAACCGCCCGTCCATCGGCGCCCCGCCGGTGTGGCTGGCGGCCCACGGCCCGGTGCTGCTGCGCCTCGCCGGACGGCGCGCCGACGGCATCGTGGCGGCGTGGACCACACCCGAGGCGTTCGGCGACCGCATCCGGCTGGCCGCCGAGGCCGCCGAGGCGGCGGGCCTCCCCCGGCCCGCGGCGGCGCTCTACACCTTCTGCCTGGTGGGGTCCGACGCCGAGATGCGCGGATGGCTGGCCGATGAGGCCCGTGCGCTCGGCAGCACGCCGGAGGGGGTCCTGCGCTGGCTCCGGGCACGCGGCGGCATCATCGGCACCCCCGAACAGGCACGGGAGGTGCTCGCCGCCCACGCCGCCGCGGGCGGCACCGACGCCATCCTCGCCCTCCCCTCGCGCCTGCCCGTGGAGGCGTTCGACGCCCTGGCCGAGGCCCTGCTGCCCGGCCCCGCGGCGCCCCCCGCCACACCGGCGGTGCCGGACGTGTCCCCCCGGGACAACCTGGTGCACCTGCTGGTGCAGCGCCACCGCGAGGCCGGGGCGGGAGGGCGGGTGGCCGCGATCGACGAGGACGGCGAGTGGACCTACGACGCGCTCGGTGACGCCGCCGCGCGGGCCGCCGGCGCGCTGGCCGGCGCCGGGGTGCGCCGCGGGGACCGCGTCGCGATCGCCCTGCGCGACGGGCGCCCATGGCTGGCCGGGTTCCTGGGCACGGCGTGGCTGGGCGCGGTGGCCGTGCCGGTGGACCCCGCCAGCCCCGCCGACCGCGTGCGGCTCATCCTCGACGACTGCGAGCCCGCCCTCACGCTGGCCGACCCTGAGGTTGACGCCGGCGGCTGGCCCACCGCCCCCGCGTCGCTGCTGGAGGCCGGAACGCCCCGGCCCGCGGCCGCGGTGCATCCCGACGACCTGGCCTACCTGGTCTACTCCTCCGGCTCCACGGGCCGGCCCAAGGGCGCCATGCACGCGCACCGGGACATGGCCACCGGCATCGACACCTACGCGCGGCACGTCCTGGAGCTGACCCCGGCCGATCGCTGCCACTCCGCGGCGCGGCTGTTCACCTCGCTGGGGTTCGGGAACGGGTTCTTCCGGGTGCTCGGATCGGGTGCCACGGCGGTGCTGAGCGGCGCGCGTCCCAACCCCCGCACCACGCTGTCGGTGGTGGCCGCCCACCGGGTGACGGTCCTCACCGGCGTCCCCACGTTCTGGGCGCAACTCGCCGAGTTCCTGACGCGGCACCCCCAGCCCGGGGTGCTGGACGGGGTGCGGCTCGCGGTGGCCTCCGGCGACAGCCTGCCCGGCCCCGTGGCCGCCCGGCTGGAGGAGCTCACCGGCCTGCGCATCATCGAGGGCCTGGGGTGCTCGGAGTGCTCGAACGTCCTCATCTCCACGCGGGCCGGGCAACGCGGCGGCGGCACGCTGGGCTCCGTGGTGCCGGGCGTGGAGGTGGAGCTGCGCGACCCCGACGGGCGGGTCACCGGTGATGGTGAGCCCGGGCGGCTGTGGATCCGCAGCGCGTCCAACACCTCCGGCTACTGGCGCCGGGCGGAGCTCACCCGCGACCTGGTGCACGGCGAGTGGCTGCGGATGGGCGACGTGCTGGTGCGCGAG
>LNFL01000116.1 GCA_001464275.1 Actinobacteria bacterium Ga0077560 | reverse complement strand
GACCCCGATGCGGATGTAGTGGTCCAGGTTCGGATCCGGATGGGTGGGATCGAACTCCACCCATCCCGCGCCGGGCACCGCCGGGTCCACACCGCTTCGCGCGTAGGCCCGGAGCATCCGGACCTCCCGGCGCTCGTGCTGCCGCATCAGCCGCGTGGCGATGCCGAACAGCCAGGGCCGCACCTCGCCCAGCGTGGGGTCGAAGCGATCGCGAAGCCGGAAGGCGGCCGTGAAGACCTCGCTCACGATGTCCTCCGCCTCGGTGGGCCCCAGTCGCCGGGCGACGTACCGGTAGAGCGGCCTCAGGTGACGATCGACCAGCGGACGGAAGGCGTCGCCGTCGGTGGCGACGCGCCGCAACAGCTCGATGTCCGTGAGGGCCTGGGCGTCCTCGTAGGTTCGTTCCATGTCCCGTATTGGTCGCCGGCGAGGAAAGGTTGCACTACTCCGACCGGGAGGACACGGAAGTCACTCGACGATCGGTACCCGTGTGGACGCTGACCCCGGCAGGCCGCAGCGCCCCCAATCCGGTGGACGACTGCCGAGAGCAATCGGCTCACGGATGAGCCGAGCGAGTCGGTTGCAGGCAGCCGAAAGGCGTGGTTCCTGGGACCAACGTCGCCGGACGCCAATCAGCGCCAAACCTCACGCGAGGCCGGACGGCAATGAGAAGCACCGCACCACTCCACGCCCGAACTCCGACCACCCGCCGTTCAGAAGTCAATTCGACTATCGGTACCCGTGTGGACGCTGACCCCAGACGGCCGCAGAGCACCCAATCCGGTGGACGACTGCCAAAGGCAATCGGCTCATGGATGAGCCGAGCTGGTTGGTTGCAGGCAGCCGAAAGGCGTGGTTCCTGGGGCCAACGTCGCCGGACGCCAATCAGCGCCAAACCTCGCGCGAGGCCGGACGGCCCTTGACCGCGGGACCGGCCCTTGACGCACGAGGCGCCCCTGCGGGGCGCCGAGACCTCAGGTACCGGCGCCGGTCCCACCCCCGCGGGAACCGGCGCCGGTGCGGCTCAGCCGGCCGTCGTGGGCAGGCCGATGTCGGCGATCTCAACGGTCACCGACATCTTCTCAGTCGGAGCGCCGACATAGGTACCCCTGAAGGGCGGGACATCGAAATAATCCCGCCCGACCCCGATGCGGATGTAGTGGTCCAGGTTCGGATCCGGATGGGTGGGATCGAACTCCACCCATCCCGCGCCGGGCACCCATGCGTCGCACCACGCGTGGCTCTCGCCGGGTTCGTCGCGACCGGGCTGGAACAGCCAGCCGCTCACGTACCGGGCGGGCACGCCGCGGCGGCGGCACAGGGCGAGGAACAGGTGGGCCATGTCCTGGCACACGCCGCGCCGCACCTGGATGAGCCGTTCCACGGTGGTGTCCACCCCGGTGCTGCCGCGCTCGTAACGGATGCTGTCGTTCACGGCGCGCTCCATCGCCCGCAGCCACACCCCCACATCCTGGATGTCGTCCACCTCCAGGCCCTGCGCGAAGTAGTCCACGGACTCCGGCCAGTGCACCAGGGCGGACGGCGCCAGGTAGTCGGACATGCGGTCCTGCAGCGCCCTGTCGAGCAGCAGTCCCCACGGGGCCTTCTGCGGCATCGGGGGATGCGGGGTCACGGTCACCACCGCGTGCGCGTCCACGATGAGGCCCGTGTGCGGGCGCTCGATCTGGAACCACGCGACCTCGTTGCCGAAGGCGTCCACGTGGCGGTGCACCTCGGTGGGCGGATCGGTGACGATCTCGCACAGCTCGACCTGTTGCCGGCCGTTGCCACGGGGGCACAGCCGGATCTCGTTGACGCTCTCGCGGACCTCGCCCGCGTATCGCATCTCAGTTCTGTGCTTGGCGCGCAGCCTGAGCACGTTGCTGACCCCCCTCGCGTCCCGACGGATAGGCGAAGCAGCTCGCCGCGATGGCCGCGTCGATGTCGTTGCAGCGGCGCTGGACCCGGTCCATCGCCACGCCCAGCGCGCCGTCCCAGGGGACCGCGGTCTCGTCGGCGAGCTCCTCGCGGGCGGCGGCGATGAGGGCGATGGGGGTCGCACCGGCCAGCATCTCGCCGCCGGAGACCAGGGCGTCGACGGCGTCGGACACCTGGTCCAGGCAGAACGCCACGGACCGCGGGAACCGGTCGTCGACCACCAGGAAGCGCGCGATCTCGCGCGGCGAGCCCAGGCCGATGTCGAGCTGCAGGTAGGCCTCGTCGGCCCCCACCGAGCGCAGCAGGCTGCGCCACTGGTGCAGGTCCGCGCCGGGCATCACCACCGGGTCGGACGGGGCGATGAGGTGGAACTTCACCTCGAGCAGGCGGGCGGTCTTCTCGGCCCGCTCCAGGTACCGGCCCATGCGCAGGAAGTGCCAGGACGCGTCGTGGCGCATGCCCTGGTCCATGAGCCCCTGCAGCAGCGCGGACGCCCGGCGCACCTGGCGGCTGAACGGGTAGACGCCCTCCCGGCTGATGCGCCCCGCGGGCCAGGAGCGCAGGTCCAGATACACCGCGTTCAGGGCCTCCCACACGTCGGTTGGCAGCAGGTCGCGCACCGCGTGGGCGTTCTGCCGCGCGCGCTGCAGGCACGAGATGACGCTGTTCGGGTTCGCGTTCGAGAACGACAGGAACCAGGCGACCGAGCGCTCGTCGGCGCGCCGGTGGGTGGTGAGGAACTTCTCGAGGTCGCCGGTGATCTCCACCAGCGGCTCCCACACGGTGCGGCGCCCCGCGCCGTTCGCGTCGGAGCTCTCCAGGGTCATCGCGTGGCTCACCTCGAGCAGGCGCGCGTACGTGTCGGCGCGCTCGATGGCGCGGGCCATCCAGTACAGGGAGTCCGCGACGCGGGCGAGCATGGTCATCGCGCCAGCACCCAGGTGTCCTTGCTGCCGCCGCCCTGCGAGGAGTTCACCACCAGCGAGCCGTCCTGCAGGGCCACGCGGGTGAGGCCGCCGGGCACCACGTTCGGCTCGGCGCCGTAGGTGATGAACGGGCGCAGGTCGATGTGCCGCGCGCGGAAGCGGCCGTCCAGGAACACGGGCGCCCGCGACAGGGACACCGTCTCCTGGGCGATGTATCCCCGCGGGTTCTGCTCGATCCGGCGCGCGAACACCCGGCGCTCCTCGGGCGTGGCGTGCGGGCCGATGAGGATCCCGTAGCCGCCGGCGCCGTCCACCGCCTTCACCACCAGGCTGTCGAGGTTCGCGAGCACGTGCTCGCGGTCGCGCTCGTCCTCCAGCAGGTGGGTGCGGACCTGGTCGAGGATCGGCTCCTCGCCCAGGAAGTAGCGGATGAGGGCGGGCAGGTAGACGTACACGGCCTTGTCGTCGGCGATGCCGGTGCCCGGCGCGTTGCTGATGCCCACGTTGCCGGCGCGGTAGGCGCCCATGAGTCCCGGCACGCCCAGCAGCGAGTCCGGGCGCAGCGACACCGGGTCCAGGTACCAGTCGTCGATGCGCCGGTAGATGACGTCCACCGGGTCGTAGCCGGTGGTGGTCTTCACGTAGACGCGGCGGTTGCGCACCACCAGGTCGCGGCCCTCCACCAGCGGCACGCCCATCTGCTGGGCCAGGAACGTGTGCTCGTAGTACGCCGAGTTGAACGATCCGGGGGTGAGCACCACGATCCGGGGGTCCCGCACGTGCTCCGGCGCCGCGTAGGCCAGCGCCTGGCGCAGCATGAGGGGGGCGTGGTCGACGCTCACCACGTCGTGGCCGCGGAAGGCCTCCGGGAACACCCGGCGCATGAACGACCGGTTCTGCACCACGTACGACAGCCCGGACGGCGTGCGCAGGTTGTCCTCCAGCACGCGCCACGCGCCGCGGTCGTCGCGGATGAGGTCGATGCCGGCGAACTGGACCCATCGCCCGTTGGGCGGGGTGACGCCCACCATCTCCCGCATGTAGCCGTTGCAGGAGGCCAGCAGCCGGTACGGGATGACCCCGTCCTCCACGCACTTGCGCGGGCCGTAGACGTCGGCGAGGAACTGGTCCAGCGCGCGGACGCGCTGACCCAGACCCGCCTCCAGCGTGGACCAATCCTCGGTGGAGACCAGCCGGGGGAGCAGGTCGAACGGGAACGGATGCTCCCGGCCGTGCAGGGCGAAGGTGATGCCCTCGTTCAGGTAGCAGGCGCCCGCCAGCTCGGACTTCCGGGCGAAGGTGTCCGGGCGCAGCGAGGCGAGCCCCGCGTACAGGCCGCGATAGGGGCCTCTCGGGGCGGCCGGCTCCTCGAACATCTCGTCGTAGAAGCCCGCGACGCGGTAGTCCTCGAACAACGTGTTCACGCGCATCCCCAAAACGTCATCAAGCCACCGCAGGCTACGGACGGGGGACGCGCGACCGCTTTGGCCACGCGCACAACCCACCTGGGATGAACCTACTCCCCAGGGCGGAGGGCCTCGACGCGCGAGAGCTGGCGGTCGGCGGCCAGCGTGACCGCCAGCACCAGCACCGCGGCCCCCGCCGCGATCACCGCGAACGAGGTCACGGCGCTGGCCGCCGAGGCCGACGCCGGCCCCACGGTGTACCCCAGTGAGAACACCAGGGTGATCACCGACGAGGACAGGCCGTAGTTGCCGCCCATGCCCGCCCGGTCGACGGCCTCCGACAGCAGCGGGCCGGTGGGCGCGCCCAGGATCGCCAGGCCGGCGCCGCACCCCAGCAGCGCGACCGCGACCAGCAGCGGGCTGGGGGCGATCGGCACCATCGGCAGGCTGACGGCGGTGATCACGCCGCCCACCAGCACCGGCAGCCGCCGGCCCCGGCGGTCGCTCCACCTGCCGGCCAGCGGTGAGATGGCGAAGAACGCCAGGAACCATGCTCCGAAGACCAGCCCCACGCCCGTGGACGACAGCCCGAAGCGATCATCCAGGTCCAGGGGCAGCAGGGGCTCCATCAGCGCCAGCACGGCGGCGAGGACCATCAGGGCCAGCGCGCCGCCCCGGGCCCCGGATTCGCGCCACATCGCGCGCAGCGCGGGCAGCAGCGGTGGGGTGACGGTGCCGGGCCGCCGGGTCTCCGGCAGCCCCAGCACCACCACGCCCAGCGTCAGCGGCAGCACGGCCATCAGCGAGAACGTCCACCCCGTGCCCAGGCCGTCGATGAGGGGACCGCCCACGACCGGCCCCACCAGGCTGGCGCCACCGCCGAGCGTCTCGGCCAGTGCCAGCCGGTACCCCAGTCGCTCCGGGGGCACCGTGTCGCACAGGGCCGCGATCCCGGCGGTCCAGGCCAGGCCCGCGGCCAGTCCCTGCAGGGCCCGGGCCGCGATGAGCATGCCGATCCCTTTGGCGCCGGCGAACGCCAGGGTGGCCACCAGCATGAGCACCGCGCTCGCCACCATCACCGGCCGTCGTCCCAGGCGGTCGGCGGCCCGGCCGGCGAAGGGCGCCACCACCAGCTGCGCCAGCGGGAACGCCAGGAAGATCGCCGCGGCGAGCGAGTCCGACAGCCCGTACCGGTCGGCGAACACCGGCAGCGCGGGGACCACCAGCGTGAAGAGCACGTTGTCGACGAAGATGATCGCGACGACGACCCGGAACACCCGGGCGCTGCTCCCCGGCGGATCGGCCGGCACCGGACTCCTCACTCGCGGCCCCGAACGGGCCCGGAACCACGAACGGGGGCACGAGGCCCCCGTCCGCTGCGATCCGCATGTGCCCCCTTCAAGGTGGCAGTTATGCGTGCGTGCATCATCACAGGTTCTGCGCGTTCCCGCTGGGGGGATCCGGCCGGGTCCCCACATGCGCGGAGGGGCCCCGCGGGGCCCCTCCGGTGATGCGGTCCTGCGCAGGCTGTGGGCCTGGGTTACATCATGCCGCCCATGCCGCCCATGCCACCCATGTTCGGGGACATGCCGCCGCCCATCGGGCCGCCGGCGTCGTCGGGCTTGTCCACCACCACGCAC
>LNFL01000115.1 GCA_001464275.1 Actinobacteria bacterium Ga0077560 | reverse complement strand
GGATCGTCCGGGGCGGCCGCCTGCTACTCCGGTCGCTCCAACGGAACCGGTCGCATCACCGTGCCCGACATCCCCGCAGCAGGGAGTGGCGAGCATTCACTCGCCCACGAGTACGGCCATCACATCGACAACACCTACCGGCACACCGCCGCGCCCGAGCCGAACGGGACCTCGTCGTGGTGGCGGGCGCGCGGCATGTCCGAACTGGCGGCGTCCGGCGTCGTCGCACGCGACTACTCGCGGGGCTGGGATCACTCGATCGCCGAGATCTTCGCCGAGGATTACGCCCAGCTCACGCTCGACACGCCGTGGCGGTTGCGGTGGCTCGCTCCACCCGGCGAGGCCGTGCTGAATGCGATCCGTGCGGACCTCGGGTCGGGCGCCGGCGGACCGGGCGTCCCACCTCCGACACCGACCCCGACTCCCGCACCGTCGCCGACCGTTCCGGCGGGCCCGCCGACGTTCGTCGATCCCCCCGTTGCCGCTCCCGTGCCGCGAGGCGTCGACCGGTCGACGCGGCGGATGAGCAGGCGCGGGAGTCTCGCCGCTCGGCGTTCGGTCGTGGTGCGCGTGCCCCTCACGGGCACGGGCAACCGCATACGGCTGGCTGCCCGCTTCGTGGGTGGGCGTGCCCAGCCCGGGCGGCTGTCACTGGTGTGCAACCGCCGCCGGCTCGCGATGCCGCGCATGCTGGGCGGGCGCATCGTTCGCGTCAATCGCAGCCGCTTGAACACGGGCTTCTGCACGGTCCGGATCACGAATCTTGGGCGGACGCCGACGGTCTACGCCGTGACGATCACCATCCGGCGGGCTGACGCCCGATGACGGAACGCGATGGCCTCGGTGATCTGCGCGGCGGAAGGAAGCGGTCGCGTCAGTTCTCGCGTCACTCGGACGAGCTGAGCAGGTCCCGGTCGGGAGGTGCCAGGTGTCCCCGATCCATCCCGAGGCTCGTCAAATGACCGTCCGGGTACGCCGTGTTGAAGGTCACCTTGTCGGGCAGGTCGTGGAAGCCGAGGAGCCGCTCGACCGCCGTGCGCCCCTTCGACGCTTGAACGTCCTCGAGGTCCTGGTCACCAGATGCGGCGCTCACGAGCGTGCGCGTGATCTCCACCGCGACGTGCACCCGCTCCGCAGCACGTGTCAGCGTCCACCTGTACGCGACAAAGTCATCGCCGGCGCGACTGGTCTCAACCGGGCCTTCGGTGATCCGCCACATCATCGGGCGATCGTAGCTTCGGGCCCGGGCTACGGCAGTCGCACCACCTTCGTGACCGGGCACCCGCCGACCTGGCCGGCGTAGGCCGTCGCGGTGATCGCGACTCGCCCGCTCGGAAGGCCACCCCCGGTGAGGTGCAGGGGCACCACGTTCCGTCCGCGGCGTCCGGACACGTCGCGGACGGGACGCACCGGAACCTGCAGTGATACGCGTGCCGGACGGGAGAGGGTGAACACCGCGGCCGGGACGCGGCCGGCCCGGCGAACCACGTGGAGGTCGCTGATCCTTGGGACGACGTCCTGCGCGACACCCGCGGTGTCGGCATCGCCGAGGGAGGTCGAGGTGACCTCCAGCACGGTCCGGGAGACCGTCTGCTGACGCGTCCAGGCAACCTGGATGCGGTCTCCGGTGACCGCCGCCGCAACCGGCCTTCCGATCTCAATGCGCGGGCCCGAGACGACCATCGGCACGCTCCAGGAGCCGTCGGGCCGTCGGATCACCGACTTCAGGAGGTTGTCCTGGGCGAGGACCAGGACATCGGTGCCGTTCACACCCGTCGCGGCCGCTGCGATGTTGCCACCGCGGCACACCAGCGAGGCGGGGACCGCAACAGGCGCGCGCCATCCACCGGTCTGTGCCCAGCCGGCAATGCGTACACGTCCGTCGATCCCCTGCCACACCGCCCGGACCCCCGCGGGGCCGGTGAGGAGCCGGAACGGCGGAGCGCCGCGGGCGCCCAGCGTGAGGGTGCGGGTCCCGCCGGCCTGGTCCAGCACGACGGCGCGGAGCATCCAGTCCCGGTCCCGGGGGAGCGAGATGTCCGCCCAGACCACCACGAGCTCACCGGTCGGGCTGATCACCGCTCGCGCACCCGTCGTCGCGAACCGGCGCAGCTGGACGTCGGCGAGGTGGATGTCGGGCCCCCAGATGCCATCCGCGCCGCGAACCGTGGCGACGAGCGCCTCGGCCCGACCTCGCGGCCGATGGAGCACGGCGGTCACCGTGCCATCCGCCGCCACAGCAACGACCGGCTGCGCGCCCTCGGCGACGTTCCCCAGCGAGGCGGGCGCGCTCCAGGCCCCCGCCGGGTCCCGCACCATCACCGACACCGAGGCCGTTCCGGTGCCGGATCCGGTGGTCCACGCCGAGGCGATCGTGCCGTCCTCGCCGACCGCCCAGGCGTCGTCGAAGACGAAGCCGTTACTCGCCGGACGCTCCGGTCCCCACGCACCGCCGGCTCCCTGCACCGACTCCCGCAGGCCGCCCGTCGGCCCCAGCGCGAACCAGGAGGCGAGCCCGGCGCCTCCGGGAAGCATCGCGGCAACCGGGAAGTAGGCCCGCTGGCCCACCGGCGACACCTGGTGCACCCCACCCCACGCCGCGCTCCCGGACGGGCGGGCTGCGGCCTCGACGACCGACTCCCCGGGCAGCTCTCCTGACTGCCCGGCCACGTACCGTCCGCGCGCCCACACCATCACGGCGTTGCCGGCGTGATCCGTCGCCATCCGCGGCCCGTCGATGTACTGCGACGGCTCGCCGATCCGGATCGGCGTCTCCCAGGCCCCGGCGGAGACGGCGGCGACGCCCAGGGCGGCCATGGCGGTCAGCGCCGCCCTGCGACGAATGATCATGCGGGCCTCGATGTCCGGGGAGATTCCAGGCTTACGGTAACCGACGATCCAGGCTGTCCCGGCAGCCCGTTGCCTACGTCAACGGCGTCCGCCCGCTCGGCCCGACAAGCGTGACGTCCTCGTCCCTGGGAAGGTCACTGCCCACCATCATCAGCATCCCGTTGACGATTGGATAGGTGCGGCCACCACCCTCAGCCCGGTCGTAGCCGTTGCGCACCACGAAAATGCGACGCGTCACGCCGTCGTTCTCATCAATCCACATCGGGACGGCGGGGCTGGCATCGGTGATGGAAGCGAAGGGGCCACAACTGCTCACGGACACCGGTGCCTGGGTGTTCCAGGGCTCCGGTTCGACCATGACCAGCTGACCGAGCGTCCCGTCCGGGGTCGCCGCGTACGAGAGGGCGATCCACATCCGGTGGCCTCCCACCGGCCCGAATGCCCACACCCGGGTGCGGTCCGCATCGCACGGCAGATTGAGCGGCCACCTGGAGGCCACCTCCGCAGCGGCCACCGGGGCTCGGGAGGTCAGCCACCATGCCGAGGCGGGCGGCTTCGTGGAACTGCCACCCACCGGCGTTGGCTCTGCCTGAAGCGTGCTGACGATGGCGCCGAGATCGAGATCCGGATCGGGCTCCGGACCGGCGGGCAGGCCGGCGGCGCGCACGGCGATCCGTCCCTGTCGGTCCAGCACCACCGTCGCCGGAGCGCGGACACCGAGCACGGATGCAAGCTCGCCGCTCGGATCGACCGCCAGCCCGGCGGAGGTGTCCCCATTCCCAACCTCGGCCGCCCGCTCGCGAGCGCCGAAGACCACGACAATCGCCCCTGCGGCGAAGATCCCGGTCTGCGGAACCCAGCGTGCAGACGCCGCCTCCTGCCGGGTGCGGACGAAGATCAGGACCCGGGGCGTCCCGCGCAGTGCACCCAGCGTCGTCCTGCTCAACACAGGACCCCCGGGCCGGCTGCCCAGGGCGTCGAGCACCACGGGCGTGACCGGCGGCGGTTCGTCTCGCGGGCCACCCGGCGACGCCAGGACCATGTCGATCCTCATGCCGGGGCTCGCTGAGGTACCTGGCGCCGACGACTGGCGCAGGACGTGCCCCGGCGGTACGTCCGAGCTCGGTTCCACGGTGGTGGCACCGGAGGTGAGGAGGCTGGCGTCCAACAGCCGGGCGGCCTCACCGGCATCCACGCCCGCAAGATCGGGGACGGGCACCGAGCGGATCGCCGCACGGTCGGCAGCGGCAAGCGGGAGGGAGACGCGTTCATCGGTCCGAAGCCGACGGGTGACGCCATCAGCGTAGGTGGCCGTCACCGATTCCGTCCCCGGCTCCAATACGGCGACGTTGTCGGTCACCGAGACCGGGCCATCGGAGGTGCGCAAACGCACACCGTCCGGGAGCAGCAGCACGGGGCGCGTCTCGCCGGTCCAGGTGTGCTGAACCACGGCAGACCGCTCCACGGCGCCCGGCAGGCCGCACTGGGTGAACGCCCGCGTGCGGGTCACGATCACCTGGCCCGGCTGCTCCCGCGGCGGTACGCCGGGCTCCGGCCCGATCAGCGTCAAGCACACCAGTCCGTCACGGTTCAGTCCCACCAGCACGGTTGTGTCGCCGACCACGCGCACGGTGCGCAGCGTCGAGGGGTCCAGCCCGGGGAAGCGCAGGTCCTCGACCCGCACGCCGAGTGTGGTGAGGTCGGAGGGGCTCCCCCCTCCGAGGACCGTGAAGGCCGCGGGCGGTGAGGGTGACCCGTGACGGTCGCCTCTGGGGAGCATGAGGACGAGGAACGCCGCGGCGGCGGCGATCATCGCCGCGGCGGCGAACGCTCCGCGACGTGACGGCCGCCCGGAGGTCCGGTGATTGCCGGGAGCCGCGATCACCCGGTTCAGCATCCGTTCCTCCGACCCGACGGGAGGTTCCTCGGGGCGGAGGACCTGGCGCAGACGGCCTTCGAGATCAGCGGGCATCGGGTACCTCCAGCCGGGCGCGGAGGTCCGCGAGCCCGCGTGCCAGTCGCGAATGGACGGTGCCGATCGGAAGCGACATCGCATCGGCGATCTCCGCCGGTGAGAGGTCCATTCCGTAGCGCAGGGCCACAACCGCCCGTCGATCGGCGGGCAGTCCCCGTACCGCCGCAAGCAGCCCGGGCTCCCACCCCTCGAGTTCCCGCGCCGGAACCGGCGCGGCGTCGTCGATTGGCACCAGGCGGCGGTCGCGTCGGATCGCGTTGAGCGCCTGATTCACCACGATCCTGCGAAGCCACGTGCCGAAGGGGCGGCGCGGGTCGTACTGGTCGAGCTGGGCGAGGGCTCGCAGGATCGCGTCCTGCGCGATGTCCTCGGCGCGCTGAGCATCCCCGCAGATCGCCCGCGCGACTCGCCATGCATCCCGCCAATGGCGGGTGAACAGGTCGGCCCGCGCCTGCTGTGAGCCGGCTCGCGCCGCCTCGACCAAATCGTGTTCGCCGCTAGCCATTCACCCCGTCAACACTCGAGGCGTCGAAACGCGTCCCAGAATCTTCCTGACTCAGAAGCCGCCTTTCGAGCTTCGGACTCGGCAGATCACGTCGGGCCTCTCCGGGTGGGCGTCGGAGAACGATGAGCGCATCGTGAGGTTGGCGAGCACGCTGCTGGTCGTCGGGCAGCAGGTGGTCGTGACGGTCGAGGGTCTCCGGAGTGACTCCGCGCACTCCCTCGCGCCCATTGGAGCCCACCGCTGATCTGCTCCGCCACGTGCTCCGTTCGGAGTGGCTCCCGGAGCGTCAGTTCGCGTCGGTGAATGGTTGCGAAAGGCGGTTGCCGGGGGTCCCAGGCGGCCTCGGGCCTCTCGACCGGAACTGGAAACACCAAGGGCCGGGGTGGCGATGGACATCGCATTCCCGGCCCTCGAAGCGGAGGGGGGGGGATTTGAACCCCCGTCGGACCGAAAGGCCCGAAACGGTTTTCGAGACACCCGGACCCCGTCGACGGAACGCGATGGGCTGGGCGATGTGCCCGTCGCGCGGGGGCGGTTGCGTCAGTTCTCGCGTCAGTGACTAGCTGAGCGGGCCTCTGTCGGGAGGTGCCAGGTACCCGCGGTCCTGCCCCTGACTCGTCAGATGACCGTCCGGGTATGCGGTGCTGAAGGTCACCTTGTCCGGTGGGTAGTCGAAGCCGAGGAGGCGCTCGACCGCCGCTCGGCCCTTCGTCACTTCGACGTCCGCGAGGTCCGTGTCGTCGGACGCCGCGCTCAGGAGGGTGCGGGTGATCTCGACGGTGACCTCTGCCCGCTGACCAACCCGCTCGAGGGTCCAGCGGTGCGCGACGAAGTCGTCGCCCGCGCGACTGATCTCGGTCGGTCCGGCGGTGATCCGCCACAACATAAATCCGCCCTCCTCGGAGGTCAGGCGCGCTTCGAGCGGCTACGCCGCCTGCTGAGGCGGAAGACCGCGACTCCCGCCCCGGCAAGAAGCCCGAAATAGAAGAGGGTCCACAGGACCAGGCTGACTGATGGGCTCTGCAAGGCGTCCTCCGGAAGCGGTGTGCCACATACGCTAGCGAAAGCCCGGACCGCCCCCGGAGGCGGGTGTGGAAGACTCGCCGGTGTGAGCCCCGCCTCCAGAACCGGGCGCGCCGCCGGCCGGTGGGCCGTCCGCTTGGTGGTGGTTGCTGCTCTCGTTGTGGCAGGCGGTTGGGCCGTCTCGTACCGGGCGACCTACCACCTGTGGCCGGGCGAGAGCATCCCGCCCAGGATCCACTGGTGCGGCCGCGGCTACGACCGCGGCCGCGGCGACGCGAAGGCGCTTCGAGAGATCCGGAAGTTCGCGCGCGCCGAGCCGGTGGTCGTCGGACAGGTGCCGCCCATTCGGTCCCACGACATCCTCGCCGAGACCACCGAGCAGGCGGTCAGACAGCGTGATCCCTCCGCGTCCGGCTGCACGACCCTGATCTTCCTCCGCCTCTCGACGGACCGGTACCTCGTGTACGAACTCAGCGGCAGCCTGTAGCGGCACCGCACCTGCCGGAGCATCACCCCTTGGGCGTCGGCACCCACTACTGAGCTTGGGGCTAGCCCAACGGCGTCCGCCCCTTCGGTCCTACGAGCGTGACGTCCTCGTCCGAGGGGAGGTCACGGCCCTCCATCACCAGCATCCCGTTGTTGACCGGATAGGTTCGCCCGCCGCCCTCAGCACGGTCGTAGCCGTCACGCACCACGAAGATGCGACGCGTCACACCAGCGTTCTCCTCGATCCAGACCGGGACGGCGGGCCTGACATCGGAGCTCGGTGGGAAGGGGCCACAGCTGCTCACGGACACCGGAGCCCGGGTGTTCCCCGGCTCCGGCTCGACCATGACCAGCTGCCCGAGCGTCCCGTCTGGGGTCGCCGCATACGAGAGTGCGATCCACATCCGGTGGCCGCCCACCGGCCCGAATGCCCAGACCCCATTGCGGTCCGCATCGCACGGCAGATTCAGCGGCCACTTGGTGGCGACCTCGGCCGCGGTCAGGGGTGCTCGGGAGGTCAGCCACCATGCCGATACCGGCGGCTTCGCGGCGCTGGTACCCGCCGGAGTCGGCTCCGCCTGAAGCGTGCTGACGATGGCGCCGAGGTCGAGGTCCGGATCGGGCTCTGGACCGCTGGGAAGGCCGGCGGCGCGCACCGCGACCCGTCCCTGTCGGTCCAGGACCACCGTCGCCGGAGCACGGACACCGAGCGCGGACGCAAGCTCGCCGCTCGAGTCGACCGCCAGCCCGGCGGATGTGTTCCCATTCCCAACCTCGGCCGCCCGCTCGCGAGCGCCGAAGACCACAACAATCGCCCCTGCGGCGAAGGTCCCGGTCTGCGGAACCCATCGTGCAGACGCCGCCTCCTGCCGGGTGCGGACGAAGACCAGGACCCGGGGCGTCCCGCGCAGTGCCCCCAGCGTCGTCCTGCTCAACACGGGGCCACCGGGCCGGCTGCCCAGAGCATCGAGCACCACGGGAGTAAGCGGCGGCGGTTCGTCTCGCGGGCCACCGGGCGACGCCAGGACCACGTCGAGCCTCGTACCCGGGCTCACTGAGGTGCCCGGCGCCGGCGATTGGCGGAGGACGTGCCCAGGCGACACGTCCAAGCTCTGTTCCACCGTCGAGACACCGGGGGCGAGGAGGCTGGCGTCCAGAAGCCGGCCGGCCTCACCGGCGTCCACACCCGACAGGTCGGGGACGGGCACCGAGCGAATGGCCGCCCGGTCAGCGTCCGCAAGCGGCAGGACGCTGCGCTCATCGGTGCGAAGCCGGCGGGTCGAGCCATCGGCGTACGTGGCCGTTACCGATTCGGTCCCCGGCTCCAGGACGGCGACGTTGTCGACCACCTGGACCGGCCCGCCGGAGGTGCGCAGACGCACCCCGTTCGGGACCAGCAGCACTGGGCGCTCCTTGCCGCTCCAGGTGGTCTGCACGAGTGCCGACCGCTCAACGGCGGCCGGAAGGCCGCACTGGGTGAACGCCCGCGTGCGGGTCACGATGACCTGGCCCGGCTGCTCCCGCGGCGGTGCGCCGGGCTCCGGCCCGATCAACGTCAAGCACACCAGCCCATCGCGGTTCAGCCCCACCACCACGGTTGTGTCGCCGACCACGCGCACGGTGCGCAGCGTCGAGGGGTCCAGCCCAGGGAAGCGCAGGTCCTCGACCCGCAGGCCGAGTGTGGTGAGGTCGGAGGGGCTCTCACCATTGAGGACCGCGAAGGCCGCGGGCGGTGAGGGTGCCCCGTGACGGTCGCCTCTGGGGACCATGAGGACGAGGAATGCCGCGGCGGCGGCGATCATCGCCGCGGCGGCGAGCGCTCCGCGGCGCGACTGCCGCCCGGAGTTCCGCCGATCGCCGGGAGCCGCGATCAGCCGATTCAGCATCCGTTCCTCTGACCCAACGGGAGGCTCCCCGGGGCGGAGAACCTGACGCAGACGGCCTTCGAGATCAGCGGGCATCGGGTACCTCCAACCGGGCTCGGAGATCAGCGAGCCCGCGTGCCAGTCGCGAATGGACCGTGCCGATCGGGAGCGACATGGCGTCGGCGATCTCCGCCGGTGAGAGGTCCATGCCGTACCGCAGTGCCACGACCGCCCGTCGGTCGGCGGGGAGTCCCCGCACGGCCGCAAGCAGACCCGGCTCCCACCCCTCGTTGTCCCGGGCCGCGATCGGCGAGGCGGCGTCGATCGGCACCAGACGGCGGTCGCGGCGGATCGCATTGAGCGCCAGATTCACAACGATCCGGCGAAGCCACGTACTGAAGGGGCGGCGCGGGTCGTATTGATCGAGCTGGGCGAGGGCCCGGAGGATCGCGTCCTGAGCGACGTCCTCGGCGCGTTGAGCATCCCCGCAGATCGCCCGCGCGGTGCGCCACGCGTCCCGCCAGTGACGCGTGAAGAGGTCGGCTCGTGCCGGCTGTGAACCAGCCCGCGCCGCCTCAACCAGATCGTGTTCGCCGCTCAGCATTCACCCCGTCAACACGCGAGACGTCGAAACGCGTCCCAGAATCTTGGCTCACTCAGGAGCGGTCTCGGGGATTCGGACACGGCGCGGCTCCGGAGGATTCACGGTCGGCGCGACGGAGCGCAGGATGAACGCGTCTAGAAGAACGATCGCCCGCTGCTCATCGTCCGGCAGCAGATGGCCGTACCGGTCAAGCGTGAACGCGACCGAGGAGTGCCCGGCATAGGTGCTCACGGCGCGCAGGTTGATGCCAGCGGCGAGCCACAGGGACACCGCCGTGTGACGCGCCTCGTGCAGTCCCAGCGGTTGTAAGCCTGCCGTCCTCCACGCCAACTTCGCCCGGCCCAGTACCGTCTCGTGGCGAAACGGCACGCCATTCCCACGGGCGAAGACCAGGTCATCGTCCGAGCCGCGACTGGTCATCCGCCACTCGACGAGCTCGTCCCTCAGCACCCCCGCAATGGGAACCGACCGCCGACCCGAGCGCGACTTCGGAAGCACGAAGTTGCGGGTCTTAGGATCCCACGACCGCTCGACGCGGATCCGACCTACCGCGAGTTCGACGTCCGACCAACGCAGCGCCGCGATCTCCCCGGCCCGAAGACCGGCGAACAGCGCGACGGACCACAGCGCCCGATCGAACGGCGGGAGGACACGCAGCAGCTCGGCCGCCTCCGCCGGGCTGACGATCCGCTCTCGGCGTGCAGAGGGAGGCGGCAGCTCCAGTCCATCGCAGGGGTTGATCGCGACCAGGCCGCGACGAAGCGCCCGCCGGAAGATGACGCGCACGGGCATCAGCGTGTTCCGGATCGTCGAGCCCGACAGGCCCTCCGCGGCCCATCGGTCCACGAGCTCCTGCATTCCCGTGCGGGTGACCTGCTCCAAGCGCAGCCCTCCGAGGAGCGGGAGCACTCGGAGGGCGAGCACTTGGTCGTAGCCCAGGATCACGCTCGGTTTGTACGGCGTCCCGCCGCGCGTGGTCGCGATCCCCGACCGCGCGTCCCGGAGCCAATCGCCGGCTGCCTCGCGAAGCGTGATGCCCGACGGTCCCCGAAGGCGCTTCTGCCGCACCGCGAGCACCGCGTCGGCCCGCCACGCCTTCGCCGCCGCAAGGGTCGGGAACGTCCGCCTGATCCGCCGCGCATCCGCCGCGATCCAGACGCTTGCCTCGTACGACGCGATACCCGAGCGCCCGACGCGCCTGCGAATGCCCTCAGCCACGCCGCGACCCAAACAGGGCGGTGGAGTTCGCGTCGAGCCACCGCTCCAGTTCCGCCACGGAGATGAGGATCCTTCGACCGCGTCGGACCACGCGGAGTTCGCGGAGGATGTGACGCTCCAGCGTGTCGCGGCTCACGCCCAGCGCCTCAGCCGCCTGATCGGGCGTCAGCGCGAGTCGCGGCGTCGCCTGTGCCGACGTCTTCGTAGCGATCCCAGTCCGCAGAACACCCATCGCTTGAGAACGGTCAGCGTGAGCCGAATTTCGGAGTGTCCCGGCGTTGCTGTTCGGCCAAGGGTGCTGAAGTCCCCAAAGTCGAAAAAGCGCCGACGCTTTGGCGACTGCCGGCATGCGTCACGTAGCCTTTTCGCGTGGCAGCACTCGGACTTCTCGCGCTGGTGGCAGGGAGCCTTCTCTTTGGGTTCTATGGCCTCCCGTGGCTGGTCGTGCTCTCCATCTGTCTTCTCGGAGGCGCGTACTTCCTGTGGATCAGTCCCGCCGACTGCCGGGCCAGCATTCGCAACGGGCAGGCGTGCCGGAACAACGCCCGCGGCTTGCTCGGAGCGTGCCATCTCCAGCAGCACAAGCGACAGAAGCTCAGCGCGCTCTTCCTCTCGTGGCGGCCGGCGCCCGGGCGGCGGTTCAGCTCTTGGTGGCAGGCGAACACCGTTGGTCTCTTCGGATCACCGCGTCAGTGCGTCGACACGCTGGGCTCCGTGGGCAGTGTGTTGGGAGTGCTCGTGGCGGTTGTCGCGCTCCTCGTGACCTGACACCACGAGGTGAGCCCAGCGAGGATCTCCGCGCGCTGTCTTCCCGTACCCCTGAAGCACCGGTCGCGCCTCGCCCTCGCCGGACCCAGCGACGCCTCAGCGAGGGACGGACATTCCGGGACACACATATGCACCATCCGGTGCGGAGTGCCGGCTACCCCTTCCGGGGGATCGTTCGGAGGCACCTCCCGGCCGAGGGAATGGCGTGCCCTCGCCCCGAAAAGGATGGACGCTCCTGACCGGTGCGTTGGCGGTTGCCGGAGCCGTCTTCGCGCTCTCGCCCTTGGCGCGGGATGAACCCCGGGCGGCGGTACCCGCCGGATGGTTGGTCCCTTCGACGGTCCCTCTCCCTGCCGGTGGCCGCTTCAGCACGTCGGCACTTCCCGGCGGGCGCAAGCGGCTCACCGCCTATGACCGATTGGGCGTCGAGGTGTGGTTCGCTGAGCGCGGGCCGTCGGGGATCGACCGCATCGAAGGACGGCCCGTCGGCCGGGCTGCAGACGGACGCGACGACGTGATCTGGTCGATCGACTACTGACGCGGAGTGGCCGGCACCCGCAGGTGCACCACCTGTTCGCGTTGCGTTGGGGCGTTGACCTGGGGCTCGATTGGCGGCGCCGTTCCTGCGAGCCCGACGGAGTGCGTGGTGAAACGTTTGGTCGGCGTCCGGACAGCTACGGTGCAAGGCGTTGTCGACGGTATCGATCTGGGGGTCCGAAGCGTGTCGAGTTTGGGTCGTCTCTCATTCCTCGTCGCCGTTCCGACGGTTGCGTTGGGCGGATTGCTCAGCCCCGCAATCTCCCTCGGATGCATCGCGAAGGAATCCACGGAGGCCGAGCGGTTCGCGCGGGCGGACGTCGTGTTCACCGGAGTTGCGGGCGAATCCACCCAGGTTCCAGGGACGGGGGTCGGCGCATTCGCATCGACCTTCCAGCTCGAGGAGGTCACCAAGGGCTCGCTCACCGGGAGCCCGACGGTCCTGAGCCAGGCGTCCTCGTGCTCTATGCGGTTCCTGCCCGGCCGCCGCTATGCGGTCTTCGCACAGCGAACCCCCTCGGGAACGCTGGAGACGACCCTTGCCGACGGCAATCGTGAACTCGACGCCGACGAGCCCGCGCCTCGCTACGCCCGAACTGGAATGACCGTGGCGGCGGCCCGGCGATTCCTCGCCTTCCCCCTCTACTGGGTGGGGACGACGTTCGGCGGCGAACCACTCACGCAGATCAACCGGTCGGGAGCCTTCGTGGGCTTCACCTACGGCTCCTGCCGAGCTGAGACCCAGGGCTGCGCACCGCCCCTCCAGATCCAGATCGTCCGGATGTGCCGAGCCACGATCCGAGTGGCACCGTTCAGTCGCCGCCACATTCGGCGGGGGGTCACCGCCGGCAGCCGAGGCGGTGCCATCGTGCTCCTCACCGGCCGCCAGGAGATCCGGGTGTTCGGGGCGGGCGGCGGGATCGGCAGGGACGCCATCCGGCGGCTCCAGCGCATCACTGAGCAGCCGGTCCCGCAGCGCGCGGGCCAACACTTGCCTGCGACGTTGCCCGGCAGCGAGCGAGGGAGAATGCCGTGCGAAACGACGCCCACCGGTCGTTCGTGATGCGCAGCGGTCTGGCCGCCGTGCACGCTTGATGGCGAAGGACTGCACGTGGGTCCAGTGGTTCCCGCTGCGAACGGCCACGAGGATCGGGCGCATGAAAATGCTCACGAGCGCAATCATGATGGCGACGCTGATGCCCATCGGCACCGCGTCCGCCCTCCGCCCGGCGATCCACCTAACGTCACTCGTCGGGATGCCGCTGCGGGAACCTGGGACGTCCCGCGTCTCCTGTCTCCCGAGACCGACGGCTACCAAGATCTGCAGGGATGGGAGCGCAGCGGTTTCCGACTCCTACTCACAAGCACCCTCGGCGAAGCGCTCCCCGGACACCGCACGGGGCGCGTAGAGGTGTTCATCGTGCGCCCTGATGGCACTCCCCAAGGTGCCATCACCAAAGCCGCCGCACGCCGGGGCAACCCCGCGAGGTACCTGAAGATCCTGCCGGGCATCCCGCAGGTCCTGCAGGTGGATCCCGAGAATCACGCCTCGCTACTCCGGATCGGAGCCACCCCCTAGGCGCCGACCTTCGTCCGACGACGCTCGTGGGTCCCACGGAGGTCCACCGAGCGGTGAGTGTCTTCCCCCGGAGGCGTTGGGACTAACGGCGGAGCCACGGGATCACGAACAGGGATGGCCCCGCGGCGTTCGCGGGGCCATCTGGACCTGCCGTACCACCTCGCGGATCGAGGGAACAGGCGTTGGCGGCGAGGGCATCCCATTATTCGGAGTGACTCCGAGTGACTCCGACTCCAAGGAGAGTTGGAACAAGCGCCGACGATCCAAGTACACGTCGCCCTCCTTGGATTGCGGCGGGCGGCGGGTGGACGACGGCACCGCTTCGGAGTGACTCCGAGGCACTCCGAATGTGGCGCGGCGGGCGGCGGCGGAGTGACTCCGGGCATTCCGTTCGCGCCGCTTCAGGGACCATTACTGAGGAGCCTCGCCAGAAGCTCCGTTCGGAGTGACTCCGGAGTGCACTCCGGAGACGCCGCCGTGCTCCCGGAGGTTCGCAGCTCGCGTCAGTTCTCGCGTCAGTAAGGAGTTGCGAAAGGCGGTTTCGGGCGGTCTCAGGCGGTCTCGGGCCTCAACCGAGCGCAGAAAGAGCGAGGGCCGGGATCGCGATGGACATCGCATTCCCGGCCCTCGGAGCGGAGGGGGGGGGATTTGAACCCCCGTCGGACCGAAAGGCCCGAAACGGTTTTCGAGACCGCCGCATTCGACCGCTCTGCCACCCCTCCGCGCGGGAAGGTATCAC
>LNFL01000114.1 GCA_001464275.1 Actinobacteria bacterium Ga0077560 | reverse complement strand
TCCGAGCGGCCGAAGGAGCGCGACTGGAAATCGCGTAGGCGGGTATCCCCCGCCTCGAGGGTTCAAATCCCTCCCTCTCCGTGCACGCGGGGATCCCACGGATGCGGGATCCCCACGTGGGGTTCACCGGGCCGGCGCGGTCACCGCCCGCAGCGCCGCCGCCACGAACCCGCCGATCACCGGATGGACCCACCCTCGGTCCGAGGCGAGCTCGGGCTGGAACAGGGTCCCCAGGAAGAACGGATGGCCGGGGATCTCGAGGATCCGCATGCTGCCCGCTTCGTCGGCCCCGGAGCAGACGAGACCCATGTCCTCCACGCGCTCGTGCCAGCCGGCCGGGACGCCGTACCGGCAGAAGAACCGCTCGGTGCGCGGCCCCTCGCCCAGCAGCTCCGCGGCGAGCGTGCCGGGGCGCACCAGCACCCGGGCCTCCTCGCCCAGCAGTGCGCATTCCAGCGGGGCGATGATGGGGTCGTCGGCGCCGGGGTCGAGCTCGGCCGTGACCGGGTCGGCGCCCAGCGTGGCGCGGGCGTAGGCCATGGCGGCGTACTGGAAGCCGGCGCAGGTCCCGAGGAACGGCACCCCGGCCGTGCGGGCCACGTCGGCGGCCAGCAGCGCGCCCTCGTGGCTGGCGTAGGGGCCGCCCGGGACCAGCCAGATCCCGTCGAACGCGTCGAGCCGGGTGATCTGGGCGACGTCCATGGTGGGGATCCAGTACGGATCGACCGCCTCGGGATCCGGGGCGGCCCAGCGGAGGATGGACGGGATGCGCGCGTGGGCCTGGACCTGCGCGGACCGGTCGCCCACGAGGGCGATCCGGGCGGGGCATGTGGGTGCGGTGTGTTCGCTCATGCGGCCATCCTGCTTGCGGCCTGGCAGTACGTCCAACGATGATGCGGAACGTCGACATCACGTTCCGTACTGAAAGGCCGGCGTGGATCTGCGTCACCTGCGTTCGTTCGCCGCCGTCGCCCGGACGCGCTCGTTCACCGCGGCGGCACGGGAGCTGGGCTACACCCAGTCCGCGATCTCCCAGCACGTCGCAGCGCTGGAGCGCGACCTGGGCCGGCCGCTGCTGGAACGTCGTCCCGTGCGGCTCACGGCCGCGGGCGAGCAGCTCGCCGCGCACGCCGATCAGATCCTGTTGCGCGTCGACACGGCGCGCAGCGAGATCGCGGCGATTCCCGAGACCACCCGGCCGGTCCGGCTGGCGGCGAGCCCGGGCGCGGTGGTGCGGCCCCTGCTGGCCGCCCTGCGGTCCGCGTCGCCCGGCGTCGCCCTCGAGCTCGAGGTGATGGCGATCCCCGACGCGCTGCGCCTGCTGGCCGAGGGCGCCGCCGACGGAGCGGTCATCGACGGGATCACGGTCCCGTCCGCACCCGTCCGGGCGTCGGAGCCCGGCCTGTTCCTGCACCGTCTGCTGGCCGAGCTGCCCCTGGAGGTCCTCCTGCCGGGGGACCATCCCCTGGCGGGCCTGCCCGGCGTGGACCTGGACACGATCGCCCAGGCCCGCTGGATCGACGCCCCGAACCTCGCGTGCGACCCGTCGTCCATCCCGGGCGCGCATCCGGTCCACCCGGGCGCCCGCCTGCGGTACCTGGGCCGCGACACCACCGCCGTCGCGGGGCTGGTCGCCGACCACGCCGGGCTGGCGATCCTGCCGGTGGGCGTGGCACCGCCGGTCCCCGGTCTCGCCCGCGTGCCGCTGCGCAGCCCGGTGGTCGTGCACCGCTCGGAACTGCTGGTCCGGCCGCGGCACGGGACGGGCGCCGAATTGCTGGAGGCCGCGGCGACGGCGAGCACCGGCCGGGACGATGGTATTCTGGCCGTCCCGGGCAGTTAGCTCAGCGGGAGAGCACTCGCCTCACACGCGAGGGGTCACTGGTTCGATCCCAGTACTGCCCATCACTCCGGGACGATGATCGGTACGGGTCGGCGTCGCTCCGCGATGCCCCGGCGGCCGCGTCCGCATCGGTGGCTCCGCAGCGACCCGATGCCGGTCGCCCGCCGCGCGAGCGCGCACCGTGCCCGGGCACCGAGATGACCGGGCGGGCTCAGCCTCCGGACAGACGCGTCTCTGAACGTCCGGGGAGGCGCGCCACCGAGCGACAGACCGGATACTCCGGTGCGCCCAGACGCGAAGGGGAGCCCATCGCCCATGCGACACCGTCACGACTCGCGAGGTCGGCGCGCCCGCATCCGCGCCATCGGCCTGGGGGGCTGCGCCCTCGCCGCGACGGTGGCCGCCGGCCTCGCCCTGCACCAGCTGACGAGCGCCCCCCTGCTCGTCGATGACCGGCCTGGGGGCGAGTCCCGCCCGCAGCGCGCCACCACCCCGGGCGACGGCTCCAGGCAGCGCACCGTCGGCCCCCGCCGGATCGCCCTCACCCAGCCGGGCGACGAGTTGCTCGGTCGCGCCGTCCCGGCGGGCGACGCGGACAGGAACGGCATGTTCGCCCCGCAGGTGGCGTGGCCCGTCATTCCGATCCACGTGGCGCTGCAGCCCGACGGGCACCTCGTGTCCTACGGCACCCCGCTGAACACCGCGTCGCAGGCGGGCCTGGTGTACGACGACTGGAACCCCGCCCTTGGGACCGCGGGCGACAGCCACACCGACACCCCGAGCATGGAGGCCTACAACGCCTTCTGCAACGCGCTGCAGACCCTGCCCGACGGGCGTGTCCTGATGGTGGGCGGGAACTCCACCAACTCCACCATGTACTTCGACGCGCCGACCGGCACGGAGTCGATGGGGCCGGATCTCAACCGTGCCCGCTGGTACGCCAGCGTCATGCGCCTCACCGACGACCGGATCCTCGTGCTGGGCGGCGCGAACGCCTACAACACGCGCGCCTACGAGAACCCCGCCGACAACTCGGAGGTCGCCACGACCCCCGAGATCGGCGACGGACGGGGGGCGTGGAGGCTGCTCACCGGCGCGGACAGCGTCACCGCGTTCGGCGCCCGCGACAACCGCTGGTGGTACCCACGGGCGTTCAATGCCCCCGACGGCACCGTCTTCGGGGTGTCCGGCAACCAGATGTGGCGGCTGTCCGCCGCCGGTGCGGGCTCGGTGACATCCCTGGGCGTGATCCCCTCGGCGATCGGCGTCTCCGGCGCGGCCGTGATGTACGCGCCCGGCAAGATCCTGCTCGCCGGCGGCGGCCAGGCGTTCAACGAAGACACGATCACCGCGACCGACGCGTCCACGACGCTCGACATCCGCCGCGCGACACCGGTCGTGACGAGGGTGCGCCCCATGGCGAACCGCCGCAACTGGCTCAATCTCACCGTCCTGCCGACGGGCGAGGTGCTCGCCAACGGCGGCACGATCGTGGGGACCGAGGGGGGTGCCGGCAACGCGGTGTACGCCGCGGAGATCTGGGACCCGACGACGAGGACCTGGCGCACGGCGGCCTCGGCGAAGCGCATCCGCACCTACCACTCCACGTCCGTGCTGCTGCCGAGCGGCGCCGTGTTCACGGGCGGCGGCGGCGTCCCCGGACCCGAGGACAATCTGAACGCCGAGATCTACTACCCGCCCTTCCTGTTCACCCGGAACGCCACGACCGGCGAGGTCGCCTGGGCGAGCCGGCCCACCATCACCTCCATCGCGGGGTCGCTCGTCTGGGGCGGCACCATCAGGCTGGGCCTCGGCGACGCCCGCACGATCGCCTCGGTGTCCCTGATCTCCGCGGGGAAGGTGTCGCACTCGGTGAACCAGGACCAGCGGCGGATCCCGCTCGCGTTCACCCAGCGCGGCCGGACGGTGACCGCGGCCATCCCCAGGAGCCGGAACACGGTCCCGCCGGGCAGCTATCTGCTGTCGGTCGTCGATGACGAGGGTGTCCCCTCGCCGTCCCAGATGGTCACGGTCCGCAACGGCGGCGCCGGGTCGGTGACCGTCTACGGGACCCATCGGTCCGCCGGCCGGAGCGGCCCCGGGGGTACCAGCGTCGCGGGTGTCGTCCCGCTCGCCCCCGGTCGCACGGTCTCCCTGGAGTCCGCGAACGTCCCCGGGTACCGGGTGCGGCACCAGGACTACGCGGCGAAGATCTCGCCGATCGGCGCGGCGTCGAGCGAACTCGACCGCCTGGACTCGGCGTTCGTGGTGCGGGAGGGCCTCGCCTCGGCGGCCGGCGTGTCCTTCGAGTCCGTGAACTTCCCGGGGTTCTATCTCCGGATCGAGAACGGTGCGGTGTTCCTGCGCCGGAACGACGGCGGCGCGGCGTTCCCGCCCACCGCGACGTTTCTCGCCAAGCCCGGCCTCTCCGGGCAGAACACCTCGTTCGTGTCGTACGCGGACCGGGACCTGTACCTGCGTCACCAGGACCGCCTCCTGAAGGTGCAGGCCTTCGACGGCAGCGACCTGTTCCGCCGGGATGCGACGTTCAGCGTGCGTGCGCCGCTGGGCCCGTAGCGGGGAACGACGCGACCGCGAACCACGACGGAACGGCACATGGCGCTGACCGCGGGCACAACGCACGACGCGCAGTTCTGGCCCTCGGGCCAACGTCCGTCATGGGGGTTCCACCTAGTCTCACTCCCATGAACGGCAGTGCACACGAGCCCCACCCGCCGGAGCCCACCGAGCCCCGCCTGTCCCTCCCCCTGGTGCAGGTCGTCTTCTCCGGTGCGCTCCGGCTGGGTGAGGAATCGCGTGCCGTCGGACCATCGTCCGGTCCCGCCTCCGCCTTCCACGCCGCGGCCTGATCCCGCTCAGGCGGCCGAAGGGGGCCAGGAACGTGCTCGGCGACGACCTCATGCCCTGCTCGATCGAGCCGCTCACCGGCTTCTTCCGCGACGCGTGCTGCAACACGGGCCCGCAGGACCTCGGACGCCACGTCGTGTGCGCCGAGATGACCGCGGAGTTCCTCGAGTTCTCCCGCAACGCGGGGAACGACCTCTCGACGCCGGCCCCGGAACACGGCTTCCCCGGGCTCGTCCCGGGCGACCGCTGGTGCCTCTGCGCGGCGCGGTGGCAGGAGGCGCTGACGGCGGGCGTCGCCCCGCCGGTGATCCTCGCCTCCACCCACGAGGGGGCCCTGAGCGTCTGCGAGCTGGACGACCTGCGGTCGCACGCCATCTGAATACAACCGTCGTCTCGCGCGGGCGTCCCGGAGTTGATACAAACGCATCAACGGTGTTCCGTGCCAGCGGACGTCGATCCGATGCACTCCCGAACGGCGTGAGACGTGTCGAACGACGGTGAGATCAAGCTCCATCTCGAGGTGCTCGGCGCGACGCTCCGTCGACTGCGCACCGACCGCGGGCACTCACTGGTGGACGTCGCGAATGGCACGGGGCTCTCCACGTCGTTCCTGTCCCTGGTGGAGAACGGGCGCAGCGACATCAGCACCGGGCGCCTCTACCGCGTCGCGCACTTCCTAGGCGTGGGCCTCGCCGACCTGCTGGACATGGAGCCGCCCCGCGGTCCCCACGTCGTCCGGGCGTCCGAACGCCGGCCCGTCGAGTTCCCGGGCGACTCGGTGACCGTGTTCCCGCTGTCGGATGACCGCGGATCGCTGGCGATGGGCCCCACGTACACCGTGCTGGAGCCCGGCGGAGGGGCACCCGACCTGCCGATCATCGAGGGGACCGAGCACGTCGCCTTCGTGATCGCCGGGTCCCTGGAGGTGGGGCTCGCCAGCGGCAGGACGTTCACCCTCGACGCCGGAGACTCCGTCTACCTGACCGCCGAGGACCAGCCCCGCCACACGCGCAACGTGGGCGCGGGACGCGCCGAGCTGCTCTGGGTGTTCTCACCGCCCGTCCTGCGCGGCGCCGCGCAGCCGGGCGAGCCGGGGCGTTCGCCACGCTGAGCGCCGCGGTCGCGGTCCTCCGCACCTCGGAGATGGCCCCGCTCGGGCGGGGCCATCTCCGCACGGCGGCTACCTGCGCCGCAGCAGGACCAGCTGTCCGTCCTCCACGGTGTTGACACCGGGCGCGGCCGTGGGCCGGTGGGCCTGGACGTCGAAGAGCCAGCTGCCGCTCCCGAGCATCGCGTCGGTGCTGATGATGCCGCTGGTCTCCCACACGCCGGGGCCGACCGCGACGCCGTCGCGTCCGGGCGGGGAGAGCGTGACCACCCTCGATGCCGGTGCCCCGCGAGGTGAGACGGTAGCGCCAGATGGAGCCGTCGCGGCCCTTGCGTGCCATCTCCGCGCGGCTCTCGGTGGTGCCGTCCTCCTGGACCATGAGGTACCGCCCGCTGACGCCGATGTTGTCCGGGCTCAGCGCGGTGTCACCGCCCGCGGCGACCACCTCGTCGGCGTTCACCACCAGCGAGAGCTTCGGCGCCTTGAGCGGGTCGCCGGGGTGCAGACGCAGCGAGTAGACCCGCCCCAGCACGTTCGCGCCCGCCGCCCCGCCGGTGGTGACCCAGAAGAAGCGGTTCCGGTCGTTCAGGTCGAACGCGCCGTCCTCCGGGCGCGCGAACGCCATCGCCCCGACGGCGTCGGCGGCGGCCTCCAGCTCCACGGCCGTCATCGCGCCGGCGCCGGGAATCGCGACCCACTCGCCGGTGAGGTCACCGGCCGTGAAACCGGCCTCGCCGGTCACGGCCGGATCCTTCGCCCGGAAGACGTACAGCGTGCCGCCGACCAGCCCGTTGCGCTCGAGGACGGTGGCGCCCTTGCGGCGGCTCTTGGTGCCGACGTACATCCAGAGCTGGCTGTTCTCCTTGGCGCGGTCCTGGTCCGCCGGACCGTCCTCCATGCCCATGATCACGGTGCGGTTCCCGTGGTTCGGCTGCACCAGCGTGTTCTCCCAGGAGAAACGGCCCAGGGCGGACAGGCCGTGCGCCTTCCCGTCGAACACGGCGACGGACAGGCCACCCTTGCCGTCGAAGCTGTTGGCGGGTGTGCCCTCCTCCTCGTTGGCGAAGTAGATGTGCCGGTCGAAGCCCTCCGCCGGGCCCGCGAGCGACCCGGAGCAGAAGCGGCTGAAGGGGCGGGTCGTGTTCGAGGTGTCCGCCGCGGGACCCACCAGCGTGTCGTCCAGGTAGACGGTGTCGAAGGCGCGGGCGGCGGAGCGCACCGTTCCATCGCGGTTGACGATGAGCTTCCCCGAGCACCGGCTCGGATGTCGCGGCGGCGTTCAGCTCGTGGTTCATGTAGACGGTGGTGCTGCCATCGCGGTTGCGGTGGGCGCCCAGGCCGTCCGGGATCCCGACCATCTGGTAGCTCTTCGTGGAGTCGCCGGTCACCGGCACGGTGTCCCCGGCGCTCATCACGACCTTGGTCTCGTACTCGGGCACGAGCGAGTCGGCGTATGGGTCGATGTTCGCGATGGCGGCGTACGAACCGCAGGCGACGGTCCCGGCGATCGCGAGCGCGATCGCTCCTCGCTTCAGCACGTGGGTCTCCTTCGTCGTGTGACGTTCGGAGACCGAGTCAACGGCGACGCGCCGCCCCCGAGGTTGAAGGACGGTGAAGCCGCGGTGACGCCGTGTCACGCCCGAGGGTAAGCTGGCGCCGTGGCCAAGGAACCCGCACCCCCCGCCAAGCCCAAGCGCGACCTGCCCGAGAACCGCGTCGCCCTCGTGGGCATCGGCGCGCTCGTCGGCGGCGTCTGGGGCGCGATCATGTGGACCCTCACCCAGCTGCTGGGGCAGGACCCGGGCATCACGATGCTGCCCTATCTGGTCGTGACCATGGCGATGATCGGCGGCGGGGTCGCCGGCATCTTCGGGGCGAGCACCGCGCGCCGGCGCGGCGAACGGGTCACCCCGAAGCTGCGCCGGCGCAAGTAGCCGCGCGTCAGGCGGGCTGGGCGCCCCGCTTGACCCAGAAGGCGTTCAGCGCGTTCTGGACCTTGACGTACCAGATGATGTTGCCGATCAGCGGCAGCAGGAACCACAGGCCCAGGATCGTGCGGACCGGCGGGATCTCGTTCTCGCGCTGGTAGAGCTTCTGCGTCTCGTTCGCGATGAGGAACATCGTGACCGGCGAGATCAGGAAGTAGATGACCACGCCGAGCCAGCCGCCCACGCCGTCGGCGGTGTAGCGCTTGTACTCCTCGTGCGTCCGCCACGTCCAGATGTAGGTGTAGATCCCGAGGGTCACGATCGACAGCAGGATGACCTTGCCGATGGACTTCGGCTGGCCCACCACCCCCACGGACGGGCCCGTGGGCGGCTGAAGGTGCGGCGGGGGAGGGGGTGGAAGTTCGGTTGACATCGTGCAGGCCTCCGAGGGCATTGGGTTCCTGGCCACGCGGCACGGGGGTGGTCCGCAGCGTCCTGAGGATAGACCCGAACGCGGAATGACCGTTACCGGGCCGCCCGCCTCGCGGACACGGCGGGCGTCCTCTAGGCTCCGGGGGTGACCGTGCTAGGCGGGGAGCTAGCGGTGCCCTGTACCCGAAATCCGCTTCAGCGGGGCACAATTCCCGCCCGAGGGGCAGATCCCGGAGGGTCGGGCTCGTGCAAAGCGGCGTTGATGGTGAGGTCCCATTCGGTGGGCGACCGTGAATCAGGTCAGGTCCGGAAGGAAGCAGCCTTAAGCGGATCCGCCCACGCGCAGTGGGGCAACCTCGCCGGAGCTGGCGGCACGAGTACCGCTTCGGAATTTCGCATCGACGGTGGGTGCACGGTCACCTTCATTCGCAACACGACGTGAGCACATCTCCGGCGCCGGATCGCGGCGCGAGCCTCTACAACCGGCACCGGCCCACCCGCTTCGAGGAGATGGTGGGCCAGGAGCACGTCGCCCAGGCGCTGGGCAACGCGCTCGAGTCGGGCCGTCCGGCCCGCGGGTACCTGTTCTCGGGTCCGCGCGGCACCGGCAAGACCACGACCGCGCGCATCCTGGCGCGGTGCCTCAACTGCCAGTCCTCACCCGGCCCCACCCGCACGCCGTGCATGAAATGCGACTCGTGCCTGCGGACCGGCCATGACGACTGGCTGGACGTGGTGGAGGTGGACGCCGCCTCCAGCGCCCGCCGCATCGACGAGATGCGCGACTGGCTGGAGACCGTGCGGTACGCGCCGGTGGCCTCCCGGTTCCGCGTCACGATCATGGACGAGGCGCACCAGATCCAGGAGGGCGCGGCCAGCGCCCTGCTGAAGACCCTCGAGGAGCCGCCGCCGCACCTGGTGGTGATCCTCTGCACCACCCACCCCTGGGACATCCTCCCCACCATCCGCTCGCGCGTGCAGCACTTCGTGCTGCGCAAGCCCGGCATCCCGGCGCTGGTGCGTGTGCTGGACCGGGTGGCCGGGGTGGAGGGCATCGAGACCTCCGAGTCGGCGCTGGACGCGCTCGCCCGTGCCGCCGACGGCAGCTACCGCGACGCCCTGGGCCTGCTGGACCAGATCGCCGCGTACTCCGACGGCCGGGTGGAGCTGCCGCAGGTGCTGGAGCTGCTGGGCGCGGTGGCCCGCGAGTCCCTCTTCGAGCTGGTGGACCTGCTGGCCGGCGGCGACGCCGCGGGCGCGTTCGCGCTGCTGGAGGACGTCCTGGACTCCGGCTCGGACCCCGAGCAGCTGCTGCGGGGGCTGGTGACGCAGCTGCGCTACGTGTGCCTGCTGCAGCAGGGCGCCGGGGCGCGCGACGACTGGGCGTTCGCCGCGGAGGAGCTGGACCGGCTGGAGGCGCAGTCCAACCAGCTCTCCCCGAGCCAGGTGGTGCGCGCGCTGGACCTGCTGGCCGACGCGCAGGTGCGCATCCGCCACGGGGGCGCCGACCCGCGCCTGCAGCTGGAGCTGGTGACCGCCAAGCTGGCGCGGCCCGCCCTGGACCCGGGCCTGGAGGGCCTGGTGAGCCGCCTGGAGCTGCTGGAGCAGGGCAGCCCGCGCGTCGCGCCGGCACCGCCCCGGCCGCCGCGCGCCGCGGCCGCACCACCGCCCCCCGCCGCACCACCGCCGCCGGTGCAGGCCCCCGCGCCCGAGCCCGTCGCCGCGCCCGCACCCGAACCGCCGCCGGCACCCCCGGTGGTGGAGGCGCCACCCGCGCCCGAGCCCCCTCCCGTGCAGGCGGCGCCCGCACCGCCGCCCGTCGCGGCGCCCCCGGCTCCCGGCGTCCCGCCACCCGCCCCGGTGGCCGCGCCCGCACCCGCGCCACCGCCGGCCGCGCCGCCCCCCGTCGCCGACGACGGCTTCGAGCGGCCGCCGGTCTCCGATTTCGACGCGCCCGAGCCCGAACACGGCGAGGAGCCCCCACCGCCCGCCCCGGCCCCCACCGCCGCGCACGCCCCGGTGCCAGAGCCGCCGCACCACCCGGTCGCGATGGACCTGGCGCACGTCGCGCGCCTGTGGCCGCAGGTGCTGTCCGAGCTGCGCACCGAGCACCCGGCGGTGTTCAGCTTCGTCGAGAACGCCCGCGTGACCGACGCCCGCGAGGGGTGGGTGCAGATCTCCCTGGCCAGCGCGATGGGCGCCAGCATGCTCTCCCGCGGTGAGCCGCGGTCGCAGCTGGAGCACGTCCTGGCGCGCATCCTGGGACAGCGCGTGCACGCGGACATCCAGGTGCAGGACGCGCCACCCGCGCCGCGCCACGCGGAGCCCGAGCAGACCATGCCGCTCGACCTGGACACGCTGCGTCAGGAGCTGATCCAGACCTTCGACGCCACCGAAGAGCAGTGACCACCAGCCCCAAAGGAGCACCCACGTGTCGATGAACCCGCAGAAGATGATGAAGCAGATGCAGAAGATGCAGGCGGACATGCAGCGGGTGCAGATGGAGCTGCAGGAGGAGACCGTGCAGGCCTCCGCCGGCGGCGGGGCCGTGACCGCGGTCGTCAGCGGCGGCCTCGAGATCAAGGCCGTGAAGATCGATCCGAAGGTCGTGGACCCCGAGGACGTCGAGATGCTCGAGGACACCATCGTCGCGGCCGTCAACGAGGCCATGCGCCAGGCCCAGGACCTCGCCCAGCGCCGCATCGGCGAGATCACCGGCGGCCTGTCCGGCATGGGCATCCCCGGCCTGTAGCGGGAGCGGGGCATCCTCACCCCGTCGCTGGAGCGGCTCATCGCCGAGCTCGCGCGCCTGCCCGGCATCGGGCCGCGCAGCGCCCAGCGGCTGGCGTTCCACCTGCTCAAGGGCCAGCGCGACCGCCCGGTCGCGCTGGCCGACGCCCTCGTGCAGATGGCCGAGCGCCTGCGGCCGTGCTCCCGGTGCTTCTCGTTCGCCGAGGACGAACTGTGCCCCATCTGCGCCGATCCGCGCCGGGACACCGCCCTGCTGTGCGTGGTGGAGGAGCCGTCGGCGATCCTGCCCATCGAGCGCACCCACGAGTACCGCGGCACCTACCACGTGCTCGGCGGGGCGCTGTCGCCGATCGACGGCGTGGACCCCGACGACCTGCGCATCGACGAGCTGGTCACGCGCATCGACACCGAGGGCGTGCAGGAGGTCGTGCTGGCAACCAACCCCACCATGACCGGCGAGGCCACGGCCCTCTACCTCGCCGACCTGCTGCGCGGCCGCGTGCGCATGACGCGCCTGGCCAGCGGCCTGCCGGTGGGCGCCGACCTGGAGCACGCCGACGAGCTCACGCTCGGGCGGGCGTTCCTGGGCCGCCGCGAGATGTAGCCGGCTAGAGGCGGACCTGGTCCAGCAGCAGGTCCTGAACCTGGTCGCGCAGGTCCAGGAACGCGGGGTCGCGCTTGAGTGCGGGCACGCGGTCACCGGGGGCGAAGGGCACCGGCACCTCCGCGGCGACCCGCCCGGGGTGCGAGGTGAGCACGTACACCCGGCTCGCCAGGTACACGGCCTCCTCCACGTCGTGGGTGACCATGAGGATCGTGGCCCCCGTGGTGCGCCACACCTCCAGCAGGTGGTCCTGCATCACCCGCTTGGTCTGTGCGTCGAGCGCGCCGAAGGGCTCGTCCAGCAACATGACGTCCGGCTCGGGGGCCAGTGCCCGGGCGATCGCCACGCGCTGGCGCATGCCGCCGGAGAGCTCCTTCGGGATGCGGTCGGCCCACGCTTCCAGGCCCATCACCCCCACCAGCTCCGCGACCCGCTCACGGCGCTTCTCGCGCGGCCAGCCCAGCTCCTCCAGGCCGAACGCGATGTTCTGCGCCACGGTCTTCCACGGGAACAGGCTGTACCCCTGGAAGATCATCCCCCGGTCGGGTCCGGGGCCGATGACCCGCTCGCCGTCCACGGCCACCAGGCCCTCGGTGGGCGACTCCAGGCCGCCGATGATGTTGAGCAGGGTGGACTTGCCGCAGCCGGAGGCGCCCACGATGCACACCAGCTCGCCGGATCGCACCGTGAGGTCGATGCCGTCCACGGCGGTCACCTCCGGCCGGCGGCGCCCGCCGGGGAACCGCTTGACGATGCCGTGCACCTCGAGCTTCTCGGGGCGCAGGATGACGGTGCCATGGCTCATGCGCGTGCCCAGGGTGCGGACCTGTTGCGCAGCCAGCGCAGGGACAGGTCGGTGATGATGCCGATGATCCCGAAGATGATCAGCAGCGCGAACATCTCGTCGATCTGGCGGAAGCGCTGGGCCCGGGCGATGCGGAACGCAAGGCCCTCCTCCGCCGCCAGCAGCTCGGCGACCACCAGGATCGCCCACGCCGCCGCGAGGTTGATGCGGGCCACGTCGATGATGCCCGGCAACGAATGGGGCAGCACCACCCGGCGCAGCACCTTCAGCCGCCCGGCACCCAGCGTGTAGGCGGCGTTGATGAGCTCCTTCGGCACGTTCCGGGCCACGTCGGCCACCATCAGGATGTTGAAGAACACCGACCCGATCACGATGAGCGTGATCTTCGGGAGCTCGTCGATGCCGAGCCAGAACAGCATGAGCGGCACCAGCGCGGTGGCCGGGATGTACCGCATGAACGCGATCGGCGACTCGAACAGCGAGTCGGCCGAGCGGAACGAGCCCATCAGGATGCCCAGCACCACCGCGATGGCCATGCTGATCGCATAGCCGAAGAGGATCCGCCGCACCGACGCCCAGATGTCGCCGAACAGCACGCCGTCGTCGTAGAGGCGCATGGCGCCGCCCCAGGTCTCCGACGGGCTGGGCACCAGCAGGTCCGATGACGAGCCGGTGGCCATGAACAGCCACAGCCCCGCCAGGAGGACCAGGCCGGTGGCGATGAGCGTCGCCCGCCACCGCGTGCTGATGTCCTCACGGATCCGCAGCAGCTCGTGCTGCGGCGTGCCGCGGGTGGGGGCGCGCTTGGCCGCGAGCGAGTTGCGCCAGTCGATGACGTGGTCGCCGTCCGGGCCCGCGTCCTGCGGGGCGTCCGCGACGGGGGCCCAGCCCCCGCCGCGGTCGTCGCGGTCCATCACGCGCCCGGTGCGGCGTCGCAGCCTCATTCCGGCGTCAGCCCTTGTTCGCGTCGACGTACGCCTGCGTGAACTCGGGCGCGAACAGCCCGTTCAGGTCGGCCTCGTTCTGCGTGAGGCCCGAGGAGACCAGGAAGGGGTTGATCTTCTTGGCCGTCGTGGGCAGGGAGGTGGGCTTGTCGTCCTCGGTGAACGCGGCCAGGGCCTCGTCCGCCTCCAGGATGTCCGTCCCGGCCTCCAGCTCGGCGTACTCCGCCGGGTCGATGCCGGCCTGCTCGGCCATGATCGCCCGCGCGTCCTCCGGGTTGCTCTGCAGGAACGCCACCGTCGCGTACCAGGCGTTCACGATCTTCTGGACGTCGGCGGGGCGCTCGGCCACGGTCTTCGCGTCGAAGGTGATGTGGTCGGGGATGCTGCCGGGGTAGTCCGCGGAGTCGAACAGCACCTTGGAGCCGGGGCGCTTGAGCGCCTCCAGCGTGAACGGCGCGAACACGCCCACCGCGTCGAACTGCCCGGCCGCGAAGCCGGCGGCGGCCGCGTCGGTCGCGACGCCCCGGAACTCGATGTCCTTCTCGGTGAGCCCGTTGGCCTCCAGGCCCTGCAGGAGCAGGAAGTGGTCCACCACGCCGGCCTCGGCGGCCACCGTCTTGCCCTTCAGGTCGGCCACGGTGTTGATCGACTCGTCGACGATGATGGCGTCGTTGCCGGCCGAGAAGTCGGTGTTCACCACGATCTTCAGGTCGGCGCCGGCCGCCTCGCCGGCGATGGTGTCGTTCAGCGTCTGGGTGTTGGCGTCGAGCTGGCCGGCCGTGAGCGCGTCGAGGGAGGCGGTGTAGTCGTTGAAGTACCGCAGCTCGACGTTCACGCCCTCCTGCTCGAAGAAGCCCTGCTCCTCGGCCACCTTCAGCGGGAACCAGCCGGGCCAGGCGCTGTAGCCGATCACGATGGGGTCGCTCGACGCGCCCGAGGTGTCGCCGCCGGAGTCGTCGTCACCGCCGCAGGCGGCGAGGCCGAGGGACAGCGCGGCAACCATGACGGCGGCCATCGAGGTGCGTCGAAGCCTTCGCAAGTGGGACCTCCGGAGCCGGGGGGCCGCGTGGACGCGGCCGGACTTTCAATAGGCTATTGGAAGGTCCCGCGGCGCTCCGTCGGCCACGGGGAGCAACTCACCCGCCGGGTGTTTGGCCGGAGGGCGAAGGCGACGCCCCCGCATCCGGCCCCGGCGTCAGCGTGCGCGCGTCGCCGTGAACGCCACCGTGCCGCTGCAGGTGCCGATCGACAGCTTGGCGATGCCGCCCGTGACCCGCCCGCCCAGCACCCGTCCGCGGATGGACACGCTGCTGCCCTGCCGGGCGCCCGCCGCGATGAACCGCCCGTCCGGGGCGATGGGCGCGGAGGTGATCACGGCGAAGCCGGTCTGGGTGATGATCTGCCCGCCGATGCTGCCGGGCGCGGTGACCGTGGGGCACACCATCAGCACGCGGATGGAGGCGCCGCGCACCGTCCGCCCGCCGCCGAGGACCCGCAGCTTCACGCCGCGGCCGGGCGGTCCCGCGTACCGGCCGTCGTCCGCCGCCGAGGTGGCGCGCCGCGCGGCCTCCCGGCCACGGATCGCCACCACGGGCGAGGTGAGGGTCTCGGCGCCGGTGGCGGCGACGGCCCGGAGGCGGTTGGTCCCGCGGCGGAGGTTGGCGACCAGCTCGACCCGCTCCTTGAGCGTCGTCGCCGTGGCGATGGTGGTCCACACGGTGCCGGCCTGGCGCTGCAGGCGCACCTCCACGCCGTCGGGGAGACCCGTCGCACGCACGGCGAACTGCGCGGGGTAGCCCGCGTAGGCGACCGCCGGCAGCACGGTGAGGGCCCCGGCGCTGCGCACCACGACCCGCCGCACCTCGGTGACCTCGTAGGCGCCGCAGCCGGTGCAGATCCGGTACGCCTGCCAGTAGTAGGTGCCCGGCGTGACCTCCGGGCCGTCGGAGCGGCCGGTCCCCAGGCGGGTCCGGCACGTGCCGGCGGGCAGGTCGTTGTCGGCCGACGCCGTGCCCAGGGCCACCACGTTGGTGGTGAGCAGGCGGTTGTCGGTGCCGGTGTCCGGGGACGTCGCGAGCGCCGCGCCGTAGGACGAGATGCCACCGAAGACCACGAACCCGGTGCCCAGGTCCGACTGCCGGTAGACCGGGCACGCGTAGGTCACCGCGATGCCCGCCGCGTCCGCGGTCACGGCGGCGCCCGTCTCGGGCGCGACCGCCGTGACCGGCGTGTCACCGGGCAGGGCCACCGCCGCGGGGGCGGTGGCCATGAGCAGGGCGGCTGCGAGGGTGAGACGGCGGGTCATGCATCGGCTCCGTGGCGCGAGGGGGTGTGCACACGTGACGATCCCACGGGCCCCGGGACGTTACCCCGGCCGTCCGTCCAGTCCTGAGGGGTCAGAACATCCGCAGGTAGCGGCGCCGTTCCCAGTCGCTGACGTGCGTGTGGTACTCCTCCCACTCGGCCCGCTTGAACGCCACCCAGGCGTCGTGCATGACCGGCCCCATGACGCTGCGGGCGAGCTCGTCGGCCTCCAACCCGTCCACGGCCTCGGCCAGGGTGCGCGGCAGGAACCGGATGCCCATCTCGTCCAGCTGCTGGGGGGTGTAGGCGTACATGTCCTCGTGGCGCGGGTCGCCCGGGTCGAGTCCCTCGCGCACGCCCTCCAGGCCCGCCGCCATGATCAGCGCCGCGCCCAGGTACGGGTTGGTCGAGATGTCGGCCGCCCGGCACTCCACCCGCCCGCCGGCGAGCGGGATGCGCAGCATGTTGGTGCGGTTGTTGCTGCCGTAGGAGACCTGCACCGGCGCCCACGTGAGGCCGCTCATGTTCCCGCGGGCGACCAGCCGCTTGTAGCTGTTGACCATGGGGGCGATGAGGGCGCACACCGCGGGGGCGTGACGCAGGATGCCGGCGATGAAGCTGTAGCCCAGCTGCGAGAGCCCGCACCCGCGCGGGTCGTCGTCGTCGGCGAACAGGTTCTCCCCGGTCACCAGGTCGGCGAGGGACATGTTGAAGTGCGCGCCGCTGCCGGTGCGGTCGGCGAACGGCTTGGGCATGAACGTGGCGAACAGCCCGTGCTTGCGCGCGATCTCGCCCGCCATGAGCCGGAAGAACACCACCCGGTCGGCCATGGTGAGCGCGTCGGCGTACTGGAAGTCGGTCTCGAACTGGCCGTTGCCGTCCTCGTGGTCCCACGAGTAGACGTCCCAGCCCAGCTGGTCCATCGCGGCCACCAGCTCGGCCACCCACGGGTAGTTGTCCAGCAGGCCGCGCACGTCGTAACAGGGCTTGGCCAGCGTGTCCCGCGGGGATGCCGGGCCGATCTCGCCGTCCGGTCCCTCCCGGAGCACGTAGAACTCGGTCTCCACCCCCAGGTTGCAGCGGTAGCCCATGTCGGCGGCCTGGGCGAGCACGCGCCGCAGGATGCCCCGGCTGCAGGCCTCGAACGGCTCGCCGCCCACGTGCAGGTCGCTGGCGAGCCATGCCACCTCCGGGTGCCACGGCAGCACCATCGCCGACGCCGGGTCCGGGTGGGCGGAGACCTCCTCGTCATTGACCTCCTGCGGCACGCCGTCCAGCGCCGCCCCGGTGAACAGCTCCGAGCCGCGCATCATCTGGCCCAGGTGACCGATCGGCACCGCCTTGGCCTTCGACACGCCGTGCATGTCCACGAAGCTGGCGAGCACGTGCCGGACGCCGCGGGCGGCCAGCGCCTCTCGCAGGGACTCGATGCCTGGGGCGGCGTGGTCGGTGATCATGCGGTTCCCTCCGGGTGGTCGGGGTCCAGGGGCGGCGTCTCGCGCAGGGCGTCCCGCAGCTGGGCGGCGAGGTCCTCCACGCAGCGCTCCAGCAGCGCGCGTCCCTCCTCGGGCGTGGCGAGGGTGGGCGCGCCGACCGTGCCGGTCGGCGTCTCGCGATCGACGGTGTAGGCGAAGAAGCGGTCCGCCGAGCGGTCGGGCTCGTCCACCGCCCGTTCCAGGCGCACCAGGTCGGGCCGCACCGCCATCACCAGCGCGGTCTCGGCCCGGTTGGCGTGGAAGTTCGCGGCGTCTGCGTGGTAGGCCGCGTGCACCTCCGGCGAGATGTCCCAGATCGAGCGCAGCGCCAGCCGCATGCGGGGCAGGTCGTGGCGCACGTTCTCCAGCGCGCACCGCAGCGGCGCCCAGTTGGTGACGTGGCCGTTCAGCATCAGCAGGCGCCGGATGCCGGCGGCGTCGAGCCACCAGGCGATGTCGCACACCACGCGCGTGAGCGTCTCGGGCCGCAGAGAGAGCGTGCCCGGCCAGCGGGTGGTGTGCCCCAGCGAGCAGCCCACCGGCAATGCCGGCAGCACCGGGATGCCCGTGCGGGCCGAGACGCCGTGGGCGACCGCGACCGCCGCGGTGGTGTCCATGCCCACATGCAGGTGGGGCCCGTGCTGCTCGGTGGCGCCCACCGGCAGGATCGCCATGTCCATGCCGCCGCCCACGAGGGCGGCGATCTCCTCCCAGGTCAGCTCCTCCCACAGGACGGGGGTGCCGACGGGTGCGCTGGGCCTCGAGTCCATAGTTTCGACAACGTATGGAAACCCGCGCGGCGACGGTCATGGACCTGCGGCGGAACCTCGCACGGGCCCGCTTGGCCCCGGGGAGAACACCCCCGGGGCGCCGGTCAGCCCGCGCGCATCGAGATGTCGTCGATCAGGAACGCGTCGCCCGAGACGGCGGTCCGGGGACCGGCGTAGATCTCGATCTGGTTCCCGGCCGCCAGGGGCACCAGTTCCGCGGTGGCCGGCTGGAACGCCGTGGTGAGGGTCACGGCGGGCCCGGCGACGGTGCGCAGCACCGCGCCCGCCGCGCTGCGCTCGCGCAGGTACACGACCACCTGCTTGCCCACCGCCGACGCGGTGGCCGCCCGCACCATCGCCCGGGCCCGGTACGTGACGCCGCCGGTGGCGGCTGTGACGGTGGTGGGCGCATCGTCGATGGTGAACGCGGTCCCCGCCGACCGGGTCACCCGCGCCGCCCACGACCCGGCGGGGGCGTCGGCGACCGTCTCGCGGGTGAGGGTGGCCTGCCAGGTGCCCCACCCGGAGAGCACCGTCTCGAAGGAGCCGTTGGCCACCAGGTTCGCCCCGCCGGCGTCCGGCGGCGGCGCGGCGGTGACCGTCACGGTGCGCACGGCGTCCGCGGAGGCGCCGTCGTCATCGGTCACGCGCAGTCGCACCGGGAACGCGCCGGCCGCCGGGAAGGCGCGGGTCGCGGTGGGCCCGGTCCCATCGTCGAACTGGCCGTCGTCGTCGGTGTCCCACGCCCGGGCCGCAACGGTGCCGTCCGGGTCCGCCGAGGTGTCGGTGAAGGTCACCACCTGCCCGGCCACCGGACCGGAGGGGCTCACCGTGAACGACGCCGAGGGCGGCGTGTTCGCCGCGGGCGGCGCGGCCACCGTCACGTTCCGGGTGGTCTGCGCGCTCACGCCGAGGTTGTCGGTCACGCGAAGACCCACGGTCACGGGACCCGCCGCGGGGTAGGTGGCGGTGGGCGCCGCCGCGGTGGAGTCGTCGAACTGCCCGTCGCCGTCCAGGTCCCAGGCGCGAGAGGCGATCCTGCCGTCGTCGGTGGAGGTGTCGGTGAAGGTGACCTGCTGGCCGGCCACGGGCGCCGCCGGCGCCACGGTGAACGACGCCACCGGGGGCGCGTTGGTGCTCGTGCCCTGGCCGTTGCCCAGCGAGATGCGGTCCACGTGGAAGGCGCTGCCGGTGACCGCGCCGCCGTAGCCCAGGTAGATCTCCACCTGGTTGCCGCCGGCCGGCTGGATCTGGCCCTGCACGCGCTGGAAGGCACCGGTGAGGGTGACGGCCGGGCCGGTGACCGTGCGCACGGTCGCGCCGGAGGCCGTGCGCTCCCGCAGGTACACCCGCACGGTGCCGCCCACCGAGACCGTGTTCGCGGCCTTCACGAACGCCGCGCCGGTGTAGGTGGTGCCGCCCTGGGCGCCCAGGAGGGTGGTGGGTGCGTCATCGAGCGTGAACGAGGTGCCCGAGGTGCGCGCCACGCGGGCCACCCAGACGCCGTCGGGCGCGTCGGAGCGCTGCTCGCGGGTGACCGCCGCCTGCCAGGTGGTCCAGCCCGCGGCGTCCGATTCGAACGACGCGTTCCGCACCAGGTTCACACCGGGATCGGGCGCGGGGTTCGGCGCGCCGGGGTCGGTGATGCGGACGGTCTTCTCGTCGAAGGCCGCCGGGGTGCTCTGGCTGGTCGCCCGGATCACCACCTGGCCCCCGGCCGGCACCGCGGCGGGAGCCGCGTAGAGGCCCGACGCGGAGATGGTGCCCACGGTGGCGTTGCCGCCGGCCACGCCGTTCACCGACCAGGCCACCCCGCCGGTCGTGTTGGTGACCGTGGCCGTGAGCTGCGCGCTGGTGCCGATGTCCAGGCTCGCCGGCGCGCCGGAGATGGCCACGGAGGCCTGGGCGGGCGCCTGGCCGATGTTCAGGGTCACCGCGGCGGGCGCCGGGGTGCGCGGGAACTGGCTGGTGCTGTCGAAGGCGACATAGCCGAACTCGTCCGGTCCGGTCTGCCCCGCGCCGGGGGTGTAGGTGAGGTCGGCGGAGGTCACGACCGCGCCGGCGGCGAGCACCGTGGTGCCGCTGCGCAGCACGCCCTTGGCGGGCAGCGCGGTGATGCGGAAGCGCCGGGCGCCGGGCGTGCCGAACTGCGCGGCGGCCAGCGTGATGGCGGCCGCCCCGGTGCCCGGCACGTCGCCGCGCGCGACCGGCTGCGCGACGTATCCCGGCACGGTGCTGGCGGACGCCGCGAAGCGCCGGGTGTTGTTGGTCTCGTCGGCCTCCTCGATCACCCCGTCGGTGTCGATCTCGGCGGCGAGCCAGTACGTGCCCGGGCGCACGTCCGAGACGTCCACCCACTGCAGCGCCAGGTTGGCGCCGTAGCGGTCGCGCCAGCCGGCCGACACGCCCATGGTGATCGCGGCGGCCGTCGGGTTGTTCTGATGGCAGAAGTCGCTGTTGATGTAGACCGACTGGGCGGGGCCCGTGGTCTCCCGGCGCTGGGAGTCCTCCAGGCAGAACCCCACCTTCTGGGCCGCGGCGACCTCCGCGGTGCGCGCCTGGTTCCACAGCGAGTAGCGCGCGATGCGCATGAGGTGGAAGTGGTTGTGGCCGTCGGCGGTCTCGTAGACGACCTCCGGCGGACCCGCCGGCAGCGGGGCGTTGGCCACCATGCCGGTGGGCGTGCGCACGTACTGGCGCACCGTGGTGTACCGGCTCCCCACGCGATCGCTGCCCCGCACCTCCAGCGGCCCGGGACCGATGTTGTGCACGAAGCCGTCGAAGCGCAGCAGCAGGGCCTGCGTGCCGTCGGCGTAGGTGTGGTTCGCGAACACCGGGAACTCGGGCGCGTCGGCGACCAGGTCGGGCAGCACCGCGCCCGTCGGGGCGCCCAGGCCGATGAGGGGCACGGCGGCGGCCATGGCCGCCGCGGCACCCAGCAGAAGTGGGACGGTCCGCCGGTTTCGCATGGTCGCGAACATGCCACCCGGAACACCGGGCGCGAACTGGCCGAACGGGCGGTTCGCGCCCGGCCGGATCCGGTTCAGGGATCGAGCTCGAGCGCGCGGCGGCGGATGGCCGCCAGGCGCCCGCGATCGCGCAGCAGCGCGCGCATCGCGAGGTCGGCCACGAACGTGGCGATCTGGTCGGCGTCGTAGTGCTCGCCGCCCTCCTGCCGGAACGCTCCCACCGGACGCTGCCAGTTCTGGGTGCCCTCGTCGTTGGAGAGCAGCACCAGCGCGGTGAGGCGCGGGTCGGTCTCGGCCAGCTGCCCCTCGGCCACGCCCTCCGCCACCAGGGCGGCCACGGCCTCGTTGAGCTCCTGCCGCTCCGACCAGAACCCGGCGAACCGCTCGTCCTGGAGCGCCGAGAGCCGGTAGATCTCGTTGATGTCGAACGGGAAGCGGCACATCTGCCGCGCGTCGAACCGGATGAGGCGGTACAGGCGCAGCGCCGCCGTGCCGCCGTCGGCGTTCACGCGCTCCAGGTGGTCGAGGATGACCCGGTTCACCGAGGCGACGATCTCCCCGAGGATCGCCTCCTTGTCGCGGAAGTAGTAGTAGACCGAGCTCTGGCGCAGGCCGGAGCGCCGGGCGATCTCGCTCATCGTCGTGCCGCCCACGCCGCGCTCGGCGAACAGGCGGCTGGCCACGGCCACGATCTCGTCCCGCGGGTCGCCGTCGGACCGGCGGCCGCCGGCGCGTGGACGGCCCGTGCGCGCCCTGGGCGCGGCGGTGGTCTCGTCCCCGGTCATGACTCCGATGCTACCCCCGCGTCCGGCGGCGCCTTGACGCGGGCCGCTCGCTCGCGCAGTCTAGAAGAGAGTTTCGACACCGTGTCGAAAGTCGTGACGGCGACGGCGGAGGTGTATCCGATGTCATCCCAGACGGCCACCACCCATGGGGCGCGCGACCACGCCCGCTCCCAGGCGGGCATCCGGGTGGCCGCACAGCCCATCGTCCCGGCCGCCGACGCCGACGACGTCCCGGACGGCGTCCGCCGGGAGGACCTCATCTGGGAGGAGACCCTCGGCGCCGGCGGCTACGCGGCGCACCTCCTGCCCCGGGGGGCCCGCCTGCGGCTGCTGGACACCGCGGGCGACGCCTGCGCGGCGCTCATGATCCACCGCGCCGACGCCCCCGCCGAGCGGCTCAACGTGGCCGACACGGTGAAGGTGCAGTGGAACGCCTACCTCGGCCCCGGCATGGTGCTGCTCTCGGACATGGGCCGGGTGATGGCCTCGCTGGTGGAGGACACCTCCGGCCGCCACGACGCCCTCTGCGGCGCGTCCCTGCCGTCCGGCAACGCCCGCCGCTACGGCGACGGCTCGGTGTACGGCCCCTCACCCTCCGCCCGGGACCGCCTGCTGCTGGCGCTGGCCAAGCACGGGCTCTCGCGGCGCGACCTGCCCCCCACGATCACCCTGTTCAAGGGCGTCCGCGTGGCCGCCGACGGCGCGCTGGTGTTCGCGGGCGATCCGGCGCCCGGCGCGCACGTGACCCTGCGGGCCGAGATGGACCTGCTGGTCTCGGTGGCCAACTGTCCGCACCGGCTCGACGCGCGTGAGGCGTACTCGGCCACGCCGCTGCGGCTCACCGCGTGGCGCGGGGACCCGGCCGCACCGGACGACCCCGTCCGCACCGGCACCCCGGAGGTGCTGCGGGCCTTCCAGAACACCGAGGACCTGCTGGCCGGCGGCGGGGGCGCGGCATGAGCGCGGCGGCGGTGGTGCACGACGAGGTGGTGCCCGCCCGGGCGCCGTGGAGCGGCGTGGTGGCGGCGGGCCACACGCTGCGGATCATCGACCTGGGCGGCAACCAGGCCGCCGACTGCATCCTCTACAACGCCAACGATCCCGACGAGCGCTACAGCGCCTCCGACACGATCGCCGAGCAGGGGAACATCTTCCTCACCACCGGGTCGCTGCTGCGGTCCAACGAGGGCAACGTGCTGATGGAGATCACCGCCGACACGTGCGGCCGGCACGACACCATCGGCGGTGCCTGCAGCCAGGAGTCGAACACCCTGCGCTACGGGCACCACACCAAGCACCAGCACGCCTGCGTCGAGAACTTCCTGATGGCCCACGCGCCCCGCGGGATGGGCAAGCGCGACATGGTGAGCAACATCAACTGGTTCATGAACGTGCCGGTGGAGGCCGACGGCACGCTCGGCATCGTGGACGGCATCTCGGCGCCCGGCCTCTACGTGGACCTGCTCGCGCACATGGACACCCTGGTGGTGATCTCCAACTGCCCGCAGATCAACAACCCGTGCAACGGGTTCGACCCCACCCCGATCCGCCTGGTGGTGACGGGCCCGGTGGCCGGCTGAGCGGAGCCATCCACACCGTCCTCGTCGCGAACCGCGGGGAGATCGCCTGCCGGGTGCTGCGCACCGCGCGGGCGATGGGCCTGCGCGGCGTCGCGGTGCACTCCGAGGCGGACGCGGGCACCCCTCACGTGCGGATGGCCGACGCCGCGGTGCGCATCGGCCCGCCGGCGCCCGCCGAGAGCTACCTGCGCGGCGACGCCATCATCGCGGCGGCCCGCGCCACCGGGGCCGGGGCGATCCACCCCGGTTACGGGTTCCTGAGCGAGGACCCGGCCTTCGCCGAGGCCGTCGAGGCCGCCGGGATCGCGTTCTGCGGCCCCACCCCGGACCAGATCCGCGCGTTCGGGCGCAAGGACAGCGCCCGGCGGCTGGCGCGCGAGTGCGGCCTGCCGCTGCTGCCGGGCACCGACCCGCTGCCGGACGCGGTGGCGGCGCTGGAGGCGGCCCAGGGCATCGGCTACCCGGTCATCCTCAAGAGCACCGCGGGCGGCGGCGGCATCGGCATGGCCATCTGTGAGGGACCGGGCGAGCTGCGCGACGCGTTCGCCCGCGTGACCCACCTCGCCCAGTCCAGCTTCGGGTCGGCCGAGGTCTACCTGGAGCGGTACGTGGCCCGGGCGCGCCACGTGGAGGTGCAGGTCTTCGGGGACGGGCGCGGACGGGTGGTGGCGCTGGGTGAGCGCGACTGCTCGCTGCAGCGGCGCAACCAGAAGGTGCTGGAGGAGACCCCGGCGCCCGGCCTGGACGACGCCACGCGGAAGGGGCTCGCCGCCAGCGCGGTGCGGCTGTGCGAGGCCGTCGCGTACCGCTCGGCCGGCACCGTCGAGTTCCTGGTGGACGCCGAGACCCACGAGGCGTTCTTCCTGGAGGTCAACACGCGGCTGCAGGTGGAGCACGGGGTCACCGAGGCGGTGTTCGGGGTGGACCTGGTGGAGTGGATGCTGCGGCTGGCCGCCGGCGAGGACGTGCTCGCCGGGTGGGACGGCCGCGCGCCGCGCGGCCACGCCATCGAGGCCCGCGTGTACGCCGAGGACCCGGCCCGCGGGTACCGCCCCAGCGTGGGGACCCTCACCCACGTGGCCTTCCCCGCCGGTGTCCGGGTGGACACCTGGGTGGAATCGGGCACCGAGGTCTCGCCGTACTACGACCCCCTGCTGGCGAAGATCGTGGTCCACGGCGAGGACCAGCCGGCCGCCCTGCGGGCCATGCGCGACGCCCTCGACGCGACCGAGCTGTGGGGGCTGGAGACCAACCTGGGCCTGCTCTCGGCGGCCGTCACCGCGGGGCCGTTCGCCGACGGACGGCCGCACACGGCGGTGCTCACCGGGGCCGAGACCCCGTCGGCCACCGTTGAGGTGGTCACCCCGGGGCTGCTGGCCTCGCTGCACGACCACCCGGGGCGGATCGGCTACTGGGCCGTGGGGGTCCCCCCCTCGGGCCCGATGGACGACCGCTCCCACCGGCTGGCCAACCGGGTGCTCGGCAACCCCGACGACGCCGTCGTCATCGAGATGACCCGGATCGGGGCGACGCTGCGGTTCATGGTGGAGGCCGAGATCTGCCTCGCCGGCGCCGACATGGGCGCCACCGTCGACGGCGTCCCCGTGCCGCCACTCACCCCGGTGACGGTGCCCGCCGGAGGGGAACTGCGGATGGGGGCGGTGCGCGGTCCCGGCGCGCGCGCCCACCTCGCGGTGCGCGGCGGGTTCGGCGCGCCCGTGTACCTGGGCAGCAGGTCCACCTTCGCGCTGGGCGGGTTCGGCGGCCACGGGGGCCGCCCGCTGCGCACCGGCGACGTGCTGCGGCTCGACCCGGAGCGATGCGGTCCGGGGGCGTCCCGGCGCCCCGTCGACCCCGCCCTGGTCCCGGCGCTCACCTCGGAGTGGGAGATCGGCGTGCTGTACGGCCCGCACGCCGCGCCGGACTTCATGACCCCGGAGTACGTCGAGCGCCTGCTGAGCGCCGACTGGAGCGTCCACCACAACTCGGACCGCACGGGCGTGCGGCTGGTGGGGCCCGAGCCGGGCTGGGTGCGCCCCGACGGCGGCGACGCCGGCCTGCACCCGTCCAACATCCACGACACCCCCTACGCCGTCGGCGCGGTGGACTTCACGGGCGACATGCCGGTGGTGCTGGGACCGGACGGCCCCAGCCTGGGCGGGTTCGTGTGCCCGGTCACCGTGGCCCGGCACGAGCTGTGGAAGCTCGGGCAGCTGTCCGCCGGCGACACGGTGCGCTTCCGGTTGCTGGACCCCGCCGACGCACGCGCCGACGCACGGCGGCGCGACCGGGAGATCGCGACGCTGCGGCCCGCGCCGCCCCGGACGGGCCCGGACCGCGTGCCCGCCCACGAGGCCGTGCTCGCGCGCCGGCCGGCCGCCGGCGACGCGCCGGAGGTGGTCTACCGGCGCAGCGGCGACGCCAACCTGCTGGTGGAGTACGGCCCGCAGGTGCTGGACCTGGAGCTGCGCATGCGGGTGCACGCGCTGATGGCCGCGCTGGAGGCGCGCGCGGTGCCCGGCATCCTGGACCTCACCCCGGGGATCCGGTCGCTGCAGATCCACGTGGACGACCGCCGCCTGTCGGTGCGCCAGGCGCTCATGCTGGCCATGGCCGCCGAGGAGGGCCTGCCCCCCGTGGACCACCTGCGCGTGCCGAGCCGCCTCGTGCACCTGCCGCTGGCCTGGGAGGACCCCGACGCCATGCTGGCGATCGAGCGGTACATGCGCTCGGTGCGGCCCGACGCGCCCTGGTGCCCCAGCAACATCGAGTTCATCCGGCGCATCAACGGCCTGGACGGCGTGGACGAGGTCCACCGCATCGTGTTCGAGGCGGACTACCTGGTGCTGGGGCTCGGCGACGTCTACCTGGGCGCCCCGGTCGCCACCCCGCTGGACCCGCGGCAGCGGCTGGTGACCACCAAGTACAACCCGGCGCGCACGTGGACCCCCGAGAACGCCGTGGGCATCGGCGGCGCCTACATGTGCGTGTACGGCATGGAGGGCCCGGGCGGGTACCAGCTGGTGGGCCGGACGGTGCCGGTGTGGAACACCCACCGCACCACGCCGGAGTTCGCGCCCGGGACGCCGTGGCTGCTGCGGTTCTTCGACCGCATCCGGTTCTTCCCCGTGAGCCACGCCGAGCTGCAGGAGTGGCGCCGGGGCGTGCGCGACGGCACCCGCCGGCTGCGGATCGACGACGGCGTGCTGGACATCGCCGAGCACCGGGCGTTCCTGGCATCCATCGCCGACCAGGCCGGGGCGTTCCGCGACCGCCAGCGCGCGGCCTTCGCCGCCGAGCGCGAGCGGTGGGCCGCCATGCCCCCGCCGGTCAAGCCGGCGCAGGCGTCCGACACCGAACACGAAGATATCGACGGGATCCGCGTGGAGGCGCATCTCGCGGCGAACGTGTGGAAGGTCCTGGTCGAGCCCGGCGCCGAGGTGCGCGCCGGGGACGTGGTGGCGGTCCTGGAGGCGATGAAGATGGAGGTGGAGGTGTCCGCACCCGCCGACGGCGTGGTCGCCCAGGTGCGCTGCGCACCCGGTGACCTGGTGACGCCCGGGCAACCGCTGATGGTCCTGGCCGAGGCGGTGCCCGCATGAGCGCCCCCTGGCTGGACGACGCCCTGGGCCGCATCGCCGCGTCCCCGGAGGGCGTCTGGATCAGCCGGCCGGGAGATGACGACATCTCTCGCGCCGTGGCGGCGGCCCCCGACGGGCCGCTGCACGGCCTGCTGGTGGGCGTGAAGGACAACATCGACGTGGCAGGGATGCCCACCACGGCCGGCTGCCCGGCCTACGCGTACACGCCCGGCGCCGACGCCCCGGCGGTTGCGCGCCTGCGGGCCGCGGGCGCCGTGGTCGCGGGCAAGACCAACATGGACCAGTTCGCCACCGGCCTGGTGGGCACCCGCTCCCCGTACGGCATCCCGGAGTCGGTGGTGGCCCCCGGGATCATCGCCGGCGGCTCCAGCTCCGGATCCGCCGTGGCGGTCGCCGCGGGCCTGGTGGACATCGCCCTGGGCACCGACACCGCGGGATCGGGGCGGGTCCCCGCCGCGATGAACGCCATCGCCGGGTTCAAGCCCACGCGCGCCCTGGTGCCCACCGCGGGCGTCGTGCCCGCCTGCCGCAGCCTGGACTGCGTCTCGGTGTTCGCGCGCACCTGCGACCTGGCATGGCGGGCGCTGGGTGCGATGGCCGGCGGCGCCCGGCCCGCGCTGCGCGACGCGGTCGCCGACGCGCGCGCCCAGGCGGCGCCCCGCGTGGGCGTGCCGGCCACGGCGCTGGAGTGGTTCGGGGACGCCGAGGCCGAGGCGCTGTTCACCGCCGCGCTGGGACGCCTGGAGACGGTGGGCGCAACGCTCGTCCCGGTCGACATGGCGCCGTTCCTGGAGGCCGCGACGCTGCTCTACGGCGGCCCGTGGGTGGCCGAGCGCCTGGCGGCCGTGGGCGAGTTCATCGCCGCCCACCCCGACGAGGTGCACCCGGTGGTGCGGGACGTGATCCTGGCCGCGGCGGACCGCACCGCGGTGGACGCCTACACCGGCCGGTACCGCTTGGACGCGCTTATCGAGGCCGCGGCACCCGTCTGGGAGGCCGTCGACATGCTCGCGTTGCCCACCGCGGCCATCGCGCCCACCATCGACGAGACGCTCGCCGACCCGCACGGCGTGCAGGCCAAGCTCGGCCGGTACACCAACTTCGTCAACCTCATGGATCTGTGCGCGGTGTCGCTGCCCGCCGGGGCCCGGACCGGCGGCGCGCCCTTCGGCATCCAGCTGGTGGCGCCCGCGTTCGGCGACGCCCTGCTGGCCGCCGTGGGCACGCGCTTCGAGACCACCGCGCCGCAGGCCACCGTGCGCGTGGCCGTGGTGGGCGCGCACCTGGCCGGGCAGCCGCTGAACCACCAACTCGTCCGGCGCGGGGGCAAGCTGATCGCCGCGACGCACACCGCCCCCGGCTACCGCCTGTTCCACCTCACGGGCACCGTGCCACCCAAGCCCGGGCTGGTGCGCGCCGCCGACGGCGGCGCGGCCATCGAGGTGGAGGTGTGGGAGCTGGGCGTCGCGGAGTTCGGCGCGTTCACGGCCGAGGTCCCGCCGCCGCTGGGCATCGGGAACGTGACGCTCGCCGACGGCTCCAGCGTGAAGGGGTTCATGTGCGAGCCCGGCGCGCTGGACGGCTCCGATGAGATCACCCGCTTCGGCGGGTGGCGCGCCTACCTGGCCTCGCGCTCCGGCTGATCGCCGGCCGCGGCCCGCGGCCGTCCGCGCCGGCGCCCCACCGGGGCGTCGGCGATGGGCTCCACGTCGTGCAGACCGCCCTCCAGCACCGCCTCCAGCGCCTCCAGCGCGGCCGGGCAGTACCGCTCACCGGCCTCCGCCCGCAGCGCCGCCACCGCGGAGGACGGCGTCTGGCCGGCCTCGCCGGTGCGTGTCTCGAATGCGTCGCACACCGCGAGGATGCGCGTGACGATGGGGACGGTGGAGGACCACTCCATGTAGCGCTCCTCCAGCGCCGCCAGGTGGGTCGCGCGGTCGCGGACCGCCTCGCGGACCTCGTTGGAGAGCGGCGGCTCCAGGGCCACCAGCAGCCCGTCCGCGGCTGCGGCCTGATCGGCGGCCGCCCGCCGGGCCGCGCCCAGGTGGTGCAGCAGCCCGGCGGCCGCCGCCTGCCCCTGCATGCGCGTGGAGAGCCCCATGCGGTCGGCGACCCGCACGCTGAGGGCGGCGACGCGGCGGGAGTGACCGCCGGCGCGGGGATCGCGGCGCGCGGCGGTGGCCAGCATGCCGCGCAGCTCCACGCCCAGGCGCCGCTCCACCGCGGCCACGTAAGGGTCGTCGGCCTCGCCGTGGCCGCCCACGGCGACCGCCCAGGTGTCGAGCACCGCCGCCGACATCAGCAGCAGGATCGCCGCGGCGGCCACCGGCTGCTCCCAGGCCCCGTCCGGGGCCCGCCACGCGGCGGCCTCACCGGACACCAGCGACAGCCCGAGCAGCGGGAACCCGACGGCCACCGCGAGGTCGCGGTACCGGGCCGACCGCCGCCACACGCGCAGGGCGTGGACGCCGCCGTATGCCAGGCCGGCCATGCCCAGACCGCGCAGCGCCACGGTGACCACGCCGTCCGATCCGGGTACCGGCAGGACGTCCGGCGCGGCCGCGGCGGTGACGCTCAGCGCGACGGCCAGGGGAAGCCCGATCGCCAGGCTCACCGCGGCGATCCGGCGGCGGCGGCGCGTCTGCACCAGCGAGGGCCCGGTGAGGCCCACCAGCAGGGCGCCTCCCGGCACGCTCACACCCGCGGTCACCACCAGGGCGGCGCCGAGGGCCGTCACGCGGACGTCGCGCACCAGCAGGCCGGTCACCGCCAGCAGGGCCGCGACGCCGAGCGCCGTGAGGAGCACGGCATCCGGCTGCATCAGGCGCCGCCGGGGTCCTCGGTGGCCGCCAGGGGCGCGGCGGCGGGGAGCATGTGCCCGGGAAGCTCGTCCATGCGGGCGCCCTTCTCGGGCACCACGATCGCCGCCGTGGGAACAACGCCGTCCTGGACCACCCGCTCGAGGGCGGCGAAGGCCTCCGGGTCGTACTCGGTGCCGACGCATCGGTGGATCTCGGCCAGCGCGCGCTCCGGCGGCCACGCCTCGCGGTAGACGCGCGGTGAGGTGAGGGCGTCGAACACGTCGGCCACCGCGACGATCCGCGAGAAGAAACTGATCTCGTCGCCGTCCACGGCGTCCGGGTAGCCGGTGCCGTCCAGGCGCTCGTGGTGCTGGCGCACCGCCTGTCGCAGCGCGGGGGAGAACCCGTCCAGCTCGCCCAGCAGCTCGTCGCCCCACACGGGGTGGCGGCGGATGAGCTCGTACTCCTCGTCGGTGAGCCGGTCGGGCTTCTTCAGGATCCGGTCGGGCACGCGCAGCTTGCCGATGTCGTGCAGCAGGCCCGCCGTGGCGAGGGTGCGCAGGTCACCGGCGCCCAGACCCAGGCGCTCGCCCACCAGCACGGCGAGCACCGCCACGCGACGGGTGTGCTCCTCGGTGGACAGGTCCTTCTCCACCAGGCGGGCCATCAGCGATCGCACCTGGGCGCCCAGGTAGGACTCCTGCTGGTGCACCAGCTCGGCGGCGCGCAGGTCCCCGCCCAGCGGCCGGGACGGCGTGGCCGACGACAGGTCCAGGGCCACGGGGACCCCCACGAGGGCGATGCCGGCGAGGATGGCGACGTCCACGACCCAGAAACCCAGCTGCTGTGACTCGTAGCGTCCCATCGCCACCTGGGCGGCTCCGAGCCACACCAGGCCGACGGCCACCGAGAGGTCACGGCGGCGGCGGGTCATGAGGTAGGTGCTGGACGCACGCGTCGCCAGGAGCGCGAAGCAGGCCAGGCCGACCGCCAGCGAGGTGATGCCGACCGGCCCCAGGGGATCGGGCGCGGGCATCGCGCCCGGCTCGCCCAGGTTCCGCACCAGCAGCGCCGCGATCAGGGCGAGAGCGCCGATGGTGGCGACGATGACCATGCCCACGTGGCGCGGTCCGCGCAGCGCGGGGTGCGAGGCCAGCACCAGCAGCAGACCGCCGGCCGGCAGCGTGAGCGCACCGGCCAGGGACGGTCCCGCATGTCCGTCGGCCACGATGAACCCGGGCGTGCCGGCGCCATGCACCAGCAGTAGCGCGGAGAGCACCGCGAAGGCGCCCCCGATGGCGGCGCTGCGGGCGTCCCCCTGGCGCTCGGCCGTGACACCCAGCAGGCCCGCGGCAACGCCGGCCGCGAGCGCCGCGGCGCCCACGAGGGCCACGTGCTCGGCCGCACCCAGCCCGGCGGTCGCGCCGCCGAACAGGATGAGGGCGTAGAGGGGGGGTATCGAGGCGGCCACCAGGACGATGGCGACGTCGAGCGTGTGCGGGAGTCGGCGACGCATGTGTCCACCCTCACCTTCGGCCCGTCGGCACCCGCTCTTGATCCATTCGGGGATCGCGGGCGGCGCGGGTTCCACGTGTCCGCCCGGGCGGAGGCGCTCGTCCCGGTGGATGGACGCGTCGGCCGATGGCCGCCTCGGCACGCGGGGCTGACCGAACCCACGGGTGAGCCCCCTCCCGTGGGGGGCTCCCCGGGCAACCGTGCTCGCTAGACTCGTTCGCTGGCCCGACCACCGGACGGAGGAGGACGGTCATCGGCCTGCGCGTGATGAAGTTCGGCGGCAGTTCCGTCGCCGATGCGGAGAAGATCCAGAACGTCGCCCGGCGCATCGCCGCGGCGAAAGAGAGCGGCGACGACGTCGTGGCCGTCGTGTCCGCCCGTGGCAAGACCACCGACGGCCTCGTCGCCCTCGCGTACGAGATCAGCGACCGGCCGGACCCGCGTGAGATGGACATGCTGCTCTCCACCGGCGAGCGCATCTCCTGCGCCCTCATGGCCATGGCCCTGCAGGACCTGGGCCACAACGCCGAGTCGTTCACCGGCTCGCAGGCCGGCATCCTCACCGACGGCGCCCACACCAAGGCGCGCATCGTCGAGATCCGTGCGGACCGCCTGCGCGAGTCGCTCGACTCGGGCCACATCGTCCTGGTCGCCGGGTTCCAGGGCATGTCGATCGATGACAAGAACGTCACGACCCTCGGGCGTGGCGGCAGCGACACCACGGCGGTGGCCCTGGCCGCGGCCCTCGGCGCCGACGTGTGCGAGATCTACACGGACGTGACCGGCGTGTTCACCGCCGACCCGCGGATCGAGTCGGGCGCCGTGAAGCTGCCCCGCATCACCCACGAGGAGATGCTGGAGATGGCGGCGATGGGCTCCAAGGTCCTGGCGCTGCGGTCCGTGGAGTTCGCCCGCAACTACGACGTCCCCCTTCACGTGCGCTCCTCGTTCCAGTTGGACGAGGGCACCTGGATCATCAAGGAGACACCCGACATGGAGCAGGCCATCGTGTCCGGCATCGCGCACAAGAGCGACGAGGCCAAGATCACGATCACCGGCGTGCGCGACCAGCCGGGCATCGCCGCCACGATCTTCACGGCCCTCGCCGACGCGCTGATCAACGTCGACACCATCATCCAGAACGTGGGCATCGACGGCCGCGCGGACCTGTCGTTCACCGTGCCGCTGGACGAGCTGAGCCGCGCCATCGACGCCTTGGAGGCCGCGCGCGACACCCTGGAGTTCGACCAGGTGTCGTCCGACGACCAGATCGGCAAGGTAACGCTGGTGGGCGCCGGGATGAAGTCCAACCCCGGCATCGCCGCGAAGATGTTCCGCGTCCTGTCGGAGCGCGACATCAACATCCAGATGATCGACACCTCGACGATCCGCATCACCGTGGTCATCAACCGCCGCGACGTCGAGCGGGCCGTGCGCGCGCTGCACGACGCGTTCGACCTGGCCTCCGAGGCCGCCCGGAGGTCCAATGTTTAACGTCGCCGTGGTCGGCGCCACCGGCGCCGTCGGCACCACCATGCTCCGGGTGCTGGAGGAGCGGGGCTTCCCCATCAGCGAGCTGCGCCCCCTGGCCAGCGAGCGCAGCGCCGGCAAGGTGGTGGACTACCTCGGCAAGCCGTTCACCGTGCAGACCCTCACCGAGGACAGCTTCGAGGGCATCCAGATCGCCCTGTTCTCGGCCGGCGGCGGCCGCTCCCGGGACTTCGCCCCCGCAGCGGTCGAGGCCGGCGCGGTGGTGGTGGACAACTCCTCGTACTTCCGGATGTTCCCGGACGTGCCGCTGGTGGTGCCCGAGGTGAACGAGGCCGCCATCCAGGGGCACAAGGGCATCATCGCGAACCCCAACTGCGTGGCCGCCCCGCTGGTGGTGGCGCTCAAGCCCATCGCCGACGCCGTCGGCCTGGAGCGGGTCATCGTGAGCAGCTACCAGGCGGTGTCCGGCACCGGCGCGGCGGCCATCGAGGAGCTGCGCGTACAGTCGGCGGGCCACCTGGCGGGCGACGAGCCGGCCCCCTCGGTGTACCCCCACCCCATCGCGTTCAACGCCCTGCCGCACATCGGCACGTTCGACGAGACCGGGTACTCCGACGAGGAGACCAAGGTCATCCAGGAGACCAAGAAGATGCTCGGGATGCCGGACCTCCCGCGTGCCGGTCCTGAACGGTCACTCGGAGTCGATCCAGATCGAGACCACCGACAAGATCACCGCCCAGCAGGCGCGTGAGCTGCTGATGGCCGCGCCGGGCGTGGTGCTCATGGACGAGCCGTCGGCCGGTGTCTACCCGCTCCCGCGGCTCGCCGCCGGGCGCGACGAGGTGCTGGTCGGCCGCATCCGGGAGGACCTCTCCCACCCCCGCGGCCTCGCCATGTGGCTCTCCAGCGACAACCTGCGCAAGGGCGCGGCCACCAACGCCGTGCAGATCGCGGAGTCCCTGGTCACGCGGGGCTGGCTCTAGCCGGGTCAGCCCGTGCGGCACCCCGGGCCGCGGTGGGTCAGTCCGGCAGCGGGGGGAAGCGGATGTCCGCCTCGTCGAATGGGACGGGGCGGCCCTCCACCGGGATGAGCCGGCGCTTGGGCGGATCACCGGCGTCGATCCTCGCCCGGCACGCCGTGCACACCGGGACCTGCAGCGGCCGGTCCTCCAGCCGCGCCACGGCGAATGCCGGCCCGTGGGCGGGGTCGACGGCGCAGAGCCCCAGGAACGGGTTCTCCATCGGCAGCGGCCGGCCCAGGATCTCCCCCGCGTCCTGCACGCGCTCGAGCCCGCGACGCACGCGCAGCAGCGCCCGGTCGTGGTCGTCGGGGGCGGTGCCGGCGACCGCGGTGAGCGCCTCGTCATGGTCGGCCCGTGCGCCGTCGAGCAGCTCGGCCGCCCGCGGGGGCAGCTCCGTGCCGTCGTCCAGGATCCCGATCCGCGCGGCGAGCGCGTCCAGGCACACGCGCAGGCGAGCGCGGGTCTCGGTGGCGGTGGCGCGCGTCCTGCGCTGCTCACGGCGAAGGCCCCACGAGATGGCCCAGGCCCCGCCCAAGAGGGTCAGGCCGATCAGCACGAGCAGCTCGCGAATCCCTGACCGCCCGGACGGCGGCGGCGGCAGGGCGAGCTCGGCCTCGCGATGTCGTCCACGCCGCTGGCGAGGAACGCCCCGCGGATGCTGTCCACGGCGCGCGGGCCGGCGGCGCCGGCCGGGCCCGTGGGCGTGGTGACCACCAGGGTGCCCTCGAACGCGATGAGCGTGCGGATGCGGGCCGCGTAGGCGAACGGGTCCTCGCCGCTGATGGGCGGCACGAGGGCCATCTTCACCGCGAACCCGCGCTTGCGCAGCTCGCCGGCCTTGGTGGCCAGGCGCTTCTCGATATCGCCGGCGAAGTCCCCCATCTGCCCGCGGCTGGCGTAGACGTCGCCCACCTTCAGGGCCGCGACGACCTGCGCGTCCTCCTTCGTGCTCGCCGCGGAGGCGGCGGGCAGGAGGGCGAGGGCGGCGAGCACCGCGAGCAACGCCAGGCGAAGGACCCGCATCGGGGGGATCAGACCGGCTCCGGCCGGATACCCGGCATCTGGGGTCGGATCCGGGCGGCGAGCCGCGACAGCGAACCCACGGCACGGCCCGGCTCGAGGCCGCCCAGGTCAAGGCGCATCAGCGACACCTGGCCGTTGGCCCGCACCGACTGGAAGCCGAACCGCTGCAGGTAGGTCCGGTCGAACAGCGTCTGGTGCGCGGTGAACCGCTCCGCCAGCGACACCTCGTCCGAGTACCGCAGCGCGAAGGCGTCCACCGAGGGGATCCTCCGGGCCTTCAGGTCGGCGAGCGCCTCCAGCAGGAGCCGCTCGAAGGTCCCCACCCGGTCGTCGCCCTCAAGGAACGCGCACGTGATGAGCGCGCCCGCCATGCTCGCTGGCCCCGCCGGCAGCACCCGCGCCCGCGGGAAGGCCGCGGCCGGCCCGTACTGGATCATCCCCCGCTGATCGGCCCCGTCGTTGACCACGCGGCCCCATGGCCCGAACGAACGCTCCACCCCACCCATCCAGCGCTGCTTGGCCCGCGAGTCGGTGACGTCACGTGGGTGCTGCCAGAAGACGCAATCCACGCAGCAGGTCGGAAGCTCCGACCGCGTGGCTCCCGTCAGGGGAAAGACTCGGCTCACGCGACGATTCTAGGGGGAAACGGCCGTGTCGCCCTTTCTGGAGCGTTTTCGACTCGCGCAAGCGAGTCGCTGATTGGCGTCCGGCGACGTTGGCTTCTCATCGCCGTTTCGACTCGCGCAAACGCATCGCTGATTGGCGTCCGGCGACGTTGGCCCCAGGAACCACGGCTCACGCCTGCCTGCAACCAACCAGCTCGGCTCATCCATGAGCCGACTGCTTTTGGCAGTCGTCCACCGGATTGGGTGCTCTGCGGCCGCCTGTGGTCAGCGTCCGCACGGGTACTGATAGTCGAACTGCCTCGGCTTCACCGGTAGCGCGCCAGGGGTGGAAACCGCGCCGTCCCGGCGCGGCAACTCATGGCTGCGGTGCACCACCCTCCGGGGATGCGAGGCAGCCCTTGTGGACGGCGAGGAATGAATGAGGGCGACCCATGGATGGGGAGCTGTGCTCAGTGGCAGCGCAGCCGTCAGGCGTGGTTCCTGGGGCCAACGCCCCCAGACGCGCACATGGGCAGCGCTTGCGCGAGTCGACCAGGCGATGAAAAGCACCGTCTACGACCACAGGTGAAAAGCAGACGGCGCCCCTGCGGGGCGCCGAAACAACTACTGCGCCGCGCACAGCCCGGATCACTCCAACGCCGGATCACTCCAACACCGGATCACTCCAACACCGGATCACTCCAAGCCCGGACCACGCCAAGCCCGGACCCCCTCCCCGTCGCCGGTCCGAAAAGCAAACGGCGCCCTCCGGGCGCCGAAGCAACTCCTGCACTGCTCCAGGCCCGGATCACTCCACGCCCAGAACGACGAAGGGCCGCCTGACGGCGGCCCTTCGCGGTGCTTCTCTGAAGGCCGGCTAGGAGCCGACGACCTCCAGGACCTTGTCGACCGGGACCATGTGACGCTTCCAGTCGAGGGTCTTGCTGTCGATGCCGAGCGCCAGGCCGATGAGCTGCGGGAGGTGCAGCACCGGCATGTTGTACTCGGTGCCGTTCGCGGCCTCCGCCTTGCGCTGGTAGGCGTCCATCGCGAGGTGGCACAGCGGGCACGGGGTGACCATGCAGTCGGCCCCGGCGTCGCGGGCCTGCGAGAGGGCGACGTGCGACTCCTTCAGGGCGACCGCCTCGCGAGCGAGGAGGATCGGGAACCCGCAGCACCGGCTCTTGGCCTCGTAGTCGGCGACCTCGCCGCCGAGGGCGACGATGAGCCGCTCCAGGCTCTGCGGCTGGTCGGGGTCCTCGAAGCCCATCACCGAGGACGGCCGCAGCAGCTGGCAGCCGTAGTACGGGGCCACCCGCAGGCCGTTGAGGCCCTTGGGGCCCTGCTTCTCGAGGAGGGACAGGCCCTCTTCGGTCGCCAGGTACCAGAGCAGGTGGGTGACCTCGCGCGTGCCCTCGTACGGGCGGGCGCCGGCCTTCACCAGCTCGGCGTTGACGCTCTCGAGCAGACGCGGGTCGTCCTTGACCAGCTTGTTCGCCCGCCGCAGGTTGAGCGTGCAGACGTTGCAGATGGTCATGATGTCGACGCCCATCTCCTCCGCCTGGGAGAGGATGCGGACGTTGAGCGTCAGGTACAGGTTCGGCTTGGCCTCGGCGATGTCACCGGCGCCGCAGCACGTGGCCGCGGGCATCGGCAGCAGCTCGATGTCGAGCATGGGCGCGAGCGCCTTGGTCGTCTTGTTCAGCTCCTTGGAGCTGAACTCGGCGACACATCCGGGGTAGTAGGCGAACTGCCGGGCCACTAGATGGTCTCCTTGACGTTCTTCATGAGCTTCTTCACCTCGCCGAGGTTCTTCACCTTGTGCGGGATCGGCGAGGGAGCCTTGCCCTTGCTGAGCATCCGCAGCGCGAACGGAAGGTCCAGCTGCGACTTGATGGGGTTCGTGAACGGCACGAGCAGCGTCTCGTTGAGCTTGCCGCCGGTCCGCATGGAGATGAGGAACGCCTTGGCGTGACGCGCACCGGCGTCCGCCCAGCTCACGCCCTCGGAGAAGGCGATGCCGCCGAGCTTCTCGATGGCGTCACGCGGGTCGACGCCCTTGGGGCAGCGCTCGTTGCAGTACATGCAGCGGGTGCAGTCCCACACGCCGTGCTCGCCCGAGTAGAGCTTGGCCCGGTTGTGCCGCTGCCCGTCGCGCTCGTCACCGGCGAACCGGAAACCCCAGGCGAGGGCCGCGGGGCCCACGAACTCGGGGTCGGCGGCCAGGGAGTTGCACTCCGAGTAGCAGGCGGCACAGAGGATGCACTTGCTCTCGTTGTAGATCTTCTGCATCGCCTCCTTCGAGACGATGCGCTCCTTCTCCGGCGCGGGGCCGTCGGGGATGAGGTACGGCTTCACCGACTTGAACTTGTCCCAGAAGGGGTCCATGTCGACGATCAGGTCCTTCAGCGGGCGGAAGTTCCCGATGGGGTCGACCCGGACCGGCTGGCCGCCGTTCTGGGCCTTCAGGTCCTCCACCTGCGACATGCAGGCGAGGACGGTCTTCCCGTCCGCCTTGCAGGCGCAGGAGCCGCAGATCGCGGACCGGCATGAATACCGGACCGCGAGCGTGCCGTCCTGCTCGTCCTGCAGACGCAGGATCGCGTCGAGGAGCGTCAGGTCCGTGCCGTGCTCAAGCGTGAACGCCTGGCGGTAGGAATCCGGTCCCTGATCGGGCTGGAACCGGAAGATGTCGAACGTGCTCGTGGGCATCAGTAGGACCTCACCTGCGGCTCGTACTTGGTGAACGTGACCTCGGAGTACTCCAGCCGGACCTCGTCGTCCTGCATGTAGGACAGCGTGTGCTTGAGCCAGTTCTCGTCGTCCCGCTCCGGGAAGTCCGTGCGCGAGTGGGCGCCGCGGCTCTCGGTGCGGTTGACGGCACCCGTCACCATGCAGTCGGCCAGGTCGAGCAGGTAGCCGGTCTCGATGGTGTGGATGAGGGACTGGTTGAAGGTGCGGCCCTTGTCGTCGACCACGACGCTCTTGAAGCGCTCGCGGAGCTCGTCCACGACCACCTTGGCCTCCTGGAGCTCCTCGCCCTTGCGGAAGACGCCGACCTTCTCCTGCATCACGTCCGCGAGCTTCTCGCGGATCTCGTGCTGCTTGGGGCCGTTCTCGCGGTCGAGCAGCTCGCGGAGCTTGGCCTCGTACCGCAGCGCGTGCTCCGGCGTGGCCTGGATCCCGCGGCCGTTGAACTCCTGGGCGTAGCCGGCGGCGGCGGCGCCGGTGCGGGCACCGAACACGACGGCCTCCAGCAGCGAGTTCCCGCCGAGGCGGTTCGCGCCGTGCACTGAGACGCAGACGCACTCACCGGCGGCGTACAGGCCCGGCATGTGCGGGGCGGCGCCCCAGCTGTCCACGTGCACGCCACCCATGTGGTAGTGGGCGCCGGGACGGATCGGGATGGGCGCCTCGATGGGGTCGACGCCGGCGAAGGCCATGGCGAGCTCCCGGATCTGCGGGAGGCGCTCCATGATCTTCTCCTTGCCGAGGTGGCGAAGGTCGAGCATCACGCAGCCGTCGATGCCGCGCCCCTCCATGATCTCGGTGGCCTCCGACCGGGACACCACGTCCCGGGACGCCAGCTCGAGCTTGTTGGGGGCGTACTTGCTCATGAAGCGCTCGCCATCCTTGTTGAGCAGGATGCCGCCCTCTCCACGCGCGCCTTCGGTCACCAGCACGCCGCTCGGGCTGAGCGTCGTGGGGT
>LNFL01000113.1 GCA_001464275.1 Actinobacteria bacterium Ga0077560 | reverse complement strand
GTCGTCGTCCATCCACGTCCGCGTCTGGCGGACCTCGTCCTCGAACGCCCCCATAGCTGCCCCTTGTTCGCCCTGCGGTGGGGCGCGAGTGTACCCGCCGCGAGGCCCATTTCGACGCCCCCCAAATGCCCAGTGCGACGCCGATCTGGGCACATCGGCGTTTGTGCGGAACGTCTCGTTGTCCGAGGCATCGTTTGCAGGGGCCTCCGAGGCCCGCGGACCGCATGGACATCAGCGTCTTGCGACCCCGGGCCAGGGCGTTCGCGACAATTCGCACATGAGCGGCCATGGGGACCGCCCGCGCGGGCCGCGTCTCCGCACTCATGACATGCGTCACCATATTTATGGGCGTAATGACCCACCGCCCGACGGGCGGTGCCGCGCCCGTCGCCGTCGTCCGGAGCCCGTCATGGCAGCATTGGCGGCCATGCCGCCCGCCGCACCCCCCGACGTGCTGATCGTGCCCGGCCTGGGGAACTCCGGTCCGCTGCACTGGCAGACGCACTGGGAGCGCGACCTCGGCTGGACGCGTGTCCGGCAGGGCGAGTGGGATGCGCCGGTCCTCGCCGACTGGCTCGCCGGCCTCGACGCCGCGGTGCGGGCGCGCGGGGGCCCGGTGGTGCTGGCCGCCCACAGCCTGGGGTGCGCGCTGGTGGCGCACTGGTCGGCCGTCGCCCCGCCGGGCGCCGTGGCCGGGGCGCTGCTGGTGGCGCCCGCGGACGTGGACTCCCCGGACCACACGCCGGACGAGGTCCGCAACTTCGCCCCTCTTCCGCTGCGCCCGCTGCCGTTCCCCGCGGTGGTGGTGGCCAGCGACGACGACCCCTACCTGTCGGTGCCCCGGGCCGTGCGGTTCGCCGAGGCGTGGGGCGCCCGGCTGGAGCGGGTGGGTGCGCTGGGGCACATCAACGCCGACTCGGGGCTCGGCGCCTGGGATGCCGGCCGGCGGTTGCTGGCGGAGGTGGGCGGCCCGCCGGTCTAGCGCCGTCCCCATTGCCATCGATGGATATCCGGTGATATCCATGCGTCATGGCCGAACCGGATCGCGTCCCGCTCTACGTCCGCCTCCCCCGTGCGCAGGCGGATGCCCTCGACCGCGCCGTCGAGGCCACCGGCGTGCGCAAGGGGCACCTGGTCACCCGGCTCATCTCCGACGGGCTGCCGCTGGGCCGCCTGGAGATCGCCGAGGACGCGCCGTCCTCGGACGCCCCGGTGCTCACCGTGCCGGAGGTCGCCGCGCTGCTGCGGGTCTCCGAGGACGAGGTGCTGGAGCGCCTGGAGGCGCGAGACCTGCCGGGACGCCGGTTCGGGGATGGCTGGCGCGTCGCCCGCCCGGCGCTGCTGGCCTGGCTGGCGGCGGGTGACCCGGCGCCGGAGTCGATGCGGGGCTTCCGGTGACGGCCCGCCCGCTGGTGCTGGTGCCGGGGGCCTGCCTGGGCGGATGGGCATGGCGCGAGGTCGCCGGGCCGCTGCGGGCCGCCGGTCACGAGGTGCACCCGGTCACCCTCACGGGCCTGGGCGAGCGGGCCCACCTGGCGCATCCCGACCTGACCCCGCAGACGCACGTGCTGGACGTGGCGGGGCTCCTGGAGTTCGAGGACCTGCGCGATGCGGTGCTGGTGGGGCACAGCTACAGCGGGCCCATCGTCAACGCCGTCGCGCGGCACGTGCCGGAGCGTCTGGCGGCGGTGGTGTTCGTGGACACCGGGCCCCTGGGCGACGGCCTCGCGCTGGCCGATGTGCAGCCGCCGGAGCTGCGTGAGCGTCAGCGGCTGCGGGCCGAGCGCGATGGCGGCGGGTGGCTGTGGCCGGTGCCGAGCGACGAGGAGATCCTCGCCGGCACCTACGGCAGCGGGGCGGGCCTCACCCCGGACCACCTGGCGCTGCTGCGGGACCGTGGGACCCCGCAGCCCTACGCCACGCTCACCACGCGCCTCGCCGCGCCCGGCGCCTGGCCGTCCGCGCTGGACCGCCACGTGGTGCTGTGCACGGCGGGCGGCCTCACCACGGCGGTGCTGCGGGAGCTGGTGGCGGCGGGGAACCCCATGTTCGCGCCGTTCGGCGAGGACGGGTGGCGCATCCACGAACTGCCCACGGGGCACTGGCCCATGTTCTCCACGCCCTGGCCGCTGGCGGACCTGCTGCACGACATCGCCGCCGCCTGATCAGCGTCCCAGCGAGGGCATGTACGCCTCCGGGTAGCGGGCGCCCGCCACAACGCCGATCGGGAACGCGGCATCCAGCGCGGCCAGGTCGTCGGCGCTGAGGGTCACGTCGGCCGCCTCGACCGCCCGGTCCACGCTCGACGGACGGCCCATGCCCACCAGCGGAATGATGCCAGCGCCAGCGTGGCGGTGCTCACGCCCTTGGCCCGCGCCATCTCCTCCAGCGGCGCCAGCAGGGCCACGTTGTGCGCCAGGTTGGCGCCCTGGAAGCGGGGCACCTGGCGCCGCCAGTCGCCGGCGTCCAGGTCGTCCTCGCCGCGGATGCGCCCGGTGAGCAGCCCGCGGCTGAGCGGGCTGTAGGCCACATAGGCGATCCCCAGCTCGCGCGTCACCGGCAGCAGGTCGCGCTCGGGGTCACGGTGGAACAGCGAGTACTCGGTCTGCAGCGCGGCGACCGGGTGCACGGCGTGCGCCCGGCGGATCGTGTCCGGGCCGGCCTCCGAGAGCCCCACGGCGCGCACCTTCCCCGCGGCCACCAGGTCGGCCATGGCGCCCATGGTCTCCTCGATGGGCACCTCGGGGTCCACGCGGTGCAGGTAGTAGAGGTCCACGTGGTCCAGGCCCAGATGGCCCAGGCTGCGGTCGATGGCCTCCCGCAGGTACGCGGGGCCGCCCCGGCTGGCCTTGGTGGCGATCACCGCGCGGTCGCGCCGGTCGCGCACCGCCCGTCCCACCAGGCCCTCGCTGCGGCCCTGGCCGTAGGCCTCGGCGGTGTCCAGCAGCGTCACGCCCAGGTCGAGCGCGCGGTGGATGGCGCGCACGCCCTCCTCGTCGTCGCCGCCGGCGTAGAAGCCGGCGAACGCCATCGCCCCCAGGGCGATGGCCCCCACCGGTGTGCCGTCACCGAGCGTGCGGGTCTCCATGTGCGCCTCCGTCATCCGGTCGTCCGTCCCCGTCACGGACAGTCCTACACGGGGCGCGCCCGCGGTGCCCGTGCGCCTCAGCCCCGGGCGTCCGCCGGATCGAGCGGCTCCACGCAGATGCGCACCGGGCCCAGGTTGATGATCCCGAAGGTGTCCTGGACGCCCGCGGCCGTCCGGATGATGTCCGCCAGGTCGCGCTGCTGGGCGGTGAAGCAGCCCAGGACCAGGCGGCGGGAGGCCGTGAGGATGCACAGCTCCCCCTCGGTGCGGATGGGGTTCATGGTGGGCTCCCGGTTCGCGCGGCCGGGCGGCGCCGCGAGGATGGCGGTCCCGGTGCCCGGCCTGTGGTGTGGATGCATGGTCATGGGGCGACCGTATGTCCACGCCGGGAGACCGCCATCCGCAGATCGGTCGATCCGGCGGCGGCCGATGTGTACGCACCGCCGCCGGATCATGCGCATGGGCCTACACGATGCGCGTGAGGCGCATCACGAACACCGACCGCTGGGTGAGGGTCCCCACGCTCACGGTCTGGCCGGCCTCATCGCGCGCCTGCAGGGGCGTCGTGGTGCGCACGATGAGCGTCACCCGCGTGCCCGTGCGGCGCTTGGTGACCGTGGAGGCCGCGACCTTGGCGAACGTCTCGGTGCCCTCCTCCCAGTCGACGCTCTCGAGGGCGTCGCGGCACGCCGCGTCCTGGGTGGGGCCGGTGAGCGCCAGCTCGTTGTCCACGAAGCCCACGGTCAGGCGCATCACCGCGCCCTGCCGTGCCCCGTACAGGAAGTACTCCGACGGGCTCAGGCGGGCCCCCGCGGGCTGGGCGGCGGTCACCGAGCAGGACCGCGCCACGCCGTCGCCGCCGGTGGCCGAGATCTGCGTGGAGGACGTGGACCGCACGGGCCCGAACGCCCCGATGAGGGTGGTGTCGAACGGCTTGCGGGCGCCCGCGCGGAAGGTGCGCAGCGTCCGCGGGTTGAAGGTGATCTCCCGCTGCAGCGGTGCGGCGCCCACCCTGCGGGGCACGAAGCTCCACGTGGACACGTGCCGCCCGTTGATGGTCCCCACGGCGTTGAACGGGAACGTGCTGGCGGGGTGCGTCCCGACGCCCGTGCCGGCGAACTCGTGGGTCACGGTGCCGCGTGCCGACTGGAGCGTGTAGGTGAAGAACTGGGCGCCGGCCGCGGGCGCCGCGGCCACCGCGATCGCCGCCACGCCACCCAGCATCGCCGTCCGGCGAAACCGCTTGTCCATCGGATCCTCCCCGTGTCGGGCCGCCCGGTGACGGCTCCGGACCCGACGCTAGGCCCCCGCGGCCGGCGCTCCAACTCCCCCTTCGGGTGGACCGGCGGTGAGCCGGTGGGCGGGCAGGCGCCTGGTGACGGTGAAGCCGATGAGGACGAACAGCGCGACCACGGCCAGGCTGCGCTTGAGCGCGCGGATCTGGGCGTCCTCGTACGCGTCCACCACTCCGGCGACCTGCGCGGCGGGCAGGCCCGCGTCGGTCGCCAGGCGCTCCACCGTCGCCGCGGGCACCAGGTCGATCCCGCGCTCGGTGGCGCGGTCCACGGCGGCCACCACGTCCGGGGTGAGCGCCGGGTTTGCGCGGACGTTGGCCTGCATGGCGGTGGCCAGGCCGGCGATCAGCACGGCGCCCACCAGCGCGGTGCCGATCGAGGCGCCCAGGTTCTGCGCGGTGCCCTGCACACCGCCGGCCTCCGCCGAGCGCTCGTCGGGCACCGACGACATGATCACGTTCCCCAGCTGCGAGGCCAGCAGCCCGAGTCCACCGCCCACCAGCACCAGGCCCACCGCGAACCCGAACGCGTTCAGCTCCAGGTCGACGGTCGCAAAGAGCACGATCACGGCGGCGAGCATCAGGAGCAGGCCGGCCTGCACCAGTCGCCGCGGGGCCACGAGTGCCGACAGGCGCGACCCGGCGATCGCCAGCACGAACAACCCCACCGACAGGGGCAGGATGGCGATGCCCGTCTGCAGGGCGTCCTTGCCCAGCACCACCTGCAGGTACAGCGGGATCACGAAGAAGATGCCGGCCACGATCACCTGCTGGGAGATCAGCATGGTGGCGCCGGCGCGCAGCTGCGGCACACGCAGCAGCCCCGGGGCGAGCAGCGGGGAGCGGCCCGCGGTGACGCGGCGTTCCTGCCAGCGACCGAACACGATGAGGATGGCGATGCCCCCGCCGATGAGGAACGGCACGGGTGAGAACCCGAACGGGGCGAGGTCCGTGCCGCCGATGCTCGGCGGATCGGTGGCCTCGATGAGCCCCCACTGGCTCGACTGCAGGATCCCCAGGACGGCGAGGATCATGCCGGCCGACGACAGGGCGACCCCCACGTGGTCCAGACCCGGTCGCGGCCCGGGCACCGGCGCGTCGCGGATCACGCGGGTCATCAGCAGGACCCCGAGGATGATCACCACCTCGGCCACGAACACCAGCCGCCAGCTCAGGTTGGTGGTCATCCACCCGCCGATGAGCGGCCCCAGGGCCGCACCGGCCCCGGCGATGCCGCCCAGGATCCCGTAGGCGAGGGCGCGCTCGGTGCCGGAGTAGTTCCCGGCGGTGAGGCTGGCGATCGCCGGGATGACCATCGCGGCCCCCAGACCCTCGAGCACCGACCAGCCCACCAGCAGCGTCGCGATGTTCGGGGACAGCGCGGTCACCAGCGACCCGGCCGCGTAGACCACCAGGCCGATGACCAGCGCGCGGCGGCGGCCCAGGATGTCGCCCAGCTTGGCGCCGGTGAGCATGAACGCGGCCATCACCAGCGTGTAGGCGGTGATGGCGAGCTGCATCTTCACCACGTCGGTGCCCAGGTCCTCGACGACCTGGCTGATCGACACGTTCATCACCGTGGTGTCGAGCACCATCACGAACTGGGCGGCGCCGAGCACCCCAACCACCGACCAGCGGCCCATGCGTTCGCTCCCTGTCGCCGCGCCGATCCTAACCCGCGGTTCAGGGCATCCCGAGGGTCGGTCCCTCCCGCATGTAGACCACCAGCGCGTCGTGCTCCCGCGCCCGGTGGATGATCCGGTGGATGCGCCCGTCGCGGATGGTGCACAGCCACACCCGCTGGCGCAGGACCTCACCGCCGCCCGAGATGGGGGTCAGCAGGCGCCCCGGGATCACCACGGCGTGGTCGTCGATGGCCTGGGGCACGCCGTAGGTCACCCGGTACGGCGCGTCGCGCAGCCCCACCAGCACCCGCACGGCACCGGCGCGGTCCAGGGGGGCCGGCCCGCCCGTGAGTGCCGCGAAGCGGCCGTCGGGGTGCAGGAGCTCCTCCAGCAGGTCGCCGTCGGCGCGCTCCAGGCAGCCGATGAGGCGGAGGGCGAGTCGCACGGCGGGCGTCTCGGCGTTCTCCATCACACCGGGTCGTACCCGGTGGCGGTGGCCGTCAACCGGCGCGTCCCGCCGCCCTGCTCGGGCAACAAAAAAGCCCCGCATATGCGGGGCTTTTCCCGGAGAGTGGAGCATAGCGGAATCGAACCGCTGACCTCCTGGGTGCGATCCAGGCGCTCTCCCAGCTGAGCTAATGCCCCGGGGTTGCGGCCGATTCTAGCGCGCGATCGGCCCACGGGAAACCCGCACGACCGGTGCGCGACCACACGATGCACCGCGGCCCGCGCCGCGCCATCCTCGGTGCATGGCCACCGTCCTCGCCTCACCGCACTCGCCCGCCCGGCTCGCCGGGCGCGATCCTCGGCTGGGCGGCGAACTGGGCGCCGTCGCGCTGCTGCTCATGCGCGCGGGCGCCGTCTCGCCCCCCATGCTCGCCGAGCACGGCGGGGTGGACTCCATGACGGCCAGGGGCGCCCTGCACCGGCTGGCCGTCGCGGGGCTCGCCCGGGCCGGCGTGATCGACGGCCTCACGTGGTTCGTCATCACCCCTCAGGGCGACGCGCTGATCGACGGGGACTGACGGCCCCGGCGGTCCGGCTGACCGCCGCGCTACGCTGGGAGGCCGATGATCGACCTCCACAGCCACCTCCTGCCCGGAATCGACGACGGTCCGGCGACCGTCGACGACGCGCTGGAGATGGCCAGGGTGGCGGTTCGCGAGGGGATCACCACCATGGTGTGCACCCCGCACATCGCGCCGCAGCGGTACCCCAACCGTCCGCGGGCGATCGTCACGGCGTTCCAGGCGTTCCGCGCCGAGCTGGAGCGGGCGGAGATCCCGCTGCGGGTGCTGCCGGGGGCCGAGATCGCCGTGGACGGCCTGGACGGGCTCACCGACGAGGACCTGCGGTCCGTGAGCATCGGCGGGGGCGGGCGCTGGGTGCTGCTGGAGCTCCCGTTCCGCGGCTGGCCGCTGTCGCTGCCGCGCATCCTGGACGGGCTCGAGCTGCGCGGGTTCCGCGTGGTGCTCGCTCATCCCGAGCGCTCCGAGAGCGTGCAGACCCACCCCGACCGCATGCGCGACCTCGTGGGCCGCGGCGCGCTGGTGCAGGTCACCGCCGGCAGCTTCACCGGCGATCACGGCCCCGCCGCCATGCGGGCCGCCGCGCACCTGCTGCGCAACGGCATGGCCCACATCCTCTCCAGCGACGCCCATTCGGCGACCCGGCGACCCCCCGCGATCACGCCTGGGCTCACCGCCGCAGCGCAGTCGCTGCGCGTGGAGCCCGAGGCCCTGCGCTGGATGGTGGAGGAGGGCCCGCGGCTGATCACCGAGGGCGAGGTGGTGCGGGTGCCGCGGCTGGGTGTCGCGCCGCCGCGCCGCGAGGCGCGCCCGGCGCCGCCGCCTACACCGCGCGCGGCTCCTGCGCGACGCGGTCGATGAGGCCGTCGATGTCCGCCGGCAGCTGGGGACGTCCCACGAAGTAGCCCTGCGCGAGGCCGCAGTCCAGGGCGTCCAGGGCATCCAGCTGGGAGTCGGTCTCCACGCCCTCGGCGACGGTGGTGAGCGACAGGGCGGCGGCGATCGCCACCACGCTGCGCACCAGCGCGTCGTTGCCGTTGCGGGTGAGCTCCGAGATGAACGCCCGGTCGATCTTCACGCTGGTCACCGGGAACCGCTGCAGGTAGGCCAGTGAGCTGTAGCCGGTGCCGAAGTCGTCCAGTGCCAGGCCCACGCCCAGCGCGCGCAGCTCGTCGAGGACCGTCGTGTCCTGGCCGTGCTCGATGAGCACCGACTCGGTGATCTCGAGGGTGAGGCGATCGGCGGGCAGGCCGGTGTCGGCCAGCGCGGACTCCACCTCGGCCAAGAACTCCGGGCGGCGCAGCTGCACGCCGCTGACGTTGACGTTCATGGTGAGCGGCCGCCCGGCGCGGACGTTCCACTCGGCGGCCTGCCGGCACGCCTCGCGCAGCACCCACCGCCCGATGTCGACGATGAGGCCGCTCTCCTCGGCGTCCGGGATGAACTCGTTGGGCGTGATCTCCCCCCGGTCCGGGTGGTCCCAGCGCAGGAGGGCCTCGAAGCCGCGCAGCTCCCGGCCCGCCAGGTCCTGGATGGGCTGGTAGCTCAGGCGCAGCTGCCCCAGGCGCAACGCCTCCGGCAGCTCCACGCGCAGCGCCAGCCGCTGCTGGGCCAGCTCGCGCAGGGTGTCGTCGAACATCGCGGCCTGGCACTTGCCCGCGGCCTTCGCGCTGTACATGGCGATGTCGGCGTCGCGCAGCAGCGTCTCCACGGTGCATCCCGGCGTGTGGATGGCCACGCCCGCGCTGGAGGGCACCGCCAGGTCCACGTCCATCACGTGCAGCGGCATCCGCAGCAGCTCGATGGCCCGTTCGGCCAGCAGCTTGGCCTGCTCGGGGGACGGCAGGTCCTCCAGCAGCAGGGCGAACTCGTCGCCGCCCAGGCGCGCGACGGTGTCGGCGGGCCGCACGCAGGTGCGCAGGCGGTTGCCCACCTCCACCAGCAGCTCGTCGCCGGCGCCGTGGCCCATGCCGTCGTTGACGGCCTTGAAGTCGTCCAGGTCGATGAACACCACCGCCAGGCTCGCGTCGGGTTGCCGGGCGGCCCGATCGATCGCGTGCTGGATGCGGTCCATGAACAGCGCGCGGTTGGCCAGCCCGGTGAGCTCGTCGTGGAACGCGCGGCGCTCCAGCTGCTCCTCCAGCTCGCGGCGGGTGGTGACGTCGCGCAGGGTCACCACCACGGCCTCCACGGCCGGGTTGCCCAGCAGGTTGCGGGCCGTGCCCTCGAACGCCTTCGGCGGGCCGGCGTCGGGTTGCAGCCACCCCTGGATCTCCAGCGGGGCATCGCTGTCGGTGGTCACCAGCCGGCCCAGCTGGCGCGCCAGGGCGCTGCGGTCGTCGGGGGCGAACATGTGCAGCAGCGCGCGGTCGATGCACGCCGCGGGATCGGTCTCCCAGATCTCCCCGGCCGCCGGGCTGGCGAACGTGATGCGCAGGCGCCGGTCGAGCAGCAGGATGGCGTCGGCGGAGTGGTCCACCAGCGCCGACAGGCGCTCGGCCCCGCGGGCGGCCTCCATCCGCATGCCGCGGCCCAGCAGCATCCACAGCCGCAGCGTCACCAGGGCCATCACCAGCGCCGCGACGATGATGCCGAACGTGGGGGTGTTGGCGCCGATGGGGTCGTGGCCGGCCACCTCCACGGCGAGCGCCCCGATGGGGACCAGCACCGAGGTGACCACCAGGATGAGCCGCCATGCCTGGGTCCCGTCGCTGTGCTCGATCACGCGCGGCGGCAGCGATGCCGTGCGATGCAGGCCCGCGGCGCCCAGGCCGACGTAGCCCAGCACCCAGGCGGTGTCGACGATGGACCCCGACGTGTAGGCGCCCTTCACGTCGAACCAGGAGAACGAGAGATCGCCCACCAGCGTGAACAGGACCCCGATCGCGAACAGGGTGGTGGCGGGCGTCCGCGCGCCGCGGTTCATCAGCAGCCGCAGGAACAGGCCGATCACCAGCAGATCGGCGATGGGGTACGCCAGGGCGAATGTCCGCTCACCGACGCTGAGCCCGGCCGCCGTCGCCGACCCCTCCACCACGAAGGCCCACATCACCAGTCCGCACACCAGGGCCAGCACCCCGGCATCGATCCACACGGTGCGGTCGGGTTCGCTGCGGCCCGTGGGGTCCCGGGCCAGCAGGACCGCGGCGAGGCCCAGCGGGATGTACCCGGCCACGAAGAGCACGTCGGCGATCGACGGGTACGGGTCGATGCCCGCCACCAGGAACGCGAACCACACGGCCTCGCCGGCGCAGAAGAGCACCAGGCACACCGCCAGCGCCAGCCATGGGCCGCGGCGCACGTGCCACTGCCGGCGGGCGCCCCACAGGGCGGCCGCGGTGCTGATGGCCACCGGAATGTTGAAGCACACGAACTGCGTGAGCGTCGTGTTCGGGACGAACGCGTAGGCCACGCCGGCCAAAGCGGCCAGCAGCAACGCGACGGTCCAAAGGCGGGGGAGACCGATTCGCATGAATATTTCATCGGTTCGGCCCGCACGGGACCTGAGCCGCCCGGATGGCCGGGGTGCGGGACGCCGGGCGCCGGGGCGACGCCGTGGCTAGGGTCGCGCCATGCCGCGCGTCCTGGTGCTGTTCGCCCATCCCGCCGAGACCCGCTCGCGCGTGAACCAGGTGCTGGCCGACGCGGTGCGCGGCCTGCCGGACGTGACCTTCCACGACCTGTACGAGACCTATCCGGAGTTCGACATCCGGGTGGCCGATGAGCAGGCGCTGCTGGACGCGCACGACGTGCTGGTGCTGCAGCACCCGCTGTACTGGTACAGCTGCCCGGCCATCGTGAAGGAGTGGCTGGACCTGGTGCTCGAGCACGGCTGGGCCTACGGCAGCGGCGGGACGCACCTGCGCGGCAAGACCTGGCTCACCGCCGTCACCACCGGCGGCACCGCCGAGGCGTACTCGCCCGAGGGCATGCACGGCCTGCACATCCGGGAGCTGTTGGTGCCGTTCGAGCGCACCGCGGTGCTGTGCGGCATGCGGTACCTGCCGCCGTTCGCCGTGCACGGGTCGCTGACCCTCGACGCCGCGCAGATCGCGATGGCCGCCGAGGACTACCGCCGGGTCGTCGAGGCGCTGCGCGACGGCACGCTCGACCACGCCGCCGCCGAGGGCGCGCCGCGGCTCAACACCCCGTCCCTCATGAGCACCATCTGCGCGGCGGCCGCCGATGGGTGACGGCCTGTTCGCCGAGGCGTTCGTCTACCTGCTGGCCGCCGTGGTGGCGGTGCCGGTGGCCAAGCGCCTGGGCCTGGGCTCCGTGCTGGGGTACCTCATCGCCGGCGTGGTGATCGGCCCGTGGGCGCTGGGGTTCGTGGGCAGCGAGGGCGAGGACGTCCTGCACTTCGCCGAGTTCGGCGTGGTGATGATGCTGTTCCTCATCGGGCTGGAGCTGGAGCCCGCCCGGCTGTGGCGCCTGCGCGGGCCCATCCTGGGGCTGGGCGGCCTGCAGGTGGGGATCACCGCGGCGGTGGTGGCGGTGGGGGCGCTGGTGTTCGGGCAGGACGTGCGCGCCGCCATCGCCATCGGGCTCATCCTGTCGCTGTCGTCCACGGCGATCGTGCTGCAGACCTTCCAGGAGAAGGGCCTCATGAACACCGAGGCCGGTCAGAACGGCTTCTCGGTGCTGCTGTTCCAGGACATCGCGGTGATCCCCATGCTCGCGCTGCTGCCGCTGCTGGCCACCGCCGACGCGGTGGGCGGCGGCGAGGACGGCCCCATCTCCGAGCTGCCCGGGTGGGCGCAGGCGCTGGTGGTGCTGGCCGCGGTGGGCGCCATCGTGCTGGCCGGCCGGTTCCTGCTGCGCCCGGTGTTCCGGTTCATCGCCGGGGCGGGCATCCGGGAGGTGTTCACCGCCGCCGCGTTGCTCATCGTGGTGGGCATCGCCCTGCTGATGGACACCGTGGGCCTCTCCCCGGCGCTCGGCACGTTCGTGGCCGGCGTGGTGCTGGCCGACAGCGAGTACCGCCACGAGCTGGAGGGCGACATCGAGCCCTTCAAGGGGCTGCTGCTGGGGCTGTTCTTCATCGCCGTGGGCGCCAGCATCGACTTCGGCGTGCTGGGCGACGACCCCCTGGCGATCGCCGGGATCGTGGCGGGCCTGGTGCTGGCCAAGGCCGCGGTGCTCTACGCCCTGGGCGTGCGGTTCCGCATGGGCCTCGACCAGCGCACCGTGTTCGCGCTCGCGCTGGCCCAGGGCGGTGAGTTCGCGTTCGTGCTGCTGGCCACCGCCCGATCGCAGGGCGTGCTGGCCGAGGCCACCGTGAGCACCCTCGTGGGCGCCGTCGCGGTGTCCATGGCCGTCACCCCGCTGCTGCTGTTGCTGGCCGAGCACGTGATCCTGCCGCGGGTGGGCACGCCGTCCGCCGACCGCCCCGCGGCGGACGCCATCGACACCGACCACCCGGTCATCATCGCCGGGTTCGGCGGCTTCGGATCCACGGTTGGCCGGTTCCTGCGGGCCAGCGGCGTGGAGGCAACGGTGCTGGACGCCGACCCCCAGCACGTGGAGGTGCTGCGCCGCCTGGGCCTCAAGGTCTTCTACGGCGACGCCTCGCGGCTCGACCTGCTGCGCGCCGCCGGCGCCGAGCGCGCCCGGCTGCTGCTGATCGCCCTGGGCGACCCGGACGAGACCCACGAGCTGGTGCGCAACGTGCAGAAGCACTTCCCCAACCTGCGGATCATGGTGCGCGTGCACGACCGCACCGGGGCCTACCGGGCCATCCGCGACGGGGTGGACGACGTGTACCGCGAGAGCCTGGACACCGCACTGCGGATGGGCACGGACGCCCTCGCGGCGCTCGGCCATTCGCGGTACCAGGCGGTGCGCGCGGCCCGGTCGTTCCGGTTCCACGACGAGCGGCACCTGCGCGAGCTGGCGCCGGTGACCGACACCAAGCAGGCGGGTATCCGGGCCATCGAGGAGTCGATGCTGGGCGACGGCGCCGGCATGCTGGCCGAGGTGGACGCCGGGTGGGACAACAGCGCCCTGCGCCGCGAGGTCGCCGGGGCGGAGTGACCTACCGCGGCAGGTAGGTGGACCCGCTCAGCCGCAGCAGCTGCGGGCGCTGGCCACCGCCCTGGGCCACGAAGAAGAACACCCGCGTGCGCGCCCCACCGGGGAAGCGGAACTCCAGCGTGTTGGGGCCCACCGCGCGGTAGGTGCCGCGGTTGCCGCTGCTGGCGAGGGTCGTGACCGCCGCCCCGGGGTTCCCGGGCAGCGGGCTGAAGGTGGCGCCCGCGAAGCCCGTCCGCGTGAAGCCGCCCGAGGGCGTGAACGTGAAGGTGGTGCTGGCGGTGACCCCGCCGGTGCCGTCCGGGTTGGGGATGGTGGTGGTGCTGCGGTACGCGCCGCGCAGCCGCTGCCCGGGAGCGGGCTTCACCGGGCGGTACACCAGGTTCCCGATCCGCAGGGTGGCCCCGCTGCGGGCGAACGAGGTGGTCTCCTGGCCGATGCGGATGCGGTCACCCCGGCGGGTGTAGGTCTCGCACACCGGCAGCGTGTTGGGCAGCCGGCGTGTGCAGGCGGCGTCCGCCGGGCCGGTCCGGGGCTCGCGGGTGTACACGCGTCCGTCGCGGGTGAAGGTGAGGAAGCTCCAGCACAGGCCGCCGCACACCCCGGTCACGTCCACCTGGTACGCGGCGTACAGGCCCTGCAGCCCGCCCGCGCCGCGCGGCGGTTTCGGGGCGCGCCCCGGGCCGAACCGAGCCCGCACCGTGGGCGCGCCCAGCGAGGCGCAGGTGACGTCACGGGCGAGGTTGATGGACATCACGCGCAGCCCGGAGTCGGGGTCCTGCCGGTAGGTGGCGAACTCGCCGTCCAGCGGGCCGCCGGTGAAGTCGACGCCCGAGAAGCTCCGCGACGGGTCGCGCAGCACGTCGGCCCGGTAGGTGCCGGTGCCGCCCTCGTAGCGGTAGGCCTTTCCGGGGAGGATCTGCAGGCTCTCGGGTGCGGCGTCGGTGCCCTCCTGCGAGCAGCGGTAGGTGCCCACCGCGGGGTCCTTCAGCCGGAAGTCGGCCAGCGCGACGGCCTGCCGCGGGCCGGACTGGTAGCACTCGTACTCGGTGCCGTCCGGCACGTTCAGGCTCAGCACCTGGCCCCAGTCGTCGAACCGCACGGCGCTGGGGATGGCGTCCGGCGCGAATGGCCCGGTGGTGAAGGTGACCGACAGGATCTCGGACGGGTCCACGGTGAACGCGCCCGACCCGGCCGGCGTGGAGTACGTGCGGCCCGGGCCGACGCGCAGCGTGAACCCGGGGGTGGCGTAGGCGTCCCCGGCGGTCTCGGCGTAACACCCGAAGGACGCGCCCGGGATGGGCTCCTTGTGGGGGTCCACGCCGTTCACCTGCACCGCCGCGGCGGGGGCCGCGGCGGCCAGCAGGGCGATCAGGACGGTGGGGGCGAGCGCGCGCATCTGGGCGAACCTACCCCCGGCCCCGCCGGGGCGTTACCGGGCCGGGTCAGCCACCGCCGGGGCCCAGGCGCACGCGGGACGCCTCGCCGGATGGCGTGCGCAGGACGGCCCACACCGCCACGTCCCCCGGGCGCCGCACGGTCGCGCCGCGCAGGTACGCGGTGAGCGTGACCTCACGGCCGGCCCGCGTGTTGCGCTCGGTGGCCTGGCGGGTGCCCGCCGGCAGCGGGCGATTCCCGAGCTGTCCGCCGGGCAGGCGCGGCAGCACCGTCGAGGTGCGCGTCCCGGTGATGACGAACGCGTAGGTGCCGGCGTGGTCCACGCGGATGCGGGCCATCACCCGGGTGCGTCCGCGTCCGGCGGCGCTCACGCGGACGCCCCGCAGCGTGGCGGGCGGTGTGGCCACCGGGGCCCGCTCGGCGGTGGCGGTGAGGCCGACGGTGGTGCCGGCGGCCACCGCGCCCCGCGCGAAGAGGATCCTCACGCGGATGGTGCGTCCGGCGGTCCAGTTGTCCACGTGGTTGGTGGTGGCCGGCTCGGTGAGGCTCCAGCCGTCCAGCACGGTGCCGGCGGCCTGGGTGAGCACGACGCCCGGGGAGCCCGTGAACGACAGGCCGATGCGCCCGGTGACGTTGAGGCGCACCGTCGCGGTGATCTGGGGCGGGCCGCCCGCGGGCACGGTGACCGTGGCGGGGCCCACCAGCTCGGCCGCCGAGGTGGTCTCACTCGGCGGCGGCGGCGTCGTGGGTGCGGGGCCCGGCGGCGTTCCCGGGGCGACGGGCGTGACGGCCATCGGCGACGAGGCCGGGCCGGCGCCCACGCCGTTGATGGCGCGCAGGCCCACGTTGTAGGTCACGCCGTTGGTGAGGCCGCCGATGGCGACCGGGCCGGTGACGGCCGCCGGGCTGAAGGGGGCCCAGGTGATCCCGCCGTCGGTGGAGTACTCGTGGTTCTCGATGGCCCAGCCGCCGTCGCCGGCGGCGGCGAACGCGACGATCGCCGCGCCATCGGCCGGGGTGACCGCCACGCCGGCGGGTGCGGATGGCACGGCCGCCACGTCCGGTTGCGCGTACCGGGCGGCCGCGGTGCCGCCGGCGGTGGTGAACCGCCCGCCCAGAAACGCCTTCCCGGCCTCCACCCGCAGGACGTTGACCCCGCCGTTGAGCCCCGGGTTCCACGCCTCGGCGGTGCCGGTGGCGAGGCTGAGGGCGGCGGCCCAGGGGCGCGCGGTGCCGCCGTTGATGGTGCTGAAGTACCCGCCCACCCATGCCCGGCCCCCGGCGATGCGCACGTCCTCCACGCCGGCGTTCGCGTCGGGGTTCCAGCCGGTGAGCGTGCCGGTGGTGGTGTCCACCGCCGCCAGCCGGTTGCGGCCCGTGCCGCCCACCTGGGTGAACCAGCCGCCCAGGTAGGCGCGGCCCTGGTGGAGGGCGATGGCGCTGACGAAGCTGTTCACGTCGGGGTTCCACGCCTCGGCCATGCCGGTGACGGTGGAGATCGCCGCGGCGTTGTTGCGCACCGTGCCGCCGTTGACCTGGTCGAAGGACCCGCCCACGAAGGCGGTGGAGCCGTCGATGGTGATGGCGTAGCCGTCGCCGCGCAGGTCGGGGTCCCAGGAGGTGGGCAGGCCCGTGGTGCGGTCGAAGGCCGCGGCGCCGTTGCGGGTGGCCTCGCCGGCCTCGCCGCACGTGCTGTCGGCGTCGCCCCCGGCGCAGGCGAAGTCGCCCACCACCCGCACCGTGGAGCCGTCGACGGTGAGGTCGTAGACGGTGCCGTTCACGGTGGCCGGCCATGTCTGCAGGGCGCCGTCGGCGGTGGCGAGCTGGGCCAGGCCGCGCTGGGCCTGCCCGTTGATCCGCTGGAAGTCGCCCCCGGCGTAGACGCTGGACCCGCTGACGACCAGCGTCTGCGCGGCCTGGTCGGCGTACGGCGCCCACCCGGTGAGTGAGCCCCCGGCACCGATAGCGGCCAGGCCGTTGCGGGGGGCGCCCCCCGCATGGGTGAACGAGCCGCCCACCATCACGCTGGTGCCGGGTCGTGCCAGCACGGAGCCTCTGTCGCTGAGGTTGGGCGCCCACAGGGTGGCCACCCCGGTGGTGGCGTCCACCGCCGCGGCGTTCAGTCGATCCGGGACGCCCGGAGTGCCACAGGCCTGGCCGCCGGTGTTGATGCAGCGGAAGGGGCCGGTGAGGTACACCGTCGATCCGGACGCCAGGACCTCCCAGGGCATGGCGTCCGGCTGCGGGTTCCAGCTCAGCAGCGTCGGGGCGGCGGGGTTGCTGGTGTCGTAGGCGGCCGCGTACCTGCGGGGCTGCTCGCCGCCGTCCAGGCAGGTGTCGGGGGCGGTGCCGGTGTTGAGGCAGGTGAAGCCGCCGGTGAGGTACATGCGGTCGGTGCCGAACGCCATGCCGCGCACGGCCCCGTCGGCGCCGGGGTCCCAGCCGGTGAGCACCGGCGCCGCGGGGGTGGTGATGTCCCACGATGCGCCGCGCCCTCGGGAGGCGCCGTCGATGGTGGTGAAGAAGCCGCCGGCGTAGAGCCTGCTGCCCTGCACGCCCACCCGCCAGATGATGCTGTTCACGCCCGGGTTCCACACGGTGGCGCCCGTGGTGGTGCTGATGCCGAATAGGCCGTAGGTGCCGGTGGTGTCGGTGGACGCGTACAGCACGTCACCGCCGGGGTCGGCGGTCATGTCGACGATGCGGCCGGGGGCCGGCACGGCCGCGGTGGTCCACGAGGCCACGGCGCCGCCGGTGGTGAGGGCGGCCAGCCGGGACCGGCTGAGGCCGTTGATGGTGGAGAACTCGCCGCCCACGAACAGCGTGCTTCCCACGGTGATGATGTTGTTGACCGCCCCGTCGGCGGTGGGCGCCCATGCGGTGACCGCGCCCGTGGCGTCCACGTGGGCCAGGTTGGCGCGCACGTGGTCGTCGGGGCCGCTGCAGCCGCCTGAGGTGTTTGGCCCCAGGCAGGTGAAGTTCCCGCCCAGGTAGGCGCCTCCGGCGCCGTCCGGCTCGATGGCGAAGACGCTGCCGGTGACCCGGGGGAAGGTGAGGCTGAGGGCACCGGTCACCGGCTGCACGGAGGCGAACCCGCCGGTGACGTACTGGTTGTATGCGGTGAACCAGCCGCTCACGTATCGGTTGCCCGAGGCGTCCGGCGCGCTGACGGCCGTGACCTCGTCGTTGAAGCCCGGCTGGAGCGCCAGGTCGGCGTGGGCGGCCGGTGCCGCCACCGCCAGCACGGCGGCGACCGCGCCGGCGATGCGGGCGCGCAGTCGGGCGCGGGGCGTGCGGGTGTCGTCCGTGCGGCGCATGCGTTCTCCCGGTGGGTCCGTCCACCTCGGGTGCGGGGGTTCTCATCGGCTATCGGAGTCCCGTATGGCGGACCTGAGCCGGGCTCCCGTGCGTCAGCCGGGGATCTCCGCGATGGCCGGCGGTGTGCGCCGGGCGGTCTCGGCCAGGATGATCGCGGCCAGCACCACCCCGGCCCCCAGGATCTGGATGCCGGACAGCGTCTGCCCCAGCACGAACCAGGCGATGAGGCCGGCCATGGGCGGCTCGGCGGTGCCGATGAGCCCGGCCCGGGTGGGGCCGATGTGCCGGATGCCCACCAGCACCAGCCCGAAGGGGGCGGCGGTGCCCAGCAGCACCACGAACAGCACCAGGGTCCACAGCGGGGCGTCGAGGGTGAGGGTGCCGTCGGTGACCCGGTTCAGGTCCACCCCGTTGTCCAGTGCCCCCACGGGGTAGGTCCACCAGGGGTGGGCCACGCTCCAGAACAGCCCGGCGGCGACGAAGCTCCAGGCGGCGAACGACAGGGGGTCGCGGTTGCCGACGCCGCGTTCGCCCAGCAGGTAGTAGAGGGCCAGCGTGACCGCCGAGATGCAGGCCGCCAGGGTGCCGATGCCGTCGAAGCTCAGGCCGTCCCACGCCTGCGACACCAGCGCCAGCCCGGCGATGCACATGGCCAGGGCGATCCACACCCGTCCGCGCACGTCCTCCCCGCGGGCGAAGCGCACCCACAGGGCCACCATGAGCGGTGCCGTGAACTGGATGAGCAGGGTCACGCTCACCGGGATGCGCTCGATGGACACCAGGTACAGCCACTGGGTCATGGCGAGGCCAACCACCCCGTAGACGGCCACGAAGCCCAGCTCCCGCCACCGGATGCGCATGATGCGCGGCCGCAGGATGAGCGCCGCGGCCACCAGCACGACGGCCGACCCCAGGCAGCGGGTGGCCACCAGGTCGAGGGGGTCCAGTGCGTCGCCCAGCACGATGGTGCTCACCGTGCCGTTCATGCTGAACAGCACGGCGGCGGCGAACACGAGGATCGCCCCCAGCAGCGGCCGGGCGCGGGGCGCGGGGGCGGTGGTCACCGGCGTGGCGCGCTAGCCCGCGAGCCAGATGGAGGTGTTGACCAACGCGTCGTCCGCCGCATGGCGGTTCAGTTCTCGCTCCAGGCGTCGGATGACCTCGCCGACGCCTGCGGCGGAGCGCGAGAGGCTCGCGTCGCTGGTGTAGATGAGGCCGGCATGCGTGCGCCCCTCCGCGGCCCATCGGCGCTCGAGGGCGGCGAAGTCTCCGACGTTGTTGGTCACGATGGCGCGCCCGCGAGCGGTCGCGGCTTCAAGCAATGCGTCGTCCGGCGTGCCGCGCAGCCCTTCCTCGGTCACCGATGCGACATCGTGGCCGCGATCCCGCAGCTGAGGGGCGATGTTCCTGTGAAAGTGCTCGTCGAGCAGCAGTTTCATCCGAGCAGGGCGTCGGCTCGCAACCGGCGCTCGTGCTCGAGGCGCACCGCCTCGGCGGCTTCCTTCTGATCGGCGTCGACCTCGTCGGTGAAGTCCGCGTAGTACTGCACCGCGGCTCTGATCTGGGCGAGGCTCATGTCGAGCGCGTCGGCAACGGACTCGGCCGTGCTGCCGTCGTCGCGAAGGGCGTCGATGACCTGCCAGACGTAGAGGCGAGTACCGGCCACGCACGGGCGCCTGATGCCGTCGGCGTTCTGGCGAAAGCCGATCAGGGGATGCTGTTCGGTTCTGAGCGCCTCACCCAGGAGCCGATCGGCGAGCGCATTGCGGCTCTGGCGGAGCTCATCGGCCCGCCGGTCGAGGAGCGCCAACGTGCGGGAGGACAGCCTGAAGGACTTGGGACCGCTCGACTGTGTGGACATGAACGCAATGTAACACGTTGTAGTCCACTCGACTCATGGGGCCTCGGCTTGCCCCTCCAGCGTCCAGCTGGCGGTCATCTGGAAGCCCGTCTGCCCGGTGAAGCCGGCCAGCGGGTTGTTCCACGGCCCGGCGTAGGTGCCGGCCAGGGTGGGGCCGGTCCACGGGGCGTTCTCATCGCTGAGGTACCCGGTGGCCAGGGGGATGTTGATGGTGCTGCCGCCGTTGGGGCACCTGAAGGTGGCGGGCACCGGCGGCGTGCCCACCCCCCCGTTGAGGTGGTAGGTGCGGCGGCCGTCCGGGAAGACGCGGAGGGTGACGCTGCCGTTGTTGATCGTGAAGGCCGACCCGTCGTAGGTGGCGTCCACGATGCACCCCTGCGCGTCGGTGGCGTGGTAGGTGACCGTGCCGCTCAGCGAGGCGATGTCGTAGACCAGCTCGTAGAAGTTCGGCTTCTCGCCGCCGTCGGAGAGCACGAACACCGCCGCGAGGTTGACGGTCCAGGTGCTGTCGGCGCCGTCCACCGTGACCGTGCTCTTGATGTTGCCGCTGAACGCGATGGGCGCGCCGCAGATGGCCTTGCTCACCGCGCCGGCCAGCAGCTGCCCCACGGTGCGGCTGCCGCCGTCGCGGGTGCTGATGGTGTCCTTCCAGATGGTGCGTCCGGTTTTGGTGTCGACCAGGCGGAACTCGCCGGAGGTGGTGCCGCGCAGCTGCTCGCTCAGCGCGGTGAACTTGCCCTCCAGCCGGTACTGCGGTCGGGTGCCGGCCTGCGATGCCAGGGCCTTCCTTGCGGCGGACCGGACCTCCGCGGGGAAGTACTCGGTGGTGTTGAGCCGCAGCTCCTTCAGCGGTCGACGGCGACGATGTAGTCGCACGGCGCGTTGTCGGCGGCCTCGGCCATCTCGACGTCCACCACCTGGCTGATGTCCCACGTGTTGGTGGGGTCCATGATCTTCCCCACCGACATGATCACCGCGGTGGGCGTGGCCTGCAGGGCCACGGCGCGGCGCTTGCCGGCCTTCACCTGCACCAGCTCCGCCGACTCCACGGGGCCGCGGCGGCCCCAGGTGTTGGCGGTGACCAGCCAGAAGCCCGGGGCGAGCTTGAGCGAGTAGCGGCGGTTGGCGGTGACCCGCTGCCCGGCCACCGAGGCGCCCTTGAACAGGGGCGTGGCCACCACGCCCGCCGTGAGCTTCTTGGCGAGCGGCCCGGTGCTGCGGTCGACGGTGCCGGTGACGGTGCCGGGCTTGGGGGCGGCGCTGGCGCCGCCCGCCCACAGGCCCACGGCCAGGGCGGTGGCCATGGCCAGGGCGAGCGGGCGGCGAAGGCGCATCAGACGTCCATGAAGCCCCACGGACGGCTGTCCGGGGAGCGGTGCTGTTCGGCGATGGCCTTGTAGGTGGCCTGCAGGCCCTCATCCAGGGGCATGATGGGCGACCAGCCCAGCAGTTCCTTGGCCTTGCCGTTGGCCAGGGCGCTGCGGGCCAGCTCGCCGGTGCGGGCCGGGTGGAACTCGGGGTCCATGTCGCAGCCCAGGCCCTCCAGCAGGTCCAGCACGCTGATCTCGGCGCCCATGCCGATGTTGAAGACCTCGCCGGCCGGGCCGGTGTCCTCGGCGGCCAGGAAGGCGCGCACCACGTCGCCCACGTACACGTAGTCCCGGGTCTGCAGGCCGTCGCCGAACACCTTGGGGCGGATGCCGTCCAGCATGCGGCCCGCGAAGATGCTCACCACGCCGGCCTCGCCGTGCGGGTCCTGGCGGGGGCCGTAGACGTTGCCCAGGCGCAGCACCACGGTGTGCAGGCCGTAGAGACGCCCGTACAGGCCGCAGTAGCCCTCGCCGCACATCTTGCTCTGTCCGTAGTGGGAGAGCGGCCGGGTCTCGCAGGTCTCGGGGGTGGGGATGGGCAGGCCCTCGTACTCCCCGTACCCGGCGCCGCCGGTGCTGGCGAAGATGACCTTGGCGCCCACGGCGCGGGCGGCCTCCAGCACGTTGATGATGCCGATGACGTTCACGTCGGCGTCGAAGCCGGGCTCCTCGATGGCCTTGCGCACGTCGGCCTGGGCGGCCAGGTGGAAGATCGTCTTGGGTGCCGTCTCGTGTGCGAGCGCCTTCATGCCGGCGGCGTCACGGATGTCCATCTCGTGGAACACCGCGTCCGCCGGCAGCTTGGCGCGGGTGCCGTGGACGAGGTTGTCCACGATGTGCACCTCGCGTCCCTGCGCCAGCAGCGCGTCCGCAAGGTTGGATCCGATGAAACCGGCTCCGCCGGTGACGATGGCAGCGCTCACGCGGCCCCCTGGTAGCCTCGAACGGTCGTGATGGCCGTGGCCACCGCGCACAAGTGTGGACCAGGAACGTAAGGGCCACAACAGGCCGATCGGGGAGACTCACGGGTGGGACGTGCCGGACCGGATGAGGGGGGACCCCGCCCCCAGGTGTACGCCCGGCTGCGCGCGCAGGCCGAGCGCCGCACCCCCGTGCTCAGCGCCCCCAGGTACGCCAAGTGGGTGGGTTGGGGCGTCATCGCCGGGATCGGCGCGATGCTGCTGGTGATCGCCGAGCGGGCCAACCCCTGGTGAGCACCGGGCGCTTCGTGAGCCTGGAGGGCATCGACGGGTCGGGGAAGTCCACCCAGGCGCGCATGCTGGCCGCCGCCCTGCGCCGCATGGGCACGACGGTCATCGAGACACGTGAGCCCGGCGGCACCGTGCTGGGTGAGGCCGTGCGCGGCCTATTGCTCGATTCCCCCAAGGGCAGCGTGGCGCCCGCCGCCGAGATCCACCTGTTCGCCGCCTCCCGAGCCCAGCACGTGGCCCAGGTCATCCGCCCCGCCCTCGCGAAGGGCACCTGGGTGGTGAGCGACCGGTTCGTCGACTCCTCCCTGGCCTACCAGGGCGCCGCCCGCGGGTTCGGCATCGAGACCGTGCTGGAGGCCAACCGCACCGCCGTGGATGGCTGCCTGCCCGACCTCACGCTGGTGATCGACGTGCAGGCCGCCACCGCCGCCTGGCGCAGATCCGGCAACGGCGACGACCGCATCGAAGCCGAGGGCGTGCGCTTCCAGGAGCTCGCCGCCGACGGGTACCGCGAGCTGGCCCGCCGCTTTCCCGAGCGCGTGGTGCTCATCGACGGCGCCCCCGAGGCCGAGGCCGTGCACGCCGCCGTGATGACCCGCATCCTGGGGCTCTCGTGATCCACATCCCCGACCAGCCGCTGGCCACCAAGGTGCTGCAGGGCGCCTTCGCCCACGGGCGCGTGCCGCAGCAGTTCCTGTTCAGCGGCCCTCCCGGCACCGGCAAGCGCGAGGCCGCCATCTCGGTGGCCCACCACCTCATCGGGATGCCCGACGCCGAGGCCCACCGCGCCAGCCTGGACCTGTCGATGGTGCGGGCCTCCGGCGCCCAGATCCTGCTGGAGGACCTGGAGGACGCCCTGCGCGACCTCGCCTCCCGCCCCGTCGTCGGCCGCTGCCGCGTGGTGATCGTGGAGGGCGCCGAACGCCTGCGCGATGTCGCCGGCAACCGCATCCTCAAGCCGCTGGAGGAGCCGCCGGCCCACTCCCACGTGATCCTGGTGACCGACCGCCCCGAGGACCTGCTCCCCACCATCCGCAGTCGCTGCGTGCCCGTGCCGTTCCGGAACCCCGGGTGGCGGGTCATCAGCCAGCGGCTCACCGAACGTGGCGTCCAGGCCGAGCACGCGGAGGCCCTGGCCCGCTCCGACGGGCCGATGGCCCTGGCCGGGGACGCCTTCTACCGGTCCATGCGCGAGGCCGGCACCGCGATGGGCCTCAGCATTCTCGTGGGCGGCAGATCCGGCCGGCAGATGGTGGACGAGGCCCAGACCCGCATGGAGGCCGCGCGTCGCCGCCGAGCTGGAGGGCAAGCGCGGTGGCAAGACCGCCGCCAAGCGGGCCGAGGACCAGGAGAAGCGCGAGCGCCGCCGCATGATCAGCGACGGCTGGGACGCCGTGCTCACCGGCGCCGCCGGCCTTGTGGCCGACGCCCTCGCCGTGAGCCACGGTGCCGAGCAGAGCATCCGCAACCGCCACCTGCTCGACCAGCTCAAGGCCGCCCAGCCCGACCCCGAGTTCTGCGAGCGGGCGATCGAGGAGCTGGAACACACCCGTGCCGAGCTGCAGCTCAACCCCACCGTCGACGTGGCCGTGCAGTCGGCGCTCATCCGCATCGAGCTGGCCCGGCAGGGGGAGCGTCATGCGCTCACGCACCCCGGCCGACTGCCCTGGTGACCACCCAGCCGCAGGGCCCGCGCCGTGGGCGTGGGCTCCCCGGGATGCCGCTGCTCGGCCGCTGGGGGCT
>LNFL01000112.1 GCA_001464275.1 Actinobacteria bacterium Ga0077560 | reverse complement strand
CGGCGCGGATTCCCGCGCCGGCCGTTTCGCGTTGGGCCACGCCCCCACCGCGGCGCCCGGAGACCGCTGGAGCGACTGGTAGGGTCGCCTCCGCATGATCGACTACCAGCGCCGCACCGACCCGCCCCTGGCCCCGGCGTTCGCGAAGGACCCGGCCCAGGAGGACTTCCTGGAGCGCCTGAACCTCCTGCTCGCCCCGCACGCGGCGGCCGAGGACACGGAGACCGAGGAGCGCTTCCCGACCCTGCACGTGGTCGGCTCGCCGCGATCGGGCACCAGCCTGCTCTACCAGGTGCTGGCCAGCGGCCTGGACATCGCCTACGTGAGCAACCTGGTCGCCGCGTTCTGGCTCGCGCCGTCCTACGGGCTGCAGCTGGCGCAGAAGCTGGGCGTGGACCGCCTGCACTCCAACTTCTCCTCCAGCTTCGGCCGCACCGACGGCGTCTCCGAGCCACACGAGTTCGGGTACTTCTGGAACCACCACCTCGGGTACCCCGACATGGCCGAGCGCGGCCCGGAGCACGACGCGGCCATCGACTGGGACCGGCTGCGCCGGGTCCTGATCACCATGGGCCACCGCGCCGGCCGTCCCGTCGCCTTCAAGCCGATGCTGCTGATCTGGCACCTCGAGACCATGCTGCGGCACATGCCGGGCACGTGTTACGTCTGGATCCGCCGGGAGCCCCGGGACACCGCCCTCTCGCTGCTCAAGATGCGGCAGTCGCTGTACGGCACGCTGGACCGCTGGGCGTCGCTGAAGCCCGCCACCGACCTGTCCGGCGAGCCGCCGTGGCGGCAGGTCGCCGCCCAGGTCGTGCTGCTGGAGCGGCACCTGGAGGACGTCCATGCCCGGCTCGGCGACGCGCACATGCTTGCCGTGCGATACGAGCGCCTGTGCGCCGACCCGGTCGGCGTGCTGCGGGACGTGCGGGACATGATGGGCGCCAAGGGACACGCGCCCGAACTGCTGACCCCCGATCTGGAGCCGTTCACCACGATGCGCAACGAGGCCCTGGCGGACGAGTACGGCGAACGCGTGGACGCGGCCATCGCCGAGTTCGCCGAGCGGTTCGCGCGCTCGTGAGCGGCCCGAGCGTGGTCGGGCGCATCGTCGCCCCCCTGGTGAACACCAACGAGCCGGAATCGCAGGTCATCGAGGTGCACGCCCAGGCCTTCACCGCCATCACCGAGGGCGACCTGGTGTGCGTGCTGGAGACCAGCAAGGGCGCCGTCGAGGTGGAGTCGGAGTTCACCGGCTTCACCGGACCGCTGCACGTCGCCGTCGACCAGCGGGTGGAGGCCGGGCAGACGATCGTCGAGGTCTTCGACGCGATGCCCGACCGTGATGCGCAGCCGGCACCGGATGCCGCTCCCGCCGCTCCCGCCGCGGGTGGGGCACGGCTCACCAGGAAGGCCGCGAAGCTCGCGGCCGACGCCGGCCTGGATCTCGCGACGCTCCCCACCGACCGGTTCCTCACCGAGCGCGACATCGAGGAGGCCATCGCCGCGGCGCGCCCGGCACCGGAGCTCGACCCGGCGCTGCTGGACTACATCGGGCGCTCCTCGCTGGTCGTCTTCGGATGCGGAGGGCACGCCAAGAGCCTCGTCGACCTGATCTTCGGGTCGCTGGGACTGGAGGTGCTCTGCGTGCTGGACGACCGCGCCGACGCGATCGGCACCGAGGTGCTCGGCGTCCCGGTCGTCGCGGGCCGCGCGGCGCTGGCGGTGCTGGCCGAGCACGGGCTGCGGATGGGCGTGAACGCGGTCGGCGGGCTCGGGCGCATCGACTCGCGCATCGCGGTGCACGACCTGCTGGTCGGGGCGGGCCTGGAGCTGCCGTCGCTGGTCGATCGGAGCGCCGCGGTGGCGCCGTCCGCCCGCCTGGGCGCCGGCGTGCAGGTGTTCGCCAACGCCACGGTCTGGTCGGACTGCGAGGTCGGCGACGGCGCCATCGTGAACACCGGGGCGGTCGTGTCCCACGACTGCAGCATCGGCGCCCACGCGCACATCACCCCGGGGGCGCTGCTGGCCGGGCACGTGCAGGTGGGCGAGGCGGCGCTGGTGGGCATGGGTGTCACCACGCGGCCGGGCCTGCGCATCGGCGCACGCGCGATCGTCGGCAACGCCTGCGTGCTGCACGACGACGTCCCGGACGGGACGATCGTGCCCGCCGGGACGGTCTGGCCGAAGTCCTAGGCCCGCCCGGGGTCAGGCCCGGGCGCCCACCGCGGCGAGCACCGCCCGGGTGACATCCGCCACGCCCGGCAGGACCGCCTCTTCCAGCGTGGGTGCCGACGGGATGATCCCGTCACGCGCCGCCACCCGCACGACCGGCCGGCGCAGGTCGTTCCAGCCCTCCGCCTGCACGCGCGCGGCGATCTCGGCGCCGACGCCGCCGGTGAGCGTGCCCTCCTCGAGGGTCACCACCACGCCTGAGCGCGAGAGCGAGGCCAGGATGGGATCGAGGTCGAGCGGCAGCAGGCCGCTGATCACCACCACCTCGCAGAACACCTCGTGCTCCATGATGAGCTCGGTGGCGGCCTCCAGGGCGATGGGGACCATCCCCCCGTAGGCGACGATCGTCGCCGCCGCCTCGGTGAAGCCGCTGCCGGAGAACGTGAGCGTCGGGTACGGGCCGGCGGTCTCCACCACGTCGAGCTCACCGATGCGCCCGTCCACCGGCCGCAGGTTCGCCCGGCCGTACATGACCTTGTTCTCGATGAGGAACACCGGCTCGTCGTCCGCGACGGCGGCGGTGATCATCGCGGCGAGGTCGTGGACCTCGCTGGTCGCCACGACGCGGATGTTCGGGACGCCCAGCAGGAACTTCTCCAGCGACTGGCTGTGCGTGGGCCCGTAGCCGCGGCGCCCGCCCATGGGGGTCCGCACCACCAGCGGCAGCGTCACCTGGTCGTCGTACATCTCCCGGAACTTGGAGATGCCGTTCACGATCTGGTCGAAGCCCAGGGTGATGAAGTCCCCGAACATGACCTCCAGCACCGGTCGCAGGCCGCGCATGGCCATGCCGGAGGCGACCCCGAACAGGGAGGCCTCGGAGATGGGCGTCGTGATGACCCGGCCGGGCCAGGCCTCCGACATGCCCTTGGTGATCTTGAAGGCGCCGCCGTAGGGGTCCAGGACGTCCTCGCCCAGGACGTACATCTCCGGGATGGCGGCCATCGCCTCGTGCAGGCCGCGGGTGAGCTCCGCGCCGCAGCGGGGCGGGCTCATGCGGTGACCTGGTCGAACATCGCGACCGGGCTGGCATGGGCCTCCGCGAGGGCCTCCGCGAGCTCGCGATCGGCGTCGGCCTCAAGCGCCGCGCGCGTGGCGGCGTCCAGCCGGCCGCCCGCGATGCCCAGGGGCTCCGAT
>LNFL01000111.1 GCA_001464275.1 Actinobacteria bacterium Ga0077560 | reverse complement strand
CACCAAATCGCTGTCCATCTACCTGCTCCTCGCGATCGGGTTGAAGGGCGGCGTGGCACTGCGGGAGACCTCCCCCTCAGAACTCTGGGCTCCCGCGCTCGCCACACTCGTGCTCGCGGCGGCGATTCCCCTGGTCACCTTCGCCGCCGCGATGCGGGTGCTCCGCCTGTCGCGGGCCGACAGTGCCGCCATGGCCGCGCACTACGGGTCGGTGTCGGCGGTCACCTTCGCCGCGAGCATCACCTTCCTCCAGGCGTCCGGCCTGGAGCCCGAGGGTTTCATGCCCACCCTCCTGGCCCTGCTGGAGGTGCCCGGCATCATCATCGCCCTGCTGCTGGCGGGTTCGGTGAGAGGCGGCCGCCGGAGCCGCGGCGAGGTCCTGCGCGAGACCCTCACCGGCACCAGCATCGTGCTGCTCGTGGGCGGCATCGTCATCGGGGCGGTCGCCGGCAGCGATGGGTATGCCACGGTCGAGCCGTTCTTCGGAACCCTCTTCTACGGGATGCTCACCCTGTTCCTGCTGGACCTGGGGATCACCGCGGCATCGCGAGCGAAGGACCTGCCGCGGACCGCGCTGCGGATCGTGCCGTTCGGGATCCTGTTCCCCATCCCCCTTGGGGCGGCCGGCGTGGCGATGGGGGTCACGAGCGGCCTCTCGGTGGCCGGGGCGACGGTGCTCGGGGCGATGGCGGCGAGCGCCTCCTACATCGCCGCGCCCGCCGCGGTGCGCATCGCGCTGCCCGAGGCGAACCCGGGGATCTACCTCACCTCGGCTGTGGCGATCACCTTCCCGTTCAACCTGATCGCCGGCATCCCCCTCTACTACCTGATCGCGACCGGCATCGGCTGATCGCGGTGGGCGCTTGCCCCGCGGGGTCTCGCACCCGTAGGTTCCGGGCGTTCGAAACACCCGAACACAGGGGGGACCAGGGGTGACCCGATCCAAGAAGTGGGCCTGGCTTGTCGCGATGATCGCGGCGCTGGCCCTGGTGGTCGCAGGCTGCGGCGGAGACGACGACTCGTCGTCCGGTGACGCGACCGACACGACCGCCGCGATCCCGACGACCGCCGAGGCGGGCACGTTCCAGATGGGCATCGAGCCCTGGCTGGGGTACGGCCTGTGGCGGGTCGCGGAGGACAAGGACCTGTTCGCGGCCAACGGTGTGGACGCGAAGATCACGAACTTCAACACCGACGACGAGATCAACGCGGCGCTCGCGTCGAAGAAGCTCGACGGCGCGAACATCGCCACGCACACGGCCATGCGGCTCGCCGCGGCCGGGCTGCCGATCACGATCGTGCTGCTGCTCGACCAGAGCACCACCGCCGACGCCATTCTGGCGCCGAGCTCCGTGGCCACCGTCGCGGACCTCAAGGGCAAGAAGATCGCCTACGAGGAGGGCACCACCAGCGACATCCTGCTGCGGTACGCCCTCAGCGAGAACGGCCTCACCATCGACGACGTCACCAAGGTCCCGACGCCCGCGTCGGACGCCGGTGTCGCCGCGCTCGCCAAGCGGGTGGACGTCGCGGTCACCTACGAGCCGTACCTCACCACCGCGCTGCAGAAGGACAGCACGTGGAAGCTGCTCTTCACCGCGGGTGAGAACCCCGGCCTCATCAGCGACGTGTTCGTCGTCCGCAACGAGGTGCTCGAGGAGCGGCCCGGCCAGGTCCTGGCGCTCATCAAGAGCTGGCAGTCCGCGTACGACGAGTACCAGAAGGACCCGACCGCCGCGCAGGCGATCATCGAGACGTCCGTGGGCGCCAAGCCCGGCGACCTCAAGACCGCCTTCGACGGGGTGAAGTTCTACAACCTCGCCGAGAACGCGACCGAGATCGTCCCGGGCGGCACGTACTTCGACACCACGCTGGCCGACGTGAAGACCTTCGCCACCGAGGCGGGGCTCATCGAGGGCGACATCGACGCCCAGGGCCTGGTGAACCCGGCCTTCGTGCAGGCGGCCAACAAGTAGCACCCACCGGAATGCGCGTGGCCGGCCCGGGGCCGGCCACGCTCATCCGCCGCCGAGCATCACGTCGGCGGCCGCGGCGGCGTCCGCCAGCTCCACGTGCTCCGTCGGCGCGTGGCTCACGCCCGTCGCGTTCCGGACGAACACCATTCCCGCGGGGATGCGCTCGGCCAGGATGCCGGCGTCGTGCCCGGCGAAGCAGAGCAGCTCGCGCGCATCGCCCGGAAGCTGCGCGCGCAGCGCGGCGCGGATGGACGGCGTGAACACCACCGCCTCCGAACGCGAGGCCACGGTGACCTCCGCGGTCACGCCTCCGAGCGCGGCGGCCGTGGCGGCGGCATCCCGCACACCCGCCTCGACGGCGTCCAGGTCCGACCCGGCGGGGGCGCGCACGTCGATCCACATCCGCGCGTCCTCGGCCACCGTGGTGAGCGCGTTGGGCTCGGTGAGCAGGCGCGTGGCGGTGGCCACCACGCCGGGGCGGGAGAGGGCCAGGTCGTTCACGGCGACCACCACGCGGGCCGCGGCGAGCAAGGCGTCGGCGCGGCCGCCCATGGGCGTCGTGCCCGAGTGGTCGGCCCGGCCCCGCACGTGCAGGGCCAGCCGCAGCCGGGCCGCCAGGCCGGCCACCACGCCGGCCGGCATGCCGGCCTCGGCGAGCTCGGTGGTCTGGTCGATGTGCAGCTCCAGGAACCCCTTGAGGCGTCCCAGCCATGCGGGCGCGCCGGCCAGCCCGTCCGGGTCCACCCCGGCGGTGCGCATGGCCACGGTCATGGAGATCCCGTCGTGGTCGCGGCGGCCCAGCGCGTCGGCGACGTCGAGGCGTCCCACCAGCGCGCGGCTGCCGAACGTGGGCGTGTTGAACCGCGCGCCCTCCTCGTCGGCGAAGGCGATCACCGCGATGGGGTGCCGCAGGCGCGACGCGACCTCGAATGCGGCGGCCACGCCCAGCGCCCCGTCGTAGGACCCGCCGTCGCGGACGGAGTCCAGATGCGAGCCCACCGCCCACCAGGGGCCGGGGGCGTCCGGCACCGCCCACAGCGACCCGGCCGGGTCGCGCTCCACCACCAGGCCCAGCGCCTCCGCCTGCTCGCGGAACCACTCGGCGGCCATGGCGTCCTCGGCCGTCCAGGCCAGGCGGTTGGTGCCGTTGGGCCCGAGCCCGATGGGAAGGATGCCCGCCATGCGGGCGGCGATGTGGGCGGCGGTGATGCTCACGCCACGGACCGTACAGCGGCGCCGCCGTACTCGGCGGCCAACCGCGCCGCCTCGGCCGCCACGGCCCGGCGGGCGGCCGCCAGCGCCGCGCCGCTCAGGCGGAAACCGGGGCCCACCACGCTGATGGCGCAGAGCACCTCCCCGCCGGGACCCCGCACCGGGGCCGCGACGGCGGTGACCCCGTCCTCCACCACGTCGCTGCGCACGGCCACCCCGTCGGCCGCCACGTCGCCGTCGAGGGCCGCGCCCAGGGCGCTGCCCTCCAGCCGCACCAGCTCGCCCAGCCACGACACGTGTCGTATGGCCAGCGGGCTGGGCGCCTGCGCCAGGTAGACGCCGTGGTCGGCGTCGCTGCGCACCCCGAGGTACGCGGACTCCTCCAGCTCGCGGGCGAGGGTCCGCAGGCGGGGTTCGGCGAGCGCCGCCAGCGGCGAGCGGCCGGCCGCCCGCAGGCCCAGGCGGGTGAGCGTGGGGCCCGCCGTGAACAGCCCGTCGGGCGTGCGCGAGACGAACCCGGCGGCCTCCAGGCCGCGCAGCTGGCGCAGGGCCGTGGAGGGGGCGAGCGACGTGCTGCGGGCCGCGTCGGCGAGACTGAGGCCGTCCGCGGTCTCGGCCACGCTCACGAGCAGCCGGAGCGCGCGGTCCACCGACCGCATCGGGGCGGTCTCGTGATCGTCCTCGCCGCGGTGTGCACGTGCCATTGAGCGGAATATAGTGCCGTCCAACGGAATTGCCAGCGGACGTCCCCCGCGCAGGAAAGGACCCGCCCGGAAGTGAGCAGCGACGTTCCCCTGACCCCCGCGCCACGGGCCCGGCGCCGCCGCCCGGCCGCGCTGCGCATCGGCGGGGGCATTCACCCCGGCCTGTACCTGGCGATCTCGGTCACGGTCTTCGCCGGGATCATCGCCGCGTGGTGCATCGCCACCTACGGCGGCATGGTCGACGCGATCTTCCTGCCCTCGCCGGGCGACGTGCTCGGACGTCTGGGCGAGCTCGCGTCCGACGGCACGCTGTGGGACGACGCCAAGGCCTCGATCGTGCGCATCGTCGTCGGGTTCGCCGTCGCCACCGCGATGGCGGTGCCCCTGGGCGTGCTGATGGGCTCGTTCGGGGCCGGCGACGCCGCCTTCACCCCCGCCATCGAGTTCCTGCGGTACATCCCGCCGGCCGCCATCGTGCCGCTGGCGATCCTGTGGGTGGGCTTCGACGAGACCTACAAGTACTTCGTCATCTGGTTCGGCACGTTCTTCTTCGAGACGCTGCTGATCATGGACGTGGTGCGCCGCGTCCAGATGGAGCTGGTGGACATCGGCCGCACGCTCGGCCATTCGGAGCTGGCGATCGTGCGGCGCATCGTGCTGCCCGCCGCCGCCCCGGGGATCTGGGACGCCGCCCGCGCGATGCTCGGGTGGGCGTGGTCGTGGCTCATCCTCGCCGAGCTGGTCGGCGCCGCCGAGGGCTTCGGATACCGCATCGCCCGCGCCCGGCAGTTCTTCCAGAGCGACACGATCTTCGGCTACCTGCTGGTGCTGGGGCTCATCGGCCTCACCATCGACCAGGTGCTGCGCTTCACCGGGCGACGACTGTTCCGCTGGGCGGAGGAGCGCCGATGAGCAAGGTCGACATCCGGGGGCTGGGCAAGACCTTCGGGCGCGGCGAGCGCGAGGTCGTGGCCCTCAGGGACGCGGGCCTTCAGATCGCCGAGAACGAGTTCGTGGCGCTGGTCGGGACCTCCGGGTGTGGCAAGAGCACCCTGCTCTCGATCCTCGCGGGGCTCCAGGAGGCCAGCGAGGGCAGCGTCCTGCTGGACGGGCATCCGGTCACCGGTCCCGGCCGCGACCGCGGGGTGGTGTTCCAGACCTACACGCTGTTCCCGTGGCTCACCGCCCGTCAGAACGTGGAGTTCGCGCTGCACGGCGAGGGCGCGTCGAAGGCGGAACGCCGCGAGCGGGCCGCGGAGCTGCTGGCGCAGATGCGCCTGGGCGAGTTCGCCGACGCCTACCCGCGCGAGCTCTCCGGCGGCATGAAGCAGCGGGTCGCCATCGCCCGCGCGCTGGTCTACCGGCCGCAGGTGCTGCTCATGGACGAGCCCTTCGGGGCGCTCGACGCCCTCACCCGGCGGATGATGCAGCAGCTGCTGGCCGAGGTGTGGGAGGCCCACCGCCTCACCGTGCTGTTCGTCACCCACGACGTGGAGGAGGCGGTCTACGTGGCCGACCGCGTCCTGGTGATGACCAACCGGCCCGGGCGCATCAAGGAGGAGATCCCGGTGCCGCTGCCGCGGCCCCGCACCCCCGAGATGCTCACCGACCCGGCCTTCGTGGAGATCCGCGGGCGGGTGCTGGAGAGCATCATCGCCGAGGCCCGGGCGGCCGAGAGGTGATCGCCGCCCGCCTGCACGGCGTCCGCGACCTGCGCGTCGAGGAGCTCGCTCCGCCGGACCCCGGTCCGGGCGAGCTGCTGGTGCGCGTGCAGGCCACGGGAGTGTGCGGGTCGGACCTCCACGTGTGGCGCACCGGCGCCTTCGTCACCGCCTTCCCCGTGACCCCGGGGCACGAGGTGACCGGGGTGGTCGCGGCGGCGGGGGAGGGCACCGCCACGGCCGTGGGCACCGCGGTGGCGCTGGACTCACGCGTGCCCTGCGGCGCCTGTCCGGAGTGCCTGGCCGGCCACGCGCAGCGCTGCGGCGCCATCGGGTTCCTGGGCGAGGTCTGCGATGGCGGCTTCGCCGAGCTGGTGATGGTGCCGGAGTCCCGCACCTGGGCCGTGCCCGCGGGCCTCGACCCCGCCGTGGCCGTGCTGGCCGAGCCCGCGGCGGTGGCGATGCACGCCGGCCGCCGCCTGGAGCGCCTCGCGCCCGGGGCGCGGCGCATCGGCGTCATCGGCGGCGGGCCGATCGGGGCGCTCTGCGCGCTCATGCTGCCGCCGGACCTGGACGTGGTGATCGCCGAGACCGACCCCGTGCGGGCCAGGCTGCTGGCGGACGCCACCGGGATGCCCGTCGTGGACGCGCTGCCGGCGGGCTTCCGCGCCGACGCGGTGTTCGACTGCGCCGGCTTCGCGGGCTCGGTGGCCACCGCGATGGCGGCATGCGCGCCCGGCGGCACGGTCATGCTGGTGTCCCTGCACCACGCGCCGGAGGCGCTGGACGCCAACGCCCTGCTGGCCGCCGAGCAGGCCATCGCCGGGTGCCACGTGTTCGAGGACGAGATGCCCGCCACCCTGGCGGCCCTGGCCGCCGACCCCGGCCGGTTCGCGCCGGTGGTGAACCGGGTCGTGGGACTGCCGGAGCTCCCGGACGCGGTGGCCGAGGCGGCCGCCGGCGGGTACCGGGGACTGAAGACCATCGTCGTGCCGGAGGGCGCCGCATGAGCAACACCGGAACCGACCTCGAGGACCTGCCCGGCGGCGGGGTCGCGGTGCGCCGCGCCACCCGGGAGTCGGAGATCGAGCTCGCGCTGGAGTTCGGGCCCCGTGATCCGGACACCGCGCTGGACACCGGCATCGACTTCTTCAACCATATGCTGGAGATGATCGCCTGGCACGGCGGCCTCAACATCACGGCCCGCTACGCCACCAGGCGCTTCAACCTCTCGCACGTGGTGTGCGAGGACATCGGCATCGCCATGGGCCGATGCGTGCGGCGGGTGGTGGAGCGCCGCATCCCGGAGGGCGTCGCCTCGGTGGGAGAGGCCCACGGCACCATCGATGAGGCCCTGGCGTTCGCCATGTTCTCGCTGGAGGGGCGGGCGAACCACCACCTGGACCTGCCGGCCTCCCAGCGGTCGGAGACCGTCGAGGACAGCTACGGCCACGACCTGGTGCAGTTCTTCGAGGGCTTCGCGCAGGGCTCGGGCGGCACCGTGCACCTGCGGCTCATCACCGGCACCGACCCGCACCACCGCTGGGAGGCGTGCTTCCGCGCGTTCGCCCGGGCGCTGCGGGCGGCGCTGGCCCCCGACCCCTGGCGGGCCGGGGCCACGGCGGGCGTCAAGGGCACGCTGGATTGACCGATGCCCTCATCCTGGGCGTGACGCCGCCCGGCGTGGACGACATCGTCGCGGTCGCCAGGCACGGCAGGCCGGTGCGGCTGGACGCGGCGGTCGCCGGCCGCGTGGGCGCGGCACGGCGGCTGGTGGACGACATCGTCGCCGCCGGCCGCCCGGTGTACGGGGTGAACACGGGCTTCGGGAGCCTTGCGGTCATCCGCATCCCCGACGCCGAGCTGATGCGGCTGCAGCGGAACCTGGTGGCCAGCCACGCCGCGGGCGTGGGGCCGCCGCTGCCGGGCGAGGTGGTGCGCGGCATGATGGTCCTGCTGGCCGCGTCGCTGGCACGCGGCCACTCCGGGGTGCGCCCGCACGTGGTGGAGCTGCTGGTGGGCATGCTGGACGCCGGGATCACGCCGGAGGTGCCGTCCAAGGGGTCGGTGGGCGCCAGCGGCGACCTGGCCCCCCTGGCGCACCTGGCGCTGGCGATGTGCGGCGAGGGCCGCGTCGAGACCCCTGATGGCCCGCGGGATGCGGCCTCCGCGCTGGCCGCGGCGTCCCTGTCGCCGCTGGAGCCGGTGGCCAAGGAGGGCCTGGCGCTGGTGAACGGCACGCACATGATGGGCGCGCTGGGTGCCCTGGCGGTGCACGACGCCCGGCTGCTGCAGGACGCCGCGGAGGCCGCGGCGGCCATGTCGCTGGACGCCCTGCTGGGATCGCTGACCCCGATGGACGCGCGCATCCATGCGCTGCGCGGCCGCCGCCAGCAGGCGCGGGTGGCCGAGCGGATGCGCGGCATGCTGCGTGGATCCGGGATGCTGGCCAGCCACGCCGAGTGCGAGCGGGTGCAGGACGCCTACACGCTGCGCTGTATCCCCCAGGTCCTGGGCGCCACCGCCGAGGCCCTGGACTACGTGACGGGCGCGCTGGAACCCGAGCTTGGGGCGGTCACCGACAACCCGCTGTGCTTCCCGGACGACGACGAGGTGCTCTCCGGCGGGAACTTCCACGGGCAACCGCTGTCGCTGCCGCTGGACACGCTGGCCATCACCGTCGCCGAAGTCGCCGCGTTCAGCGAGCGCCGCACCTACCGGATGCTCGACGGCCGGGGCGACCAGTGGTCGCTGCCGCCGTTCCTCACCAGCTCGCCCGGGACGCGCTCGGGGCTGATGGTGCTGCAGTACACCGCCGCCGCGCTGGTGGCCGAGAACCAGGTGCTCGCGCATCCGGCGGGCACCGGGTCGCTGCCCACCAGCGCCGGGCAGGAGGACTTCAACTCGATGGGTGCCACGGCCGGCCTGAAGGCCCGCACTGCGATCGACAACGCGCTGGCGGTGGTGGCGATCGAGCTCATCTGCGCCGCGCAGGCCATCGACCTGCGCCGGCCGCTGGTCTCCGGCCCGGGCGTGGAGGAATTGCACGCGCGGCTGCGGCGGATCACGCCGATGGTGGATGAGGACCGGCCGATGGCCGATGACATCGCGGCGGTGGTCGCCGCGATCCGTGACGGTGCGCTGACGGGGGTGGCATGAGCGGTTTCGCTGGGCTGGGTGCGGTGGTGACCGGCGCGTCCTCGGGGATCGGCCTGGCGACGGCCCGGCTGCTGGCCGAGCGCGGGGCGCGGGTGCTGCTGGTGGCCCGCCGGGAGGACCGGCTGGACATGGCCGTCGCCGAGATCCGCGCCGCCCACGGCCGCGAGTCGGCGTCGCGCTTCGTGGCCGACGTGGGCGAGCCCGGCGCCGCCCAGGAGATCGCCGCCGCGGCCCGGGCGGCGGTGGGCGGCATCGACCTGCTGGTCAACAACGCGGCCATCGACGGTGAGGGCGCCCCGTTCACCGCCCTCGACGACGACCACTGGCGGCGCGTGCTGGAGGTGAACGTGACCGCCGCGTTCCTGCTGTCCCGGCAGGCCGCGGTGGACATGTCGGTGCGCGGCGTGGGCGGCGCGATCGTGAACGTGTCGTCCATCAACGGCCTGGTCGCCGAGGAGCACTTCGCCGACTACAACACCTCCAAGGGGGCGCTCATCGCGCTGACCCGGTCGATGGCGGTGGACCTCGCCCGCGACGGCGTGCGGGTGAACGCGGTGTGCCCCGGCTACACGCTCACCGAGATGACCGCCCAGACGCTGTCGGATCCGCACACGCGGGCCCACATCGAGGCCGACATCCCGCTGGGACGCGTGGGAACGGCCGTCGAGTCCGCCGAGGTCATCGCGTTCCTGCTTTCCGGGGCGGCCAGCTACGTGACCGGCGCCGTGATCACCGTCGACGGCGGGCGCACCGCCGGCTGGAAGGGGGCGCTGTGAGCGGACGTCCGTGGCGCGAGTACACCTGGTCGTCGATGGCCGAGGCGGACCGCGAGCGCATCCTGGCCCGCAGCAACGGCAAGGTCTTCGACCCGGAGCTGCTGCGATCGGTGGGCGAGATCCTGGAGGACGTGCGGGCCAACGGCGACGCGGCGTGCAGCCGTGCGCTCGCCCGCTTCGACGGCTGCGACGTGCCGCCGGAGCGCCTGCGCGTGTCGGAGGGCGAGATCGCCGCGGCGCCCGCCCAGGTGCCGGCGCCGGTGCGCGACGCGATCCTCTACGGCATCGAGAGCCTGCGCCGGTTCCACACCCGCCAGACCCGCGAGCGGGAGTGGCGGGAGGAGATCCGCCCGGGCCTGGTGGTGGGCGAGAAGCTCACGCCGGTCACCCGTGCCGCGATCTTCGTGCCGTCCGGCAAGGCCAGCTACCCCAGCGTGATGATGCAGCTGGGCACACCGGCCGTCGTGGCGGGTGTGCCGGAGATCGCCGTCATCGTGCCGCCCGCGCCCGGCGGCGCCGGCGAGGTGGACCCGGCCGTGCTGTTCGCCGCATGGGAGCTGGGGATCACCGAGATCCACCGCGCGAACGGCCCCGCCGGCATCGCCGCCGCCGCGTTCGGGACCGAGTCGGTGCGGCCGGTCCGCATGGTGGTGGGGCCCGGAAGCCCGGCGGTGACGGCCGCGCAGCTGCTGGTGCAGACGCACGGGGTGGTCACCAACATGCTGCTGGGGCCGTCGGAGAGCCTGGTGATCGCCGACGATGGCGCCGACCCGGAGTTCATCGCCTCCGACATCCTCAACGAGGCCGAGCACGGCCCCGACTCGGCGAGCCTGCTGGTGACGCCCTCCCGGGCGCTGGTGGACGCCCTGGTGGCGATCGTGGAACGGCGCCTGGCCGAGTTGCCGGAGCCGCGCCGCTCGTACGCCCGCAGCTCGCTGACCGGGTACGGCGGGGTCATCCTGGTGGACGACCTGACCCAGGCCGCCGAGGTGGCCAACGCCCACGCGCCGGAGCACATGGTGGTGGACGTGCGCGACCCGGACGCCCTGCTGCCGCTGCTGGTGAACGCCGGCGAGATCCTGGTGGGGCCGTGGACGCCGATCAGCGCGGGGAACTTCGCTGCGGGCGTGCCGGCGGCCCTGCCGACCGGCGGGTTCGCGAAGGTGAGCTCGGCGATCACCGCCCAGACGTTCCTGAAGGCCACCTCCATCGCCCGGGCCAGCCGCGAGGCGCTGGCCGACATGGCGCAGTGCGTGCTGCCGCTGTGCGACCACGAGGGCTTCCCCGGGCACGCCGCGTCCTTCCGCGCCCGCGGGGTGGGGGAGTGAGCACCGAGGCTCCCGTGATCCGTGCGCCGCGCGGCACCGAGATCTCCTGCCGCGGCTGGCAGCAGGAGGCCGCCCTGCGGATGCTCATGAACAACCTCGACCCCGACGTGGCGGAGGACCCCGCCAACCTGGTGGTCTACGGCGGCACCGGCCGGGCGGCCCGGTCGTGGGAGGACTTCCACCGCATCGTGGCGACGCTGCGCCGGCTGGAGGACGACGAGACGATGCTCGTGCAGTCCGGCCGCGCCGTCGGGGTGTTCCGCACCCACCGCATGGCGCCCCGGGTGCTCATCGCCAACGCGAACCTGGTGCCCGACTGGGCCACCTGGGACGAGTTCCGGCGCCTGGAGGCCCTGGGCCTCACCATGTACGGCCAGATGACCGCCGGGTCGTGGATCTACATCGGCTCGCAGGGCATCGTGCAGGGCACCTACGAGACGTTCGCGGCCATCGGCGAGCAGCGGTTCGGCGGCACCCTGGCCGGGCGCGTGGTGCTCACCGCGGGCCTGGGCGGCATGGGTGGCGCCCAGCCGCTGGCGGTGACGCTCAACGGCGGCGTGGCCCTGTGCGTGGACGTCGACCCGTGGCGCATCGAACGGCGCCTGGAGACCCGCTACCTGGACGTGCGGGCCGGCGACCTGGACGAGGCGGTCCGGCTGGCAGAGGAGGCCCGCCGGGAGCGGCGCGCGCTGTCGATCGGCGTGGTGGGCAACGCCGCCGAGGTGCTCCCCGAGCTGCTGCGTCGCGGCTTTCGGCCCGACATCGTGACCGACCAGACCTCCGCCCACGACCCGCTGGTGGGGTACGTCCCGGCCGGGCTCTCGCTGGACGACGCCGCCGCGCTGCGCGAGGCGGACCCGCAGGAGTACGTGCGCCGCTCCCGGGAGTCCATGGCCACCCACTGCGCGGCCATGGTGGGCTTCATGGACGCCGGCGCCGAGGTGTTCGACTACGGCAACAACCTGCGCACCGAGGCCCGCGATGCCGGCTTCGGGCGGGCGTTCGACTACCCGGGGTTCGTGGTGGCCTACATCCGGCCGCTGTTCGCGCGCGGGATCGGGCCGTTCCGGTGGGCCGCGCTGTCCGGAGACCCGGCGGACATCGCCGCGACCGACGACGCGGTGCGCCGGCTCTTCCCCGATGACGCCAAGCTGCACCGCTGGCTGGACGCCGCCGCCGAGCGCATCGCCGTGCAGGGGCTGCCCGCCCGGATCTGCTGGCTGGGCTACGGTGATCGCCACCGCGCGGGCCTGGCCTTCAACGAGCTGGTGCGCACCGGCGAGGTGCGGGCGCCGATCATCATCGGGCGCGACCACCTGGACTCCGGGTCCGTCGCCTCCCCCTACCGGGAGACCGAGGGCATGAAGGACGGGTCGGACGCCATCGCCGACTGGCCGCTGCTGAACGCCATGCTCAACGTCGCCTCCGGCGCGGCGTGGGTGGCGCTGCACCACGGCGGCGGGGTGGGGATCGGGCGGTCCCTCCACTCGGGCGCGCAGGTGCTGGCCGACGGCACCGACGAGGGGGCCGAGCGCGTGCGGCTGGTGCTCACCAACGACCCCGGCACGGGGGTCATGCGGCACGCGAGCGCCGGCTACGAGGAGGCCCTGGACCACGCCCGGGCCACCGGGATGGACCTGCCGGGCATCACGTCGTGACAACGGTCCTGGCACCGGAGCTGGTGCTGGACGCGGACGGGCCGCGCCGCGGCCTGGCGGTGACCGTGGACCCCGCGACGGGGCTGATCACCGATGTGGGGACCGCGACCGAGGGCGCCCTCGCGCTGCCCGGGCGGGTGCTGATGCCCGGCGTGGCGAACGTCCACTCCCACGCCTTCCAGCGCGACCTGCGGGGCGTGGTTGAGCGTGCCGCGCCGGAGGGGCGCGACGACTTCTGGACCTGGCGCACGGCGATGTACGACCTGGCGGGGCGCCTGGACCCCGACGGCATCGAGGACGTCGCCCGCCGCGCCTACCGGGAGATGCGGTCCGCCGGGTTCACCTCGGTGGGCGAGTTCCACTACGTCCACCACCGGCCCGACGGCACCCCGTACGACGACCCCAACGAGCTGGCCATGCGCGTGATCGCCGCCGCCGAGGCCGAGGGCATGCGGATCGTGCTGCTGCTGGTGGCCTACGCCCGGGCCGGCGCCGGGCGCCCGGCTGAGCCGGGGCAGCGGCGCTTCTGCGACCCGGACGTCGCGACCTACCTGGCGCGCCTGGACGACCTGCGCCGCCGCACCGTGGACCGGACGCTGGTGCGCGTGGGCGCCGCCCCGCACTCGGTGCGGGCGGTCCCGGCGGACTGGCTGGAGGCGATCGCCGCCCACTGCGCCGCTCACGGCCTGCCCCTGCACATCCACGCCTGCGAGCAGCGGCGGGAGATCGAGGAGTGCCTGGCCGAGCACGGCGTGCGGCCTGTGGAGCTCCTGCGGCGCACCGGCGCGCTGGGCCCCCGCACGGTGATCGTGCACGGCACGCACGCCGACGCGCACGAGATGGACCTGCTGGCCCGGGCGGGCGCGACGGTGTGCGCGTGCCCGGCCACCGAGGCCGATCTGGGCGACGGCTACGTGCCCGCCGAGGAGCTGCACCGCCGCGGGGTCCCCATGGCCGTGGGGACCGACGCCAACGGCCGCATCGACCCGTTCGCCGAGCTGCGCGAGCTGGAGCTCATCGCGCGCCGCACGGCGGAGCGGCGCAACGTGCTGGTGGCACCCGGCGAGGAGGGGCCCACCCCGGGCCTGCTGCGCAGCGCATGGCGGCACGGCCCCGCCGCGCTGGGACTCCCCGAGGGCCGCATCGCACCCGGCGCCCCCGCGGATCTGATCGCCGTCGACCTCACCCATGACCGCATCGCGGGCGTCGCCGACGAGCACCTGGCGGCGGCGATCGTGTTCACCGGTGGACCGGAGCTGGTGCGCGAGACCTGGATCGGGGGTCGCGCGTGAGCAGCCTGTCGGTGCACGGGGCGGCCCAGGTGCTGCTGCCGCCGGAGCCCGGGCTGCCGTACCTGCGCGGCGACGCCGGGAACCGCATGACGCTCGCCCCCGGCGGCGTCACCTGCCGCGACGGCGTCATCGCGGCCCTGGAGGACGACCCCGGCGCGGAGGTGCAGGTGGACGCCTCGGGTGCGGCCGTGCTGCCGGGGCTGGTGGACTGCCACACCCACCTGCCGTTCGCCGGCTGGCGGGCGGAGGAGTACGCCATGAAGGTGGCCGGCGTGCCATACGCGGAGATCGCCCGGCTGGGCGGCGGCATCCGCAGCAGCGCACGCATGCTGGCCGAGATGCCCGACGGTGACGTGCTGGGGCAGGCCCGCGGCCTGGCCGACGAGATGCTGCGCCTGGGGACCACCGCCTTCGAGTGCAAGAGCGGCTACGGGCTCTCCCTGGACGCCGAGCGCCGTCAGCTGGGGCTGGCGGAGGCCCTGTGCGGGCACGTCCCGCAGGCCACGGCGATCACCGCGCTGGTGGCGCACGCGGTCCCCGAGGGGTTCACGCCCGGGGAGTGGCTGGACGCCGTGGAGGGCGCGCTGGACCACCTGCTGTCGGCCGCGATGGTGACCGCGCTGGACTGCTTCATCGAGTCCGTGGCGTTCGACAACGCCGCCCTGGAGCGGGTGGGGGCGATGGCCGCCGACCGCGGCCTGTGGCTGCGCGCCCACGTGGAGCAGCTGGGCTGTCACCGATCGGTGCCGGTCGCCGTGGCCAACGGCGCCCGCAGCGTGGACCACCTGTCCATGGTGCACGCCGACGACGTCGCCCTGCTGGGCCGGGCCGAGTGCGCCGCCGTGCTGCTGCCCTCCGCCGAGGTCCTCAACGACGAGCACGCCGCCCCGGGGCGGGCCCTGCTGGACGCCGGGGCCATCGGGGTCCTCGCCACCGACCTCAATCCCGGCACCTCGCCGGTGACCTCGCTGCCCCTGGTGATGGGTCTGGCGGTGCGCCGGTACCGCTGGACCGCGTTGGAGGCCGCCGCCGCGGTCACGCTCAACGCGGCCTGGGTGATGGGCCAGTCGTCCGCCGCGGGTTCCCTGGAGCCGGGCAAGCGCGCCGACCTGGTGATCCTGGACGCCCCGCTGGAGCACGTGCCGTACCGACTCGGTCACGACCCGGTCGAGATCGTGGTGGTGGGCGGCCGAGTCGTCCACGTGCGCCCGGGATCCGAGTGGCGGCTGGGCGGGTGAGGCCTTCGTGTCTGGTCGTTGCGGTTCGTCGTGGTCGGGGTTCGCGGCTTCTCATGGCCTGGTCGACTCGCGCAAACGCTGCCCATGTGTGCGTCTGAGGGCCTTGGCCCCAGGAACCACGGCTTACGCCTGCGCTGCCACTGAGTTGAGCTCCCCATCCATGGGTCGCCCTCATTTGGTCCTCGCCGTCCGCAAGGGCTGCCGTGCCGTCCTGGTCGGTGGGCGCGAGGGTACTGATGGTCGTCTCCTGCGCTGTCAACTCGCGATGTCGTCCGCGGTCCAACCGCCCGTTCGAGAGAGAAGACTGGTCTTAAAAAGCACAGAGATGTCCCCTACCGTTGCTGGAGCGCCCGAGGCGCGTGAACCGCTGCTTGGAATGGAGACCCGCTGGCTGAGCACGTGATCCTCTTCCCGACCTGCCTTGGGGACCTCGTCACGCCCGAGGTCGTCGGGCACGCCGAGACCGCCCTGCGGGCGTGCGGCTGCGCCGTCGCCCCGGCCAGGGGCGCCACCTGCTGTGGGCAGCCGGCGTTCAACGCCGGCTTCGCCGACCAGGCCCGCCGGGTCGCCCGGCGGACGCTCCGCGCGCTGGCGTCGACCGACGGGGAGATCGCGGTCCCCTCCGGTTCGTGCGCGTCCATGATGCGCATGCACTGGCCCGAGCTCTTCCACGGCGACAAGGATGAGGCGCTGGCCCGCCAGGTCGCCGGACGGGTGCGCGAGCTCACCGCGGTCCTGGCCGAGCACACCGAGCGCCTCCGGGGTCTGGGGCTCCGCTGGGAGGGCCGCGCCGGCTACCACGACAGCTGTCACATGCTCCGCGAGCTTCGCCTCAAGGCCGAGCCGCGGGACGTCATGGCGTGCATCGAGGGCCTCGAGCTGGTGCCGCTCGCCGGCAGCGAGCGCTGCTGCGGCTTCGGCGGCACGTTCAGCGTCCGCTACCCGGAGGTGTCGGTGGCGATGGCCGACGACAAGCTCGCCGACGCGCAGGGTGCCGGCATCGACGTGCTGGTCTCCGCGGACCCGGGGTGCCTGATGCACCTGTCGGGGCGGCTCGCCCGCACCGGTGCGCCGCTGCGCACGCTGCACGTGGCCACCCTGCTGCACGAGGCGGGCCTGCGATGAGCACCACCGACCCGCTGCTGAACTCGACCTTCCGCGAGCGCGCCAACGAGCAGCTCGCCAACACCTTCCTGCGCACCGCCGTGCCGAAGGCCACCGACCACGCCGTGGCCACGCTGCGCAACCGGTACCGCGACCACGACTACGACGGCCTGCGCGAGCTGGGCCGCGAGATCCGGGAGCGCACCGTCTCGGACCTGGAGCGGTACCTGGCCGAGCTGATCGCCGCGTTCGAGCGCAACGGGATCATCGTGCACCGCGCCGCCGACGCCGCCGAGGCCCGCGAGCACATCCGCCGGATCTGCCGCGAGGAGGGTGCCCGCAGCGTGGTGAAGGTGAAGTCGATGGCCACCGAGGAGATCCGGCTGAACCCGGTCCTCGAGGAGGACGGCATCACCGTCACCGAGACCGACCTGGGCGAGTACGTGGTGCAGCTCGATGACGACCGGCCGTCGCACCTCATCGCGCCGATCATCCACAAGACCAAGGCCGAGGTGCGGGCCAGCCTGTCCAAGGTCGCCGGACGCGAGCTGCCCGACGACGCGGCGGAGCTCACCGGGTTCGCCCGGGGCGAGCTGCGCGACGCCTTCATGGACGCCGACATCGGCATCAGCGGGGCCAACTTCGGGATCGCGGAGACCGGCACCATCGTGCTGGTCACCAACGAGGGCAACGGCCGCATGTGCACCAGCCTGCCGAGGACCCACATCGCGCTCATGGGCATCGAGCGCATCCTCCCGAAGATGGAGGACCTCGCCGTGCTGCTGCCGCTCATCGCCGGCGCCGGCACCGGCCAGCTCATCACCACCTACGTGAACATGATCTCCGGTCCCCGCAAACCGGGCGAGCCGGACGGCCCCGAGCGCATGCACGTGGTGATGCTCGACAACGGGCGGCGCAGCCTGCTGGGCACCAAGTACGAGGAGGCCCTGCACTGCATCCGCTGCGGTGCCTGCCAGAACGTCTGCCCGGTGTACCGCCAGGTGGGCGGCCACGCTTACGGCTGGGTGTACGGCGGCCCCATCGGTGCGGTCCTCACCCCGCTGTTCCGCGGCCAGCACGACGGCGGTGAGCTCTCGCAGGCCACCTCGCTGTGCGGCTCCTGTGACGACATCTGCCCGGTGAAGATCCCGCTGCACCACCTGCTGCTGTCGCTGCGGCACGACCGCACCGCGGCCGGCGAGGTCCCCCGCCACGAGCGCATCGCGGCCACCATCTGGTCGTGGACCTGGTCCACACCGCTGGGGTACCGGCTCTCGGCCCGGATGGGTCGCGTGGGCCTGCGCGCGCTCGGAATGCGGCGCACCGCCCCGAGGTGGTCCGGCCCCCTGGCCCGCTGGACGCAGGGACGGGCCATGCCCGCCCCGGCCAAGCGGCCGTGGCACCGGAGGGCGCGCTGATGGCGGAGCTGTACGACCTGGCGCCCACCGAGATGCGCCCGGGCGAGGACCGCGTCACGCGGTTCATCGCCGAGCTGGAGGCCGTGAGCGGCACCGCGTCGCGGGTGGGCCGCGACGGACTGGTCGCCGACGTCCTGGCGGCGCTGGCGAAGGTGGAGGCCCAGCACGTGGCACTGGCCGCCGATCTTGGCGGCGCGCGCGACGAGCTGGCCGCCGCGCTGCGAGATGCCGGGCTCGAGGTGTGGATGTACGAGGACGTGGCGCCCGACCGCGCCACCTCCAGGAACCTGGACGCCACCGTGACCGGCTGCATCGCCGCCGTCGCGGCCACCGGTTCCATCCTCACCGGCGGGGCCTCCGGCCGGGCCGGTGCGCTCATCGCCCCCACCCACGTGTGCGTGGTGGAGGAGACCCGGATCCTGGACGGCCTGCTGGCCACCCTGCGACTGGCGGCCACCCTCGGCGCGTCGGGGATGGCGCTGCAGAGCGGCCCCAGCCGCACCGCGGACATCGAGAAGACCCTCATCCTGGGCATGCACGGACCCAAGTACGTGCACTGCACGGTCCTGGACGGCTCCCTGGGATGAGCGCCGCCCCGCCCCGCCCCGTGGTGCGCGCCCGCGGCGACGTGCCCGGGGGCGGGTGGGAGATGTGGCGCGGTCCCGCGCACCCCCGGCTGCGCGGGCTGGTGGACCCGTACACCGGCTTCCGGGAGGACGCGCCGCCGGTGGCGCGGGCGGAGCTGCCCTCGGGGCGCATCCCGCTCATCCTGAACCTGGGCGCCGCGTTCGACGTGGCGAGCCCCGCCGGCGCCGGGACGCTGGGGACCTTCACCGCCGGGCTCCACGACGGCCCCGCGGTCGTCACCGCGCGTGGGACGGCGGTGTGCCTGCAGGTGGATCTGACCCCGCCGGCGGCCCGGCGGGTGCTGGGCCTCCCGCTGGCCGAGCTCACCAACCGGTCGGTGGAGCTGGCCGAGCTTCCCGGCACCGGGGCCTCGGAGCTGGTGGAGCGGATCGCCTGCGCATCCACCTGGCAGGCGCGCTTCGCGATCGTCGATGCCTGGCTGCTGCTGCGGCTCGCCGCCCGCCCCGGGGACACCGTCGTCGCCCGGGCATGGGACGCCCTCGACGCCGCCGGAGGGGCGTTGCGCATGGGGCGCCTGGCGGACGAGCTGGGAACGCCCCGCACGCACCTGGCCACGCGATTCCGCCGGGAGCTGGGGCTGAGCCCGCGGGACGCCGCCAGGGTGCTGCGTCTGGAGCGCGCCGTGGCCGCGCTACGGGCCGATCCCTCCGCCGACCTGGCCGGCCTGGCCGTCACCTGCGGGTGGTACGACCAGCCGCACATGCACCGCGACGTCCGGCGGCTGGCCCGGTGCACGCCCGCCGAGCTCCGGGCGCGGGTGCTGCCGGACGGCGGCGGCGTGGCCGCGGACGGACAACCGTCCAAGGCCGCGGGGTGAACCGGCGGCCACACTGGGAGCACCACGACCGCGAGGTGACCCCATGACCGCATATCCCGCGCTCTTCTACCGCGACGCCGCCGCGGCGATCGACTTCCTGGAACGCGCCTTCGGGTTCCAGACCGTCCTGCGCGTGACCGGCCCCGACGGCGCCGTCGGGCACGCCGAGCTGCGCAGCGGCGACGCCCTGGTGATGGTGGGCGGCGAGCAGCCGGATCGTGGATGGGTGAGCCCCGCCGGCCGTGACGGGGTGACGGCGCTCGTCTACCTGGTGTGCGACGACGTGGACGCGCACTGCGCGCGGGCGCGCGCCGCCGGGGCCGAGATCACCATGGAGCCGCGGTACACCGACTACGGCAGCCGCGACTACCTGGCGCTCGACCCCGAGGGCAACACGTGGAGCGTCGGGACCTACCGGCCGGGGACCTCCCCGCCCGGCGTCTGACCGCGGTCAGGCGGTCTGCGGCGCGGGCAGGTCCACCAGCCCCAGCTGGGCGAGCAGCCCGACGTTGTCGGCGTGGGTCCAGCTCTCGGCGATGCGGTTCCCCTCGAAGCGGAACCAGTGCATCCCCTCGATCTGCGCGCGCCTGCCGGTCGCGGGCCCGCCCATCATCGGTCCGGTGTTCGTGCCGCCCCAGGTCCATCGGGTGGCCACCACGTCACCGCACGTGATGATCTCGTGCACGTCCACGCGGGCGTCCGGGAAGGCCTCCATGTAGGCGCGCACTCTCGTGCGCACGCCCTCGGGGCCGGGCGGCAGCCCGGGCATCATGGGGTCGTGGTAGGCGTGCCCGTCGGCGAAGATCTCGTCGGTGGCACCCAGGTTTCCCTGGTTCCACACCTCCTCGGCGTACCTGGTGGCGATACGGCTCATGTCGCTCATCGCGCCTGTCCTCCCTGTGGGGATCCGGGGGCACGCCGAGGCTCCACCCGCCGCAGGAGATGTCGCATGACGGAAAACCCCAGATCCTCACCGGTCACCGTGGACGGCCGTCCCGTGCGCGACGACTACGAGGTCGTGCTGGCGCACGAGCATCTGCTCATCGACATCCGCTGCTGGCACGACACCACGCACGCGCCCACCCGGCATCTGGCCGACGAGCCGGTGGGGCCGGGGAACCTGGACCGGGTGCGCGGCAACCCCTTCGCCTGCCGGGACAACCTGGTTCTGGACGACCGGGAGCGGATGGCGCACGAGCTGCGCGTGCTGGCACCGCACCATGCGCTGGTGGTGGACGTGACCCCGGACTCGGTGGGCAGGGACCCGGCGGGGATGGCGGAGATCTCGCGGCACGCCGGGGTGGACGTGGTGATGGGCTGCGGGCCGTACATCATCGAATCCCGGCCGGGGGACCCGGTGGACGCCCCGCCGGAGTGGTACCGCGACGCCATCCTGGCCGCGGTGCTGGGCCCGCAGCCGCGCCCGGCCGTGATCGGTGAGATCGGCACGGGCGACCCCATCCATCCGGCCGAGCGGGCGGCGCTGTCCGGGGCGTCCATGGCGCAGGCCGCCACCGGCCTGCCGCTGTACGTCCACCTGCACCCGTGGGCCCGCCGCGGCCACGAGGCGCTGGACATCGTCGAGGCGGCCGGCGGGGACCTCTCGCGCACGGTGCTGTGCCATCTCGATCCGCACGTGCCCGGCGGCCTGGACTACCACCGGTCGCTGATGGCGCGCGGGGCGGTGATCGCGTTCGACCTGTGGGGCGACGAGTTCGTGTACGGCGCGGTGCGAATGCCGAGCGACGCGGAGCGCCTGCGGGCCACGCTCGACCTGATCGACGGGGGATTCGGCGACCGGCTGGTGCACTCCCACGACATCTGCACGAAGACCCAGCTCATGCGCTTCGGCGGCCCCGGGTTCGCCCACATCCCGCACGTGGTCCGGCCGATGCTGCTGGAGGCCGGCCTGGGCGCGCAGGAGGTGCGCCGCCAGCTCGCCGGGAACGCGCTGCGGCTGCTCGGGGTGGGTTGACACCACACGCTCGCGGGTAGATATTCACCGCACGGTTAACTTAACCAGGCGGTGAAGTTGCTGACCACCGAGCAGGAACGGCTGAGCGCCACGTTCGCGGCCCTCGCGGACCCCACCCGCCGGGCGATCCTCATGCGGCTCACCCGCGGTGAGGCGACGGTGGCGGAGCTGGCGGCGCCGTTCGCGATGACTTTGCCCGCGGTGTCCAAGCACCTGTCGGTGCTGGAGCGGGCGGAGCTGATCGAGCGGGGGCGGCGCGGGCCGGGCCGGCGGTGCCGGCTTCGGGCGGAGCGCCTGCGCGACGCGGAGGAGTGGATGGCGGACCAGCGCGCCTTCTGGGAGGCCGGCTTCGACCGGCTCGCCCGGCGCCTGGACGAGATCTCGGACGAGGAGGAACGCGGCGATGGCACAGCAGCGGCTGAATGAGGTCCGGGCGGTCGGTGACGACCTCACGATCACCCGGTTCTTCGCCCATCCCCGGGATGCGGTGTTCCGGGTGTTCGGCGAGGGCGGCTGGTGGGGTCCCGACGGGTACACCTGCACGGCGGCGGACGTGAACCCGGTGGTGGGCGGCGCCTGGAGCGGGCGCATCCGGGAGGACGCGTCCGGCTCGGAGTACGGATTCCACGGCGTCTACCGGGAGATCGTCGCCCCGGAGCGGCTGGTCTACACGTTCATCTGGGACGACCCCGGACCGGATTCCCCCGACCACGTGTCGGTGATCACGGTGAACTTCGACGAGGTGGAGGGCGGCACGCTGATGACCTTCCACCAGACGCCGTTCATCAGCGCTCAGAGCCGTGACAGCCACGGGCAGGGCTGGTCGCAGGCTCTGGACAAGCTCGGCCGGATGCTCGACGAGGCCTGAACGTGGCGATGCGCCCCACAGTTGGCTACCCTCGTTCTGTCCAGCCTGGACAGAACGAGGGGGGCTCCGATGGCGTGGCAACTCCAGGATGCGAAGCAGCGGTTCAGTCGACTGGTCGACAGTGCCCGCACCGACGGTCCCCAGGTGGTGACCCGCCACGGTCGTGAGGTGGCAGTCGTGCTCTCGATCGAGGACTATCGGCGTCTGCGAGGGGCGGATGGCGGCGGTGATTCGCTCCTCGAGGGCGCGGTGGACGACGAGTTCGCCGACCTGCTGGACGAGATCGTGGCGGGACGGGAGATCCCGGAGTCCAGCCCGCTCGTGTGAGCGTGCTCCTCGACACCAACGTGGTGTCCGAGCTCCGTCGTCGGAACGGTCACCCGGCGGTGCGCGCGTGGGTGGCCTCCATCCCCCTCGCCGACCGGCACCTGAGCGTGCTCACCATCGGCGAGATCCGGGCGGGCGTCGAACGCCGACGGCGCGCAGGGCTCGACCGCTGGCTGGCCGGGCTCATCGCCGACCATGAGGGGCGCATTCTCCCGGTGACGCTGGAGATCGCCGAGCGGTACGCGCGTCTGGGCGTGCCCGACCCGATCGCCTTCGTGGACGGCCATCTCGCGGCCACCGCTCTGCACCACGGTCTCACACTGGTCACGCGGAACACCCGGGACGTCGCCAGAACGGGTGTGGCGCTTCTGGACCCTTGGGAGGCTGCGGGCTAGGGCTCGCGCGTCCGCGCCAGACCCCAAGCCGCGGCGGCGGCCAGCACCACGGCACCCGTCGTGAACGCCTCCGGGAGCCACGATCCATCCGGCCGCCGCCGCCCCGCCGGCGCTTCCCGCGGCCTCGGCGGTGGTGATCCACGTGAACGCCTCCGTGGCTCGCGCGGGCGCGACCGCGTCCAGGGCCTCGAAGAGGGCGATCGTGGCGGGGCCGTAGCCCAGGCCGGCCACCAGCAGCAGCAGCCCCAGGCTCACCGGCCCCACGGCCGCCGCCAGCGGCGCGATGAGGGCGGCCAGCACCGCGGTGGCGAGCAGGTAGCGGCGCAGCGAGGTGCCACCCCGGTCACGCCGCCCGAACCACAGGCCGCCGAGGATGCTCCCGGCGGCGAACGCCGCCAGCATCACGCCCGCCCAGGCGGCCACCTCCCAGCCGAGCGCCGCGGTGGGGACGCTGACCTCGACGATGCCCACCGCCACGCCCAGCCCCACCGACACGCACAGGAGCGTGGTGAAGTCGCGACCGGCCAGCCGCGGGCGGTCACCCGCATCCGGGGTCGGGGGCGGTCCCCCGCGGGCCACGAGTGCGCCGGCCAGCACGAACACGGCGGCCAGGACCAGGGGCAGCCAGGCCACCACTGTGAACAGCGCGCCCGCCAGCACGGGACCCGCCACCAGCCCGGCGTCCCCGATGAGCGAGGTGAGCGCGTACCCGCGCCGGAGCCGGTGCTCCGGCAGCACGACCGCCCACTCCTGGCGCAGGGTCGCGATGAGCGGGGGCGCGGCAAGGCCCGCAAGGCCCGCGAGGCCGATCACCACCACGTCCGTGGACCCGGCCCTGGCGGCGAGCGCCAGCAGGACGAGCGCCGTGCCGTGGACGGCCGCGAACACCGCCAGCCACGGCCGCGGCCCGCGCCGGTCGAGCAGCCGCCCCCGGAACGGGGCGAGCGCCGCTGCACCCACCGCCTGCGCCGCCACGGCCAAGCCCGCGATCACCGCCGAGCCGCTCGCCCGCTCGGCGGCCAGGAACACCGCCAGCACCACCATCCCGAAGCCCAGCCACGCGAGCGTGATCGCCGCCAGCAGCCGGCGCGCGGCCGGCAGCGCCAGCACGCCGCGGTATCCGGCGTCCACGGGACCGCTTCAGGCCGTGCGGGGACGCTCCCGCAGCGGCGCCAGGGTGCGGGCGGTGCGGGGTCTGGCGGCCAGCTCCTCCAGCGTCACCGGCAGCGGGATGCGCCAGTTGGGGTGCTGGTCCACGGTGCCCGGCACGTTGGCGCGCATCACCGCGCCCGCCACGTCGTCCAGCGACGCGCAGGCGAGCATGCTCGGGGTGCGCGACAGCAGCGTGTGCAGGGCGGTGGTGAGTTCCTCCGGGTCGTCCGACCAGGCCCCGTCGATGCCCTCCTCGGCCAGCCGCTCGCGCAGCCGCTGCCGCTCGTGGGGCTGGGCGTCGGCGATCACCTGCAGCAGCTCGGGGGCGTTCGCCCCGATCGACTGCAGGTGGCCGAACCCGGCGACGGTGGGCAGGTCGTGCGTGGTGGTGGCGGCCATCGACGGGCGCGGGTAGTCGCGCGGCGGCCGGTCCTCGAACCAGGCCAGCCGGTAGGACAGCAGCCCCCGCTCGGCCAGACGCTCGCGGAAACCCTCCTCCACGGTGCCGAGGTCCTCGCCCACCACCAGGCAGGACGCGCGGTGCGACTCGATGCAGAGGATGCCCAGCAGCGCGTCCAGGGGCATGCGCAGGTAGGTGCCCTCCAGCGCCGTGGCGCCGTCCGGGATGACGAACAGGCGTGACAGGCCCATCACGTGGTCGATGCGCAGCCCGCCCGCGTTGGTCATCGCCGAGCGGACGATCTCGATGAACGGCGCATAGCCCTCGCGGGCCAGGGCGCCCGGCAGCAGCGGCGGCACGCCCCAGTCCTGCCCCTCGGGACCCAGCAGGTCCGGCGGGCAGCCCACGCGCAGGCCCGCGCTCACCACGTCGCGGTGCGCCCACGCGTCGTAGCCGCCGCGCGATGCGCCCACCGCGAGGTCGGTCATGAGCCCCAGCTCCATCCGGGGCAGCGCGGCCAGCTGCTCGTCGGCGAGCAGCTGGGCGTAGGCGTACACGCGCGCCACGGCGGGGTCGTGCGCGGTGCCGGCGGGCCAGGCGTGCCAGTCGCCGCCCCCGTGCAGCTCCGCCAGGGCGCAGAACGTGGTGAACCGCTCGAGCTCGGGATCGGCGGCGCAGAAGGCGTCGAGGGCCGCCCGGCGCCCCGGCGCCGCGTCGGCGGCGGCCGCCAGCAGGCCCAGCGCCTCGCGCTTGAGTGCCCAGATCCGGTTCCGGTCGATGCGCTCGGTGCCGTTGAGGGCGCGGCCCTCGGCGGCGATCGCCGCGAACCGCTCGCGTGCGGGGCCCTGCAGGGCCCCGGCCTCCGGTGCCAGCTCCAAGGCCAGGTGCAGCGGGTTCCGGTACTTGCGGCTGCCGGCGAAGTACGGGCTGGGCTCCTGCCAGGGCCCCGGGGTGGGCGCATGCAGCGGGTTCACCAGCAGGAAGTCGGGGTTCCCCAGCGCGGCGGGCAGGCCCGCCAGGTCACCCAGGTCGCCCATGCCCCAGCTGCGGGCGCTGCGCAGGGCGTACAGCTGCACGGCGACGCCCCACATGCGGCCGCCGTCGGCGAGCATCGGCGGCAGGTATGCGCGGTCGGGCGCCACGATGAGCGGCAGGCGGCGGCCGTCGGCGGCCACCAGCGCGTGGTAGCCGTGCGGCAGCTCCCCGGGCAGGACCTCCGGCGCCGGCGCCTCGGTCCCGTCCTCAAGGTGCACCCGCCCGCCGTCGAAGCCGCCCGGCAGCGGGCGGGGCGCACCGGGGCGCACCACGACGGCCGTCGTGGTGGTGTCCACGGGTTCGCCGAGCTCGTCGCAGATGGCCCGCACGACGTCCTCGGGGGGCTCACGCCACCCGCCCATCACGTCGTGATAGCCCAGGGTGATGCCGAGTGCGTCGGCCCGGCTGCGCAGGTGATCGTCCATATGGGGTTGAATGCTGCCTGATGACGGCCCCCGAGCGCAGCGCCGATGACCTCGGCGCCCATGTCCGCGACGGGAATGCCGATTTCGCGGTGATCTCGCACCACGCCGAATCGGTGGATCTGGTGCTGCCGATGGACGGCGGCGAGCGTCACGTACCCATGATCCGCGGCGATGATGCGGTGTGGCGCGCCCGCGTGCCGGCGCTGCGCCACGGGCAGCGGTACGGGCTGCGCGTGTCCGGCCCGCACGACCCGTCGCGGGGACTGCTGTTCGATCCCTCCCGTCGCATGTTCGACCCCTACGCCCGCGCGATCGACGGCGACTGGTCGGTGCTGGTGGACGTCTCCCCGGCCGACACCGGGGCGCACCCGCGCACGCCGCTCACCGACTCGGTGATCTACGAGACCCACGTGCGCGGGCTCACGCGGCTCCACCCGGGGTTGCCGCCGGAGCTGCGCGGCACCTACGCCGGCCTCGCGCACCCGGCGGTGGTGGGGCGTCACCGCGGTGCAGCTCATGCCCGTGCACGAGCACCGCACCGAGGCCGCAATCGCCGCGCGCGGACTCACCAACTACTGGGGCTACTCGACCCTCGGCTTCTTCGCGCCGCACGGCGGGTACTCGGCGGCCGGCACACGCGGGGGCCAGGTGGCCGAGTTCCGGTCGATGGTGCGGGCGCTGCACGACGCCGGCCTCGAGGTGATCCTGGACGTCGTCTACAACCACACCTGCGAGGGCGGGCCCGACGTGCCGCCGCTGTGCTTCCGCGGCATTGACAACCCCTCCTGGTACTGGCTCGCCGACGACGACGCGTCGCGGTACTTCGACACCACCGGCTGCGGCAACACCCTCGACCCCGAGAGCCCGGTCGTGCAGCGGATGGTGCTGGACTCGCTGCGGTACTGGGTCACCGAGATGGGCGTCGACGGCTTCCGCTTCGACCTGGCCGTCACCCTGGGCCGCCGCCGCACCGGGTTCGACCCGCATGCGCCCATGCTCGCCGCGATGGCCGCAGATCCGGTCCTCCAGGGCACCAAGCTCATCGCCGAGCCCTGGGATCTCGGCCTGGGCGGCTACCAGGTGGGGCAGTTCCCGCCGCCCTTCGCCGACCACAACGGCGTGTTCCGCGACGAGGTCCGCGAGCTGTGGTGCGGTCGCGGCACCATCGGCATGCTGGCCGGCCGCCTCTCGGGAGGCGAGGACCGGTACGGCCCGTCCGGCCGCGGGCCCGCCGGGGCCGTGAACCTGGTGACCGCCCACGACGGCTTCACCCTCGCCGACCTCGTGGCGTACGACCACAAGCACAACGAGGCGAACCTCGAGGGCAACATGGACGGGGAGAGCCACAACCGCTCCTGGAACTCGGGCGTGGAGGGCCCCACCGACGACCCGGCGATCCTGGAGCTGCGCGACCGCCGGGCCCGCGGCCTGCTGGCGACCCTGTTCGCCTCGATCGGCGTCCCGATGATGGTGGGGGGCGACGAGCGGCGGCGCACGCAGGGCGGGAACAACAACGCCTACTGCCAGGACAACGCGGTGTCATGGATGGACTGGCGGCTCGACGAGCGGGACGCGGCGTTCCTGGCGTTCACGCGGCGTCTGATCGCGCTGCGGGCCGAGGAGCCGCTGCTGCGCCGCACCGAGTTCCTGCGGCCGCGCGATGTGGTGTGGCTGGGGCCCGACGGCGCGCCCATGAACGGCGACGGCTGGAACGACCCCGGGCGCCGGGCGCTCGGGATGCTGCTGAAGGGGCGCGGCGTGCGCCCGGCGCGCTCCGACCTGCTGGTGCTGGTGAACGTGGGGCCCGCCGACACGCCGTTCACGCTGCCCGACGCCACCTTCACCGAGCTGCTGGACACCGCCCGCCCGGACGGCGTTCCCGTGTCCACGGGACCGGTCGGCGGCGTCTTGGAGCTGAGCGCCTGGAGCGTTCGCGTGCTCCGCCGCCGGCGCGCCCCGGCGCGGCGAGCGGCCGCCTGATCGCGGTCAGCCGTCCTCGGCGCGTGACGGCCACGCGGCGGACAGCTCGGCACCGAACAGCACGACGATGGCGATGAGGTCCACCAGCACGAGGAAGGCGATCACCGTCGCCAGCGACCCGTAGACCGCGGCGAAGTCGGCGAACGTGGCGGCGTAGAACGTGAACCCCTCCACCAGGATCCGGACGCCGACGGCCGCCACCACCGCGCCCGGCAGCACCGTGCGCCACGGAGGCCGGGCGGCCGGGATGACGTGGTAGGCCACCATCAGCCCGGCGAACAGCAGGATCACCGGCAGGAGCACGCCGGTCAGCAGCCCGCCCTGCGAGGAGCTGGCCAGGAGCCGGTCCAGCAGCGAGCCGTCCTCGGCGTACCGCGCCACCAGGGTGCGGGCCACGGCGAGCGCCACGGCGGCGAGCACCAGCAGCTCCACCACAAGCACTCCGGCCACGTCGCGCAGCTTGCCGCGCAGGAACCGGTGACCGCCGTCGGGCGAGAAGGTCGTGTCGAGCGCGCCGCGCAGCGATCCCACCATGCCGCTGGCCGACCACAGCAGGGTCAGCAGGCCCACCAGGCCCAGCACGCTCAGCTGCGCCGGGCCGGTGCTGAGCGCGGCGTTCAGGTCCACCCCGGCGTCCTCGATCACCGGCAGCGCCTCCAGGATGGCGTCCACCGCGCTCTGGCGGCGCCCGGCATCCGACAGCGCCACACCGCACACGGTCACCACCAGCAGCGCCAGCGGGAACAGCGACATGAGCACCCGGTACGCGATCGCCGCGGCCGACTGGGTCCCGCCGTTGCGGATGAAGGCCGGCACCGCCGCGCGCGTGGCCGTGACGGTGTCGCGGGCCAGCACGGTCGCCCGGCGCCGGGCCGCGTCTGTGCGGTTCACGTCCATCCGCGGGCGAGTATGCCCGCCGCGGCGGTCACCCATGGCGCCCCGGCCCGCGGGTGCGGGCCGGGGCGGCGGGCGGTGCTAGGCGTTCACGATGAGGCGCATGTCCGCGGGCTCCACGAGGTTCGCGTGGCGCGGAAGGACCCGGACCGTGAGGCCGAGGGGCCCGGCGGGGAGCGTGAGCTCCGCCGAGTACGTGGTGATGCCCGCCAGCGTGGCGCCGGCGGTGAGCTCCAGCGTGGAGCGGGCCTGCAGGGTGCCGTCCTCGGGGCGGCCGTAGACGGCCTCCACCGAGACGTCATCGGGCGTGAGCCCGCCCAGGCGGATGCCGGCGGTGACCGGCATGCGCTCGCCGGCCATCTGCCCGGAGTGTGTGGCGTCCACCGACTCCACGGCGACGTCCTTCCACAGCTCCCGCACGCGCGCCTTCCAGGCCGCCAGCTGCTTCGCCGCGGCGAAGTCGCCCTGCTGGAGCCGCTTGCTGAGCGTTGCGGCGGGGGCGTAGAGGTCGTCCACGTAGTCCCGCAGCATGCGGGTGGCGAGCAGCCGCGGCCCGGTGACCGACAGCGTGTGCCGCACCATGGACAGCCATCCGCGCGGGAGCCCGTCCGGGCGCTCGTAGAAGCGCGGCACCACGACGTGCTCCATCAGGTCCAGCAGGGCGTCGCCCTCGATGGCGTCGCGCTCCTCGGCGGGGAGGGTGCCGTCGTCGGCGGACGGGATCGCGAATCCGTTCGCGCCGTCGTACAGCTCGTCCCACCACCCGTCGAGGATCGACAGGTTGAGGGCCCCGTTCAGCGACGCCTTCATGCCGCTGGTGCCGCAGGCCTCGAAGGGCCGCAGCGGGTTGTTGAGCCACACGTCCACGCCGGTCACGAAGGCCCGTGCGAGGGCCATGTCGTAGTCGGGCAGCAGGACGATGCGGTGCCGCACGTCGGGACGGGCGGCGAACGCCCCCAGCTGGGCGATGAGGGCCTTGCCCTCCTCGTCGTGCGGGTGCGCCTTGCCGGCGATCACGATCTGCAGCGGCCGGTGGGGATCGGTGAGCAGGCGCGTCATGCGCTCCGCGTCACGGATCATCAGCGTGAGCCGCTTGTAGGTGGGCACGCGTCGCGCGAAGCCGATGGTGAGGGCGTTGGGGTCGAGCACCCCGCCGATCCATCCGAGCTGGGCGCCGCGCATGCCACGCGTCTCCCAGATGCGCACCACGCGCGACCGGACCTCCTCCACCAGGCGCATCCGGGCGCGCTGGCGAGCCGACCACAGCTCCTCGTCGGGCACGTCGTTCAGCACGTGCCATCCGTGGCCCTGCGCGCCGTAGCCGGTGCCGAGGCGGGACCGGTAGATCGCGTCGACCTCGGGGCCCACCCACGTCTCGGCGTGCACGCCGTTGGTGACGTGCTTGACCGGGACGTCCTCCTCCGGGAAGCCGGGCCACAGCTCGGCGAACATCCCGCGAGACACCGCGCCGTGCAGGGCGCTCACCCCGTTGATGCGGCCGGCGAGACGGATGCCCATCATCGCCATGTTGAAGTGCGCGCCGTCGCCGTTCGGCTCGGCGCCGAGGCTCAGCAGGTCCTCCAGGCCCAGGGACGTCGGCACGCCGCCCGGACCGAAGTACCGCTTCACCAGGTCATGGTGAAAGCGGTCGATGCCGGCCGGGACGGGCGTGTGGGTGGTGAACACCGTGCCCGCCCGCACCGCCTCGAAGGCGTCGATGGGCGCCAGGCCCTTGTCCTCGACGAGCATGCGGATGCGCTCGAGGCCCATGAACCCGGCGTGGCCCTCGTTGGTGTGGAACACGTCGGCCTCGATCCCGAGGGCCACCAGCAGCTTCACGCCACCGATGCCGAGCAGGATCTCCTGGCGCAGGCGGTGCTCGCGGTCGCCGCCGTAGAGGCGGTCGGTGACCACCCGGAGCGCCTCCGGGTTCTCCTCGACGTCCGTGTCGAGCAGGTACAGCGGCACGCGGCCCACGTCCACGCGCCAGGCCCCGGCGACCATGACGCCGTCGGGGATGGTGATGCTGATCCGCAGCGGGGTGCCGTCCGGGCCCTCGACGGGGCTCATGGGCAGCAGCTCGGGGTCGAGGTCGGGGTACTCCTCGATCTGCCGGCCGGCCGCGGTGAGCAGCTGCCGGAAGTAGCCCTCCCGGTAGAAGAGGCCGATCCCGACGATGCCGAGGCCGAGATCGCTCGCCGCCTTCAGGTGGTCGCCGGCGAGGACGCCGAGGCCACCGGAGTACTGCGGGAGCGCGGCGCCCACGCCGAACTCCGGGGAGAAGTAGGCGATCGCCTTCGGCACGTCCTCACGGGAGGCGAAGGCGCTGGGCGCGCCGATGAGCGCATCCAGCCGTGCGGACGCCGCCTCCACGCGCGCCACGAAGACCGGGTCGCGCGCGAGCTCCGACAGACGGCCCGGCGACGCGTTCGAGAGCGCCGCGATGGGGTTGCCGCCGGAGCGCTGGAAGGCGTCGGGGTCGACGTCCCTGAGGACCGCGACCAGATCGGCATCCCAGGTCCAGGCCAGGTTCCGCGCGATGCGCGACAGGGGCTGCAGCGGCTCGGGGAGGCGGGGCTGCACGGTGAAGCGGGCGATACGTGAGGTCAAACTGGTCCTCTCGAGGGATAGGGAACAGGTTGCGTGGGTCGCCGCAGTGGCGCAGTGTACGCCCGTGCCCTCCGAATCCCCCCACCGCGATGACGTGACCCGACTCGAGCGGGGCGAGCACCACGACCCCCACGGGCTGCTGGGCGCCCACCCCCTGGACGCCGGCCGCGTGGCGGTACGGGCATGGCAGCCCGGTGCCCATGCGGTGTCCGTGCGCGTCGACGGCGTCATCCACCGGATGCGCCGGGTGGACGACGCCGGCCTGTGGGAGACGGTGTTGCAGCGCGACACGGTTCCCGACTACCGGCTGCTCATCACCCGCGACGGCACCGAGTACGAGCAGGACGACCCCTATCGCTTCCTGCCCACCCTCGGGGACGTGGACCTGCACCTCATCTCGGAGGGGCGCCACGAGCGGCTGTGGGACGCGCTCGGCGCGCGTCGGCGGCGGCTGGGCGACGTGGAGGGCGTGGCATTCGCCGTGTGGGCGCCGAACGCCGTGGGCGTCGGCCTGGCCGGCGACTGGAACGGCTGGCATCCGGAGCGGCAGCCCATGCGATCGCTGGGCTCGACCGGCGTGTGGGAGCTGTTCGTGCCGGGCCTCGCGCCGGGCGGGAAGTACAAGTTCGCGATCCGCGGGGCGCACAACACCTACAACCTCCGCGCCGATCCGCTCGCGCGCCGCACGGAGGTGCCGCCCTCCACGGCATCCGTCGTGGACGACGAGGGTGGCTACGCGTGGGGCGACGCGGAGTGGATGGCCACCCGCCACGAGCGCAACGCCCACGACGCGCCGATGTCGGTGTACGAGCTGCACATCGGCTCCTGGCGCCGGGGGCTGGGGTTCCGTGAGCTCGCCGAGCAGCTGCCGGAGTACCTCGCGGACCTGGGCTACACCCACGTCGAGCTGCTGCCGGTGATGGAGCACCCGTTCGGCGGCTCGTGGGGGTACCAGGTGTCCGGCTACTACGCGCCCACGGCGCGGTGGGGCTCGCCCGACGACCTGCGGTATCTCATCGACCGGCTCCACCAGGCGGGGATCGGCGTGCTGCTGGACTGGGTGCCCGCGCACTTCCCGCGCGACGACTTCGCGCTGGCGCGGTTCGACGGCACCGCGCTGTACGAGCACCCGGACCCGCGTCGCGGCGCCCACCCGGACTGGGGCACCCTGGTGTTCGACTTCGGCCGGAACGAGGTCCGGAACTTCCTGGTCGCCGACGCCGTGTACTGGCTGGAGGAGTTCCACGCGGACGGGCTGCGCGTGGACGCCGTCGCCTCGATGCTCTACCTCGACTACTCCCGGAAGCACGGGGAGTGGGCGCCGAACGAGTACGGCGGCAACGAGAACCTCGAGGCCATCGCCTTCCTGCAGGAGGTGAACGCCACGGTCTACCGGCGCTGCCCGGGCGTCGTGATGGTGGCCGAGGAGTCCACCGCCTGGGGCGGGGTCACCAAGCCCACCGACACCGGCGGCCTGGGGTTCGGCCTGAAATGGAACATGGGCTTCATGCACGACTCGCTGGACTACTTCAGCAAGGAGCCGGTGCACCGGAAGTTCCATCACGGCACGCTGACGTTCCCGTTCGTCTACGCGTACTCCGAGAACTACGTGCTGCCGATCTCCCATGACGAGGTGGTGCACGGCAAGGGCTCGCTGCTGGCGAAGATGCCCGGCGACGAGTGGCAGCGCTTCGCGAACCTGCGGGCGTACCTGGCCTACATGTGGGCCCACCCCGGCAAGAAGCTGCTGTTCATGGGCTGCGAGCTGGCGCAGGAGCACGAGTGGAGCGAGGCCGGTGAGCTGGACTGGGCCGGGCTCGAGCATCCCCTGCGGCGCGGCGTACAGGACCTGGTCCGCGACCTGAACCGCCTGCTGCGCACGCGCCCCGCGCTGCACCGTGGCGACTGCGAGCCGTCCGGGCTGTGGGTGGTGGACGCCCAGAGCGCCGACGAGAACCTGCTGGCGTTCCTGCGCCGCGGCGGCGGTGACGACGTGGCCATGGTGGCCAACCTCTCCCCGGTGCCACGCCAGGGCTACAAGCTGGCCCTCCCGCGCGCCGGCCGCTGGGAGGAGCTGCTCAACACCGACGCCCCGGCCTACGGCGGGTCCGGCTGGGGCAACCTGGGCGCCATCGAGGCGGTGGAGGGCGAGTGGCACGGCCTGCCGGCCAACGCCACCGTGACCCTGCCGCCCCTCTCGGTCCTCCTGTTCGGATGAGGAAGGGCGTCGTCCCAGGCGACGGCGGCCTCGGCGGCCCAGGGCCCATCGGCTCCGAATGGCCGCTGATGGTGTGGCGCTGGATCCAGCGCTCGCTCCGCCGGCTACGGGGCCGCTGAGACCCAGCCCACCGCGCGAAGGATCTCCAGGGCCACCTCGGCCGCCGGGCGGTCCGCCGGGATCATGAGCGCGTCGGGCACGGCCACCTCGGCTCGGGCGAGGGCGAGGTGCTCGGCCAGCTCCTCCGGGGTGTCCCGGGCGGCGAGCCGGCGCTCCAACTCCGCCTCCGGCACCTCCAAGCGCACCACGGTGAGCTTCGCACCGGGCGGCAGGGCGGCCTCGATGGGCGCCAGGTGGGAGGGGTCGGGCAGGAACCGGGTGGTCGCGATCTCCCACACACCGGCGTCACGGAAGCTGGCGAGCACCGAGGCCAGGTTCCAGGTGAGCACTTCGCTCACGGTGCCCCTGCCCGGGTCGGTGCGGGCCCAGCAGAGCCAGTCCAGGTCCACCAGCGCGTAGCGGCTGGTGCCGGCCTCCAGCAGCCTCCCGATCTCCAGCAGCACCGTCGTCTTGCCGGACCCCGGAGGGCCGGTGACGAGCAGGACCCGCACCTACCCGGCCAACTCCGCGAACAGGTCTGAGTAGGCCCGCGCCGAGGCGTCCCACGAGCTGTCGTACGCCATCCCCGCCAGCTGCAGGGTGCGCCACGCGGCCGGGTCGCGGAACGCGGTGGCCAGCTCCTCGAAGGCGGCGGCCAGGGCCTGCGGGGTGGGGTCGTCGAACAGGAAGCCGTTCTGCGCGCTCACGGTGTCGGCCAGGCCGCCGGTGCGGCGCACCAGGGGCACGGCGCCGTACCGCATCGCGATGAGCTGTCCCAGCCCGCAGGGCTCGAACCGGCTCGGCATGGCGAACGCGTCGCACCCGGCGTAGATGCGCTGGGCCAGGGCGGCGTCGAAGCCGACCCGCACGGCCACCATGCCCGGGTTCGCCATCGCCAGGTCCACGAAGGCGTCCTCCAGCCACGCCTCGCCGGACCCCAGCAGCGCGATCCGGCCGCCGTCGTCCAGGATCGCCGGCGCGGCCTCCAGCAGCAGGTCCAGGCCCTTCTGCTCCACCAGCCGCGACACGACGCCCACGATGGGCGTGTCGGCGGCGACGTCGATGCCCATCTCGGCCGCCAGCGCGTCGCGGTTCGCGGCCCGCGCGGCGATGGTCGCGGCGGTGAAGGTGGCGGGGATGCGGGTGTCGGTGGACGGGTCGAACGCCGTGACGTCGATGCCGTTCACGATGCCGGCCACCGCATCGCCCCGTGCCGCCAGCACGCCGTCCAACCCGAAGCCGCCCTCGGGGGTCGTGATCTCCCAGGCGAACGTGGGGCTCACGGCCGTCACGCGGTCGGCGGCGGCCAGCGCCCGGCCCAGCAGGTTCACCGAGAACATGTCCGGGTCACCCGGCGCCGGCACCGACGGCAGGCCGTGCCACGGCGCGAAGCCCGCCTCGCGGGTGCCCTGGTAGGCCATGTTGTGGACGGTGAGCACGGTCTTGGTGTGGGCGTAGACCGGGTCGCGGTCGCGCAGCTGGGCGATGCGCAGCACCACCGGGGAGGCGTGCCAGTCCTGGGCGTGCACCACGTCCGGGACCCAGCGCTCGTGGTGGAGGTCGGCGAGGGCGGCGTCCGCCAGCAGCATGTACCGGTCGGCCTCGTCCGGGCCGCCGTACAGCGGGGAGGCGGCGAGCGGGGCGGCGTCCACCAGCCGCACCTGGATCGCCGGGTGCCCGGGGAACGGCTCGGCGAGCAGGCAGACGTCCTCGGTGCCGGTGCCCCAGCGCACGCGGTCGCGCCAGGCGACCCGCGCGCCGCGGTTGGGCATCACGCCCTGACCGCGGGGCATCACCAGGCGGATCTCGTGGCCCAGCGCGGCGAGCGCGATCGGCAGCGCCCCCGCGACGTCCCCCAGGCCGCCGACCTTGGCGTATGGGGACGCCTCGGCGGCGACCACCATGATCCTCATCCGGCGGCCTGCACCGTTCCGCCGGTCGCGACCTTCCCGCGCCGCGGGAAGTCCTTCGGGGTGGCGTCCGGGTCGATCCGGCAGTTGCGCCCGATGCGCGCGCCCTCCGGCACGACCGCCCGCTTGCCCACCAGCGTGATCCCGGTGTTGAGACGGCCCGGCTCCAGCTCGTTGGGGGTGGTGAGGTCGTCGCCGATCCCCACGTGGGAATCCCGGCCGATGATCGCCTCCTTGTCGACGATCACCCGGTCCAGCACCGCGCCGGCCTCGATCACCGAGTCGAACATCACGATCGAGTCGCGCACCACGGCCCCGGGCTCCACGATGACCCCCGGCGAGAGCACCGAGCGCTCGACGGTGCCCTCGATGCGGCAGCCGTGGGAGATCATCGACTGGCGCACCACCGCGTCCGCGCCGACGTAGCCCGGCGGGCGCTCCTCGGACTTGGTGTGGATGAGCCAGGCCCGGTCCGCCAGATCCACCTCCGGCTTGGACTCCAGCAGCTCCATGTTGCAGTCGAAGTAGCTCTGGATGGTGCCCACGTCGCGCCAGTACCCGTCGAACCGGTGGGCGAACACGCGGTCGCCGTCGGCGATCATGCGGGGCACCACGTCGCCGCCGAAGTCCTTCTTGGAGCCCTCGGTCTCGGCGTCCTCCTTGAGACGCTCGATGAGCATCTCGGTGCGGAACATGTAGAAGCCCAGCGAGGCCAGGTTGGTCTCCGGCTTCTTGGGCTTCTCGATCCACTCGGTGATGCGGCCGGAGCGGTCGGTCCTGGCCAGGCCGAAGCGGTGCGCCTCCTCGATGGGGACCTTCTGGAGGGCGATCGTGCAGTCCGCGTTCTTGCGGACGTGCTGGTCGATCATGTCCCGGTAGTCCATCGAGTAGATGTGGTCCCCGCCCAGGATCATCACGTGCTCGGAGTTCAGCTCCTGGAGCTCCTGGATGTTCTGGTAGACGGCGTCCGCGGTGCCGCGGTACCAGCCCGCCCCGCGGCGGCCCAGGTAGGGCGAGATGAGCCGCACGCCGATGCTCTGCTGGCGGTCGAGGTCCCACGGCTTGCCGGTCCCGATGTGGTCGTGCAGCGACACCGGCCGGTACTGGGTGAGCACCACGATGTCGAACAGGCCGCTGTTCACGCAGTTCGACAGGGCGAAGTCGATGATGCGGTACTTCCCGGCGAAGGGCACCGCGGGCTTGGCCCGGTGGGCACTGAGGATGCTGAGCCGCTCACCCTGGCCGCCGGCCAGGATCACCACGACCACGCCTCGCCTTCTCGGCTTCCAGACGGCCATCCGAACCGCTCCTCTGTCGTTCCCAGGCGATCGTAACCCGCCGAAGTCCCCTTCGTCGTCCGGGTTTCGCCACCTCTTCGGGGCGTGACGCTCAGGTGAAACCCCGATGCGGCCGAAGGTTGAGTCAGAGCGACTCAAGTTGGCCGACGGCTAACTTGACATGAAGTGACTCAGGTCTACCATGGGCCACGTCGAATTCCACAGCGGTCACGGATCCGTGAGAGCGGACGGACCAGGAGGCGGAACAACGCATGGGTAAGACGATCGGCATCGACCTCGGCACGACCAACTCGTGCATGGCCGTCCTCACGGGCGGTGAGCCGGAGGTCATCCCGAACTCCGAGGGCGGTCGGACGACCCCGTCGGTCGTCGGGTTCTCCAAGACCGGCGAGCGCCTGGTGGGCACCGTCGCCAAGCGCCAGGCCGTGACCAACCCCGAGAACACGGTGTCCAGCGTCAAGCGGTTCATGGGCCGCAAGTACGCCGAGGTCGACGAGGAGATGAAGATCATCCCCTACGAGGTCGTCCGCGGCTCGAACGGTGACGTGCGCATCTCGGCCGACGGCAAGGAGTTCAGCCCGCCCGAGGTCAGCGCGATGATCCTCCAGAAGCTCAAGAGCGACGCCGAGGCGTTCCTCGGCGAGCCCGTGACGGAGGCGGTCATCACCGTCCCCGCGTACTTCAACGACGCGCAGCGCCAGGCCACCAAGGACGCCGGCAAGATCGCCGGCCTCGAGGTGAAGCGCATCATCAACGAGCCCACCGCGGCGGCCCTCGCCTACGGGCTCGACAAGGAAGCCGACCAGACGATCCTGGTCTT
>LNFL01000110.1 GCA_001464275.1 Actinobacteria bacterium Ga0077560 | reverse complement strand
CTCCATCGCCTGGTTCATCTGCGCCTGCGTGCCGTTCAGGACGCGGTTCGCGTTCATCGCCGGCACGTTGTTGAAAATGCTCAGACCCATGATTCCTCCTTGAATCGTCGGGCTGAAAGGCCAATTTTTGGGGTGTGCTTCGCGCGCCCCCCCGCATCCGTGCGGTGGGCCGCGTCAACCGGAAAACGTCGCTCCCGGTGACACCCTGGGTATCGGCCGTACCTCAGAAAAGCTCAACACGCTTTTCGAGGTTTCTCGCGCCGCCCACCGCGGACGGCGCGACCCCCCCTACTTGGCCTCGGCTTCTCCCATGACCCCGAGGGCCTCGTCGAGGGCCTCGCGGCTGGAACCGGCGGCTTCGACGTTCTGCGCCTGAATCTCCAGGAAGACCTCCTTGCGGAACACCGGTACGTCCCGTGGAGCCTGGATGCCCAGACGGACCTTCTCTCCCAGCACCGACAACACCGACACCTCGATGGTGTCGCCGATCATGATGCTCTGATTCGCCTTCCGAGTGAGAACGAGCATGTTTCCCGAGGCCTCCTTGCGCCCAGAACAGGAGTTGCGCGGCTCTTCGGCCACGCGAGCGGTAGTATGTCGAGTCTCTTTCAGATCGAAAATGAACCCACGGGGAGGTTTGATGCTGTACGGACGTCGGCTTGACCAGGCCTTGGAGCACGTGGACGGATCCCGGTACGCCCTCGTGCACGCGGTCTCCAAGCGCGCCCGGCAGATCACCCTTTGGCTCACCGCCGACCCCGCCGAGCTCCGCGCGGAGGCAGCACCGCCTCCCGCCGCCGGCGAGTTGGTGACGCGCGACCCCGTCGCGCTGTCGGAGGCGGAGATCCTGGCCGGTGAAGTACGTGTGAAGTGGGACCCGCATGGCCGCGGGGACGAGCTCGCCGAGCAGCTGCCGGTCGTCGTCGACCCGCTCGACGAGACCATCCTCCTCGAGACCCTCGGGGACGACGACGACGACAGTGACCTCGTGGCCGAGGAGGAGGGTGAGATCACCCCCGCCCTCGCGCAGGTCCTGGACGGCGACGCCGCCGCCGAGGACGACGAGGACGAGGAGGAAGAGGAGGTCGAGGAGGAGTCGACCGACGACGACCTCCCCGTCGCCGACGACCTCGTGGACGTCTCCCTCGACGAGATGGGCGAGGAGGAGGCCGCGGAGGACGACGAGGACGAGGACCTCTAGGCCCCCGCCACCGCACCGCACCGCTCGCGACGGGCCCGGCGAACGCCGGGCCCGTCGCGTTTCGGGCCCCGGACCGGCCTCAGCGCGGCACCAACGGCTCCCCACGGTCGAGCCGCGCCCGCATCCACCCCAGCAGCCGTGACCGCTGCCAGTCGTCGAGCCAGTGCGTGATGGCGTGCTCCAGCCGCTCCACGGGCATCCCCGAGCCGGCCAGCGCCTGATTGCGCCCCGTCCGCCAGGCGATCCACCCCACCAGCCGGTCGGCCTCGTCGGATCCGAGGTGGAGGGCGCAGAAGGCACGCAGGTCGTCGAGGGGCGTCATGGGCGGCGCATGCTAGTCGAACACACGTTCGATCACCATCCGTTGCCGCGTCCGGCCTTACACCGCCCGAACAATCCGGCCGTCACCCTGGCGCGGGCCGCCCGTTGAGGAGGTGCACACCACCTCCCCAGGAGCCCGCGATGTCCCGCCTCACCACCGCCGCCGTCCTGTCCCTCATCGCCGCCGCGCCGGCGACGGCCCTTCCCGGGGGCCCCACGGGATTCGCGGCCGCACCCGGCTGCACGATCCAGTGCGTCACCTCCGCGGCCGTGACCTCCACCGCCACCGGGGCGACGGTGGACGTGCGCACCTCCGTCCCGGCCTCGGTGACGGTGGAGGCCGCGCCGCTCGACGCGCCCCTGGGCATCACCACCGGGTCCCCCGCGCACGTGTCCGTCCCCGTGCCCGCGATGCGGCGCACCGTCGTCCTCACCGGCCTCGTACCGGACACCGGCTACCGCATCGCGGTGCGGGCACGGGACACCGCCGGACGCACGTCGGTGCGGACGGGTGTGTTCCGCACCAGGGCGGCGCGGGCGACCGTGGACCGGCCGGACCCGCAGCTGGGATCCGGCGCGGGATGCACGGCCGACTGCATCATCTCGGCCACGGCCGCCAACAGCCCAGACGTGGCCGGCCGCACGCGCCTGCGCGTCCGGCTCTCGGCGCCCGGCCGCATCGCCCTCGAGGTCCGTCAGGACGGGGGCGCCGCCCCCCGGTCGTGGAGCATCGCGAGCGCGAACGGGGCGACCGGACTCGACCACACCCTCGACGGCCTGCAGCACGGCCGCCGGTACACCGTCACCGTCCGCGCGGAGGACCTGAACGGGGCGGTGCACACCGAGGCCGGTGCGTTCCGCACCCCGCGGGCCCGCGCGGTGGTCACCTTCCAGCGCATCGCGATCCTCGACGACGGGGACCGGGGGGCGAACCGCGGAGAGCTCTCGTGGGACCACATGGTCAACGGCCGGGTCACCGGGACGGGCTTCGCGCGGCGCTCGACCGGATCGGTGTTCTCACCGGGAGCGGCGATCATCGTGCCCGCCGACGGCGACGCCACCCTCGACCTGCGCGTCCTGGGCACCGAGTGCGACGCCCCCGGCATCGGGAACTGCTTCTCGGAAGCACTGCCGAGCTCCTCCGCGTCGCCCGCCTGGGCCACCGGCCACGGATCCTCGGGGCGTGACGACTGGGCGTGGGCGCGCGGCGCGTGGACCCTCGAGCAGCTCCGTGCTCCGTCGGCCCTGCCGCCCTGGTTCGGCGGCGGCGCCACCCCACCGCCCGGGCATGACCACTACGTCATGTTCGAGACCACCGGCACCACCCCCGCGTTCCGGGTGATGGCCACCATCGACCTCCAGGTGGTGTCCTGAGCCCCAACGACCCGAGCCCGCCTGGCGGCGGGCTCGAGAACCTCTCCGGGATGAGGGCGGTCAGCCCAGCGTGTGACGCGTGGAGTACTGATCCGAGATCAGCACCACCTGCTTGGCGAGCCGCTCCACGATGTTGAAGACGATCGGCGCGCGCAGGTTCACGCTCACCGATCCGTCTCGCGGGACGGTGAGGATCACCAGCACGCGGGCGTCCTCGAAGGACCGCAGCTGAAGCTGCTGCGCCTCCGAGTCCGGGATCTCCGGCGCGTAGTCGCCCACGATCGCCCACGGGTCCGTGACGATGAACGCGTGGAACGGTGCCTCCAGCGCCTGCAGCCACATCACGCTCTCGTTCGGCGAGCCGTCGGACTTCACATGCGGCACCAGCGCGTAGTCGGTGCAGCCGGCGAAGCCGGGGATGGGCTCGCAGAACCTGATCGCGTCTGCGCTGGGGACCTCGATCTCTCCGAGTGCCTGCGACGCGATCGCGATCACGGGCCCGTCGGTCACTGCGTGTGTGGTGGTCATGCCCCCTCCTCGAGGTCCTCGTGCCCGCCGCTACTGAAGCAGCTGCAGAACACTCTGCGGCAGCTGGTTGGCCTGCGCGAGCATGCTGACGCTTGGTCATCTCGATCATCTCCGCCGCCATGTCGGCATCGCGGATGCGCGACTCGGCTGCCTGGAGGTTCTCGGCAGTCAGCTTCAAACGGTTAATGGTCTGCTCGAGACGATTCTGCACCGCACCCATGTTCGCGCGGGCCTGGTTGACCGTGACGATCGCCGCGTCGATGGACGCGATGGCCGCGGAGGCCGAGTTCGCCGTGGAGATGGCGATGCCCGAGACGCCGAGCTGCTGGGTGTTCATCGTCGCGATGGTGAACGCGATGGACTGGCTGGCGTCGGCCCCGACCTGAAGGGTCACGGCGCTGGCCGCGGTGGAGACCGACCCGGACAGGATCTTGATCCCGTTGAAGTCGGTGTCGCTGGAGACGCGGTTCACCTCGGACATGAGCGCCTGGAGCTCGGCGTCGAGGTTCGCGCGCTGGGTGTCGGTGAAGGTGCCGTTGGCGGCCTGCACCGCGAGGTCACGCATGCGCTGCAGCATGTCGTTCACACCCGACAGGGCGCCGTCGGCGACCTGCACGAGGCTCACGCCGTCCTGCGCGTTGCGGGAGGCGACCTGCATTCCGCGGATCTTTGTCCGCATCTGCTCGCTCACCGCGAGGCCGGCCGCGTCATCGGCGGCCCGGTTGATGCGCAGACCCGAGGAGAGCCGTTCCATCGTCCGGGACAGCGATGACGAGTTCACCTGCAGCTGCCGGTGAGCGTTCATCGCCTCGACGTTGTTGTAGATCCGCAGACTCAACTGAAGTCCTTTCTCGCCTGTCGATCCGTCCAGCCGTTTGCCACGGCCTTCAAGTGGATGCTCAGTCGGGACGGGACTTCCGTGTCCACCGTCGTACTGCCCGGCTGTTGCTGTTCCCGGTTCGCGGCGGTCGCCGCTCCCCGGATGCCGCCCGGTCGGATCATTCCTCCCGGATCCCCGTACGGCCGTGACGGCCGGGCGGGTCGCAGTCTCGGCTCGCCCGCATCCTGCGGGACGAACTCCGTCTGCGCGACGGTCCTGCTCATGCTCGTGGTCGTGTCCTGCGTTGCCGCCGTGCCATGCGCGTACGGGCCATGGACCCCTGCGGCCTCCCGGTCATCGGATGCGGCGACCCCGACTTGAGCCTTGTGCGCGGCGATCCATCGCCTCCGCTCCCACGAGGGGTGCCACACAGGGTTGTCGTCGCCGGGATCGCGCATCCGAAATTGGAATCTCGTGTTCCCGCTAGCCGATGAAGTCGACGAGCGATCGCTGCATGACGCGCGCGCCCACCGCCAGGGACCCCTGCAGCACGCTCTGCCGCATCTGGAGGTCCATGACGGTCTTCGCGATGTCCGCGTCCTCGATCGACGACAGCTGCGTCTGGCGCGCGATGTCGTCGATGTCGAACCGGCTGGAGGTGAGGTCGAGGCGGTTGATCTTGGTGCCGACCTCGCCGCGCAGCGAGTTCGCGTTCGAGATGTGTGCGTCGAGCCGGCTGATCCCCACGGCCGAGACCGTCTGGATGTCCCCGGCCTGCAGGGAGGTGCCGATGTCGGTGAGCGTCTGGAAGATGTCCGGCACCGCACCGGGCGGGTCCACCACCCGGTCGGCCGTGATGTTCACGCTCATGACCTGCCCCTGCCCCACCTCACGGTTCAGCGAGTTGGTGTTCACGGGGGCGGTCAGGCCGGGACCCGCCGGGTCCATCGGGGCCCGGTTGGTCTGGGTGCCGCCGAACAGGTAGCGCCCGCCGAAGCTGGCGTTGCCGGTCTCGACGACCTGGTCCCTCAGGGCCAGGATCTCGGTGGCGATCAGCTGGCGCTGGTCGGCGGACAGCGTCGCGTTGGCGCCCTGCACCGTCAGCTCGTGCGCCCGCTGGACGACGTCCTGGTAGTTGTTGAGCGCCTCGTCGGTGGCGGACAGCCATGACTTGCTGTCCTCCACGTTCTGCCGCCACGCCCGCACCGACTCGAGGTCGTCGCGGATGTTGAGCGCCAGCGCCACACCGACGGGATCGTCGGAGGGGTCGCTCACGCGCTTGCCCGTGGACAGCTGGCGCTGCAGGTCCGAGATCGCGACCTGCGTGCGACCCAGGTCCGACAGGAAGTTCCGCGCCATCTGCTGCGATCCGATACGGCTGAGCATTGAAGCCCTCCTTGGCTACGGCGTGCGACTAGCGGCCGACGAGGCCCATGCGGTTGACGATGGTCTCGAGCAGCCCGTCGAGCGTCGTGATCATGCGGGCGGCCGCGTTGTAGCTCTGCTGGAAGCGCACCATGTCGGCGACCTCCTCATCCATGCTGACCCCGGACGCCGAGTCCCTGCGACCCGTCGCGACGTCGAGGACGCTCTGCTGGACCGCCGCGAGGCGCTGCGCCTGGTCGGTGTCCACGCCGAGGCGGGACACCATCGATCCCCAGTAGCCGTCGATGGTGGCGGTCGCGGTGCCGATGGGCAGCACCAGCATCTTGAGCTGCGCGAGGTCGACGGCGTTGTCGCCGCCGCCCGGCAGCTCGCCGGCGGCGTTCGCCGCGGCGATCTTGTCGGTTGAGCCGGCGACGCCCGGGGCGATCGCCATGGTGGCGGCGTCGGTGCCCGCGTAGAACGCGTTGCCGGTGGTGCCGTCCAGGGCGAAGCCCGTGCTGTGCCGCGAGTTGACCTCGGTGATGACGGTCCCGGCGAGCGTGTCGAGGTTCGCCAGGTAGCCGGTGGCCCCGCCGATCACCGTGTCGCGCACGTCGATGTAGCCGCGCAGCGCGCCGTCGGTGACGGCCGCGACGGCCGCGCCGACCGTGACCACGCCGGTGCCGCTCACCGCGACGGTGTTCACCGTGTCGGTGGCGCCGTTCACGAGCACCTGCCCGCCGATCGCGACGGTGACCTTGCCGGTGGTGCCCACCGGGGTCACCGCGGCGTTCGCGGACTTCGCGATGCGGTCGATCAGCAGGTCCCGCTGGTCCATGAGGTCGTTCGGCGCCTGCCCCACCGCGACGACCTTGGCGATCGCCTGGTTGAGCTCGTTCACCTGGCCGGCGAGGAGGTTGACCTCGTCGGTCGTGGCCGTGATGCGGGTGTTCGCCTCGTTCTGGGAGGAGACCAGCTGGGCGCGGGTCTCCTTGAAGCCGGTGGCCAGCTGATCACCGGCGGCGCGGACGGCCTCGCGGACGCTCGGGCTCTCCGGGTTCAGCGAGAGCGACTGCCAGCTGGTCCAGAACTTGCCGAGCAGGCTGGTGAGGCCGGTGTCACCCGGCTCGTCCACCACGTCGTTCAGGCGGGCCAGGGCGTCGCTGCGGGCCTGGAACTGGCCCTGCGCGGCGGTCTGCGCCCGGAACTGGACGTCCACGAACTGGTCCCGCAGCCGGGCGTAGTCGGCGATCTGCACGCCGGTTCCCAGCTGCCCCGGTCCCACCGGCGTGTTGAGCGCCGGGTTCGAGAACGGGATGGAGGTCTCCATGTTCACCCGCTGCCGGGTGTACCCCTCCGTGTTCACGTTCGCGATGTTGTGCGTGGTGGTGTTCAGCGCGCGCTGCTGGGCGACGAGCCCCGAGAGCGCGGTGTTCAGTCCGAAGAAGGTCGACGGCATCGTTCGGCCCTCACGCGGCCAGGTTCAGCAGCATCGGGCCGGCGGGCGCCGGCTCCGGAACGCGACCGCCCGGTGCGTAGGCCCTGGTGAGGGCCCGCGGGTCGGACTTCGCGATGCTGCGGATGGACAGGTCGACCAGCTCGAGCTCGGTGCGCACGAGCTGGCTGTTCACGGCGTTCTGGAGCTCGAGCTCGCGCACCAGGCGCTCCACGGAGGTCACGCGGCGGCCGATGGCGGCGCGCTCCCGGTCCTCCAGGCGCTCGCGGATCACCGACCACCGGGCCGCGACGCAGCCCAGCTCGTCGGCGAGCTCGGCGGCCACCACGTTGCGGCGGCTCTCGAGCGCCCCGAGGCGCAGCACATCGGTCTCGAGGTCGGTGGCGGCCGCGGTGATGAGGTCCTGATCGCCCCCGGCGATGGCCTCCCGCTGGCGGATCACGCCCGCGAGCAGCCGCTCCTGGATCTCGATCAGCTCGTCCAGGCAGGAGATCAGCTCGATGACGCGCTCACGCATTGTGGTTCCTTCTCGAGTTGAAGCCCCGGTGGGGCGTGGACGGGGTGGTGGCGGGGCCCTGCTCGACCGCGGCGCCCAGCTCCTCGCGCAGGCGCCGGCGCCGCTCCTCGGCGGCGTGCGCCTCGGCGAGCCGGACGTCGCCGGGCTGCGGGGCGCGGCGGATGCGGCCCTCCTGGATCCACTGCAGGATCAGCTCCACGTCGGTCTCGGTGGCCTCCGCGGCCGCCTCGACCGTGGCCGTGGGGTTGCCGCGCAGCCAGTCGCGCACGTCGTGGAACCGCCGCTCCCGGTCGTTCAGGCAGTCGGCGCACACGCCGCGGGCCAGGAACGCGTAGACGCGGCCGCACACGGTGCAGTTCTCGTAGTCGCCGCCGAGGGTGTTCACGCCTCACCTCCGAGCTGGCGGGTAAGGATGGCCGCGAGGCCCATCCCGCCGGAGTCGGCGAGCGCGTCGCCGAACTTCTCGGTGATGAGCCCGCCGTAGCCGGACTGGCCGCCGGCCAGGTCCGTGCCCTTGAACATCTCGTTGACGAGCATCGACATGAAGATGCCCTCCATGCCCTTGGCGGCCTTCTCGATCTCGGCGTTCGCGCCGGTCCCGGCAGCGCCGGTCCCGCCCGCCGCGCCCGTGCCGGCGGTGCCGGCGGGGAGCTGCGCGGCGCGCAGCGTCTGGATGCCGGGGATGCCGATCACCGGCGCAGGCCGTTCGCGATGCCCCACATCTCGTCCGACGCCGAGACCACACGGGCGGACGCCTCGAAGGCGCGCTGCGTGGTGATCATGGTGATCATCTCGGTGGCGATCGCGACGTTGGAGCCCTCGGTGTAGCCGGCGGTCAGCGTGCCGTACTCACCGGTCCCGGGGTTCCCCGGGGTGCCGGTGCCGGAGTTCGCGGTCGAAAGGAACAGGTTCCCGCCGATCGGCTGGAGGCCCGTGGGGTTGGGGAACGTCACCAGCTGGATCTGGCCGAGGTCGGTGGTCTGACCGTTGACGGTCCCCGTGACCTTGCCGTCCTGGCCCACCGACACGTTCGAGACGTTCGGTTCGATCGTGATGCGCGGCTGCAGCACCTCACCGCCGGGCAGCGTCACCCGGCCGTCCCCACCCACCTGGAGGTTGCCGGCCCGTGTGTAGGCGAGCGTCCCGTCCGGGCGGGTGACCTGGAAGAAGCCGTCGCCCTGGATCGCGAGGTCCAGCGGGCGGCCGGTCTCGGTGAGGATCCCCTGGACCATCTCCTTGCCGATCGCCCCGGGCGCGGCGCCCAGGCCGACGTTGCCGTCATTGCCCGAGGGCAGGCGGAACGGCTGGTAGGCCAGGTCCATCTGGTCCATGCGATCGCGCTTGTAGCCGACGGTCCCCGCGTTCGCGAGGTTGTTCGCGACCACGTCGAGACCCATCTGCTGCGTCAGCATTCCCGACGCCGCTGAATACAACGCTTCGATCATCGCCAGTCATCCCTTTCGTCCATACGGAAGCGAAAGGGCATGGCCAGCCCGGTGACACGCAGGTCGGGCGCCGTCGGTAGATCGGGCGCCCTGAGCCCCCGCCCATTCGGGGCGGTCCAGCTCGGTCAGCTGCGATGTGGTGTCACTCGGCCTAGACCACACCCACCTTCGAAATCGCCTGAGCCAGGTTCTCGTCCTGCGCCTGGACCGCCTTCTGGTTGGCCTCGAACGAGCGCATCACGCGGATGAGCTCGACCATCTCCGAGACCACGTTCACGGTGCTGCCCTCCAGGTAGCCCTGGCGGACGGCACCCGTGGCCGTGCCGGCCGGGGTCCCGTTCAGGAGGTTGGCTCCCTCCTTGGCCAGGGAGTCGGCCTGGAGCGCGGTGATCCTCAGGGTTGTGACCGTCTCGCCGTCCTGGGTCACCGAGCCGTCCTGACCGATGCCGATCGCCTTCGTGCGCGACAGCGTCACGGGGCCGTTCTCACCGAGGACCGGGTGGCCCTCCTTGGTGGTGAGGGTGCCCTCGGCGTTCAGCGTGAACGTCCCGTCACGGGTGTACCGCGTGCCGTTGGGCGTGTTCACCGTGAACCACCCGTCCCCGACGATCGCGAGGTCGAGCTGGTTCCCGGTGCTGCGCAGGGCACCCTGGGTGTTCACCACGTCGAGCCGGCTGGGCTGGGAGCCGAAGTTGGCCTCGCCCACCTCGTGCCGGTCCGGCATCGCCATGTTGCGAAGGAGCGCCGTCTCGAAGGGCTCGGTGGCACTCGCGGTGCGCTTGTAGCCCGTGGTGGTCGCGTTGGCGAGGTTGTTCGCCACGACCTCCTGGCGGAGGCTCTCCGTGAGCATTCCGGTGCCTGCGATGTAGATCCCTCTGAGCAAGCTGTCCCGTCCGTGGTGGGAGTCCGTTCGTGGCCCCTATCGGCATGACCGCACCCCGACTTGACGCGCCGCGTCCCCCCTCGCGTGCGCGCGGGCCGCTACAGGCGGGGGCCGGATCCGCCGAGAACAACGGCATGGACGCGGCACAGACCGTTCAGGCCGCGGTGCGCGCGGCCACCCAGGCCGCCGGCGGGCAGCAGCTGCTCATGCGCCCGGTCATGGAGGTGACGCTGGGGCAGATGCTCGCCGCCAGGGTCATCGGCGAGGCCATCGACGGGCAGGTGGAGCTGGCCCTGGCGGGCCGGCGGGTGGTGGTGCAGAGCCAGGTGCCGCTGGAGCCCGGCCAGCAGGTGCGGCTGCAGGTCGCCCAGGCCGACGACGCCCGCATCGCCCTCCGGATCATCCCGGACGAGACCCCGGCACGCGGTGGCGCCCCGGCGCTGCCCGGCCTGCCGCCCGCCGCGGCCCGGGCCCTCATGGCGGCGCTCGCGGAGCTGCCGGCCGCCCAGCGTCCCGACCCGGCCGCGCTCACCTCCCTCGCCGGCCGCGCGGTGGCGGCGGGCGTGCAGACCCCCGCGCAGGCGGACGCGTTCGTGCGGCTCGCCGCCGCCGGCCTGCCCACCACGCCCGCCGCGGTGGCCGGGCTGGCGGAGCTCGCCGAGGGCCCGCAGCTGGGGCGGGCGCTCACCATGATCGCCGACGCCCTTCGCGCCCAGGGCCAGCCCGCGCCCGCCGCAGCGGGGGGGCAACCGCAGCCCGCGGCCCCGGGCCAGCCCGCCACCACCACGCCCGGCAAGCCCGCCACCGCCGCACCGGGACCGCCGGCCGGCGCGGTGACCGGCCAGCCCCTGCCGTCCGGCGCCCCGGTGTCTCCCGGCATGCCGGCCACGCCGGCCCCCATCCCCGCCGCGCCCGGATCCCCGGCGGGGCAGCAGCCGGCCCCGGGGAGCCAGTCACCCGCCACGCCGGGCCAGCCGCCGCCCGCGCCGGGCGCGCCACCCGGTGCCCAGCCCGCCGTGCAGCAGGGCCAGGCCCCACCCGCCCCGGCGACCACCCAGCAGGTCCCGGCGAGCCTCGGCGCGTTCACCGCGCTGGTGGAGGACATCGCCCGCCGAGCCGCCGGGGGCGACCCGAAGGGGCTCCGCCGGGCGATCGCCGATCTGGGTCACGGGCAGGAGGCGCGCCTGCGCGCCGGCGAGGCGCCCGACGCCAGCCTGCGGTCACTGCTGCTGGGCATCGCATCCGACCCCGAGACCCCGCAGCCCGCCGCGCGTCTGGCCGAGCGCACCGCCGACGCCCTCGCCGCCCAGGCGCTGGCCCCGTCCGCCGCGGCGCCCGCGACCGATCCCTCCGCGCAGGGCGCGTACCTGCAGGTGCCGCTTCCGGGCGGCCAGACCGCCGAGGTGCGCGTGATGCCCGACCACGAGGGGGGCGGTCCGGGCGGCGAGGGCGGGCGCTCCACGCGCATCGCCTTCCTGCTCACCATGTCCTCGCTGGGGCAGATGGTGGTGGAGGCGACCGTCGGCGCGCACGGCACCGATGCGGTGGTGCGGTCGTCCAACGAGACGGTCCGGGAGTTCCTGAAGGGCCGCACGGCCGACCTGGCCGACGCCCTGGAGCGCGCCGGCGGCGGCGAGCGCCCCGTCCGCGTCGGGGTCGATCGCATGGCGCCGGGAGCTCAGCGCCGCGTGCTGCCCGGCCCGCCCGCATCCGGCCTGGACCTCAGCGCATGAGCGCCGGACGGGCGCCGGCGCGCCGCCGTGCCATCGCGCTGGGGTACGACGCCGAGCGCGACAACGCGCCGCGGGTCACCGCGACCGGCGCCGGGCAGGTGGCCGACCGCATCCTGGAGGCCGCCCGCCAGCACGGCGTGCCCATCCAGGAGGACCCCGACCTGGCCGAGGCGCTGTCGCAGCTGGACCTGTGGCAGGCGATCCCACCGGAGCTGTACGCCGTGATCGCCGAGGTCTTCGCCTGGGCGTACCGGGCGAACCGCGACTACGGCGGGGGGTGAGCGATGGCCCCACCCAGGGTGCTGGCCGCCCCCGTGGCACCGGGGGGAGACTCACCCCATGGCCGTCGCCGCGCGCACCGTTCCGAGGGAGGGCAGCACCGTCGAGCTGAACGGTGACCTCACGCGGATCATGACGTGGGCGCGGATCCGCGAGGGGGTTCCGGCCGTGCTGGCCGGGGCCGCGCGGGGTCCCGCCGGTGAGCTGGCGGCCGCCGCCGGCCCCGGGTGCGTGGTGGTCGTCGATCCGGATCCCGCCGCCGTGCAGGCGCTGCGCGCGCACCTGCGCGATGCCGGCCGGCCCGCCACCGTGCTCGACGGCGCGACGGGCGCGCTGCCGGTGCTCAGCGGCAGCGCGGGGCTCACCTGGGTGGAGGCCGATCGCACGGCCGACCTCGCCGCGACGCTCGCCGAGGCCATCCGGGTGACGCGCGCGGGCGGCACGGTCCTGGTCCGGGAGCCCGAGCGTCCGGGCGAACCCCCGCTGCGCCAGGCCGAGCGGCTGGCCGACTGCCTCGCGATGGCCGGCCTCGCGGAGGTCCGGACGCTGGTCGCGCTGGGCCTCGCGGGGGCCTCGGGGGCCGAGGATGCGACCGGTCAGGTCGCCGCGACGCTCCAGGACGGCCTGGAGGACGCGCGGCTGCTGCGCCTCACGATGACCGTGGCCGCGGCGGGAACGGTTCCGCGCACCTGACGGGACCTGCCGGACGACCGGTTCGTGTGTGCAGAATGCACACAGTCCACGCCAGGAGCTCGCTCACGATGCGCACACGCACAGTCCTCGCCGCCTCCGCCGCGGCCGCCCTCACCGCCGTCCCGGTCGCCAGCGCGGCCACCGCAGCGCTCACGATGAACGTTCCGCGCAACAGCGGGATCACCGCCTACGGCGACGTCGGTGGCGGAACGCAGGGGTATGTGTTCTACGGCACCGTCTTCCAGCAGCAGTTCCTGGTCGCGGTCACCGACGACGCGGGCCAGCCGGTCACCGGGTGCCTGGGCACCGGAGGCCAGGTGCGCCTCATCAACAGCGCGACCGGCGCGCAGATCGGCTCGCCCAGCACCTGCGCGATCGGCGACGGGTTGTTCCACATCTTCCCGACCAAGCGCATCTCGGCGCCCACCGACGTGGTGGCGGTGGTCGACCCCAGCACCCTTCTCAGCGGCGCCGCCGTGTCCAGCGCCCAGAGCAACACCGCGACCATCCGCATCGCGCCGAAGTTCTTCAACCGCTCGCCCACGATCAACCCCGGGACGGTGTTCCCCATCCGGGGCCAGCTCGACGGCGGCCGCTTCAACAAGGCGGGCTCGCTGGTGCTCTTCAAGGTCCAGGGCAGCCGCAAGATCCGCAAGCAGGCCAAGGCGATCCCCGCCTCCGGGCGGTTCGAGTTCCGGGTGCGCGACACCGGCCGGTACCGCGTCGAGTTCATCCCCAAGGCCGGGAACGGCTACGTGGGGAGCTTCATGGCGCTCACCGTCACCCGCCGCTGATGATCCGGGATCGGGTCCGGCCCCCGGCGGGCCGGACCCGACGCCCGCTCAGCGGATGCGCAACCGCACGGCCGGCGCGCGGAAGCTCATGCCGGACCGCACGTCGATGACCTTGCCCACCACCAGGTACGGGCCGTTGGGGAAGGTGTCGTCCGCGAAGAACGTCGCGGTCATGCAGCGGTCGGTGGCCGCGCCCCGCACGGTCTGACGCCGCACGATCGTCCCGTCACCCGCGCGGGCCAGGAACATGTCGGCGCGCATCGGCCGGCCCCGGGCGCCGTCCTGGCACCAGGTGACCAGCACGCGGATGCGCGAACCCAGGTCCCGCGCCCGCACGGACGACACCTCCGGGAGCGACAGGTCGGTGCGGCCCTGTGCGCGGGTGATGTAGGCCACCCAGGTCCGGAACGTGCCGACGTCGGCGAACGCCCCGGTCGCGCCGCGCTCGCACACGCCGTCCAGGCCGAAGTTCACCACCCCGATGAGCCGCGGCACGTCCTCGGAGGTGTCCACCAGCGGACCGCCGGAGTCCCCGTCGCAGGTCGACGCCTCGCCGCTGGCCGGGAGCGTCCCGCAGATCACGCCATGGACGTTGAACACCCCGCGGCAGGTCGTGGGCGTCGACACCGAGATGCGGGCGGTCTTGAGCTGCGAGGGGTACGTGTCGGTGGCCTCCCGTCCCCATCCGGCCACCCGCGCCTCGGACGGGCGGTAGGCGTCGGGGAGCTGCGCGAGCGGCAGCGCCACCGGCGTCCCCGCGGGCCGCACGAGGTGGAGCACCGCCAGGTCGTAGGCGAAGGCGCGGTCACCGGTGGCGTTTGGGCGCCACCGCGGGTACACGTGCACCCGGTCCACACGGTGGTGAGGTCGGCGATGCCCACGGCCACGTCGATCTCCTCGAGCGGCGTCAGCCGGCCGTCGTCCCCGGTGACGCAGTGCGCGGCGGTGAGCACCCAGTCGGAGCGCACCATCGTCCCGCCGCAGAACTGGGCCTGCACCGCGTCCGGCTGCGCGCGGTTGAGCAGCGCCACCATGAAGGGCCACTCCGCCTGGTTCGCCAGCGCGCCCCCGGCGATCGCGGGCGCGCGCTGGGGCGCGGCGCCCATCGCCGCGACCGCCACGAGCAGCAGGGACAGGGTGACCGCCCGAAGGCGGGCGCACATGGAACGGGGCCGGGTGTGCATGGGACTCCTCGGGAACGTGGGGCACGGTCACGCGGCGGGCGGGACGCTAGCCGCCGGCCGGCCGTCGGCCCACCGACCTTCGGCCAGTCCGCGCGCGTCGCTGCGGTGTCCGCTGACGGCCAGCCCATGGCCGCCCGCGGGGTTACGCTGAACGCGATGACCCTGGACTTCGACGCCTGTTACCGGGCCCTCGCCAGCCGCGACCCGCGCTTCGACGGGCGCTTCGTGACGGGCGTGCTCACCGGCCCGGCTGCCGAAGCGCGAGCACGTGCGGTTCCTGCCGTCGGCCGCCGCCGCCGAGCGCGCCGGGCTGCGGGCCTGCCGGCGGTGCCGCCCCGAGACCGCCCCGCCGCCCTCGGCCGCCGCCGAGCACCCGGCCGTCACCCGCAGGGCGCTGCGCCTGATCGAGGCGGGCTACCTCGACCGCAACCCCGTCGCGGGCCTCGCCGCCGAGCTGCACGTCTCGGAACGCCAGCTGCGCCGCATCCTGGCCGATCACCTCGGCGCCGGCCCGGCGGAGCTCGCGCGCACCCGCCGCGCGGGCCTGGCCCGCATGCTCATCGACCAGACCGACCTGCCGATGGCGCGGGTCGCGGCCGAGGCCGGGTACCGCAGCATCCGGCGCTTCAACGATGAGATCCGGGCCGGCTTCGGCGTCACCCCCACCCAGCTGCGCCGCCGCCGCACCGCCCCCGCCGACGCGGCGCTGGTGCTGCGCCTGGCGTACCGCCCGCCGCTCGACTGGGCCCACCTGCTCGCCTTCCTCGCCGCCCGCGCCATCCCCGGCGTGGAGACGGTCACCGGCGGCGCCTATGCGCGGACGGCGCGTCTGGGCGGGCGGCCGGCGATCATCGAGCTGCGCCCGGATCCCGACCATCCGCGCGCGCTGCTCACCATCCGCGGCGCGGGCGTGGGGACCGTCGCCGAGGCCGCCGCGCGAGCGCGGCGGCTGGCCGACCTCGACGCCGACCCCATGGCGGTGGAGGCGGTGCTGGCCGCCGACCCCGCGGTCGCGGCGTCCGTCTCCGCCCACCCCGGGCTGCGCGTCCCCGGCGCATGGGATCCGTTCGAGCTCGCGGTGCGCGCGGTGCTGGGCCAGCAGGTCTCGGTGGCCGCGGCCACCACCGCGGCGGCCCGGCTGGCCGCCCTGCTGGGCGAGCCGCTGCCGGACGCCCGCGGCGCGCTCACCACGCTGTTCCCCACCCCGGATGCGATCGCGGATGCGCCCGACGCGGCGCTGGCGATGCCGGCGGGCCGGCGGCGCGCGGTGCGCGCCCTCGCCGGCGCCGTCGCGGCGGGCGATCTCGACCTGGGCCCGGCGGCCGACCCCGAGGCCGCGCGCGAGGGGCTGCTGCGCATCCCGGGCATCGGCCCGTGGACGGCCGACTACATCGCCATGCGCGGGCTGCGCGACCCGGACGCGTTCCCCGCCGGGGACCTGGTCATCCGGCGCGTGCTCGGCGGCGATGCCGCCGCCGTGCGTCGCCGCGCCGCGCCGTGGGCGCCCTGGCGCGCCTACGGCGCCGTCCATCTCTGGAACACCGCACTGGAGGCTCGATGAGCGTCATCGCCTGGACCGGCCTGCCCACCGACGCCGGCACGTTCGTGGTTGCCGCCTCGACGCGCGGGCTGGTGCTCGTGGCGCTGCCCGGCGACGACCGCCGCGACGTCGTCGAGCAGCTGCGCGAGGCCGGCACGCCGGTGGAGGACCCGGCCGGGGTGGCCGACCACGCCGCGGTCCTGCTGGAGTACCTGGCCGGCACCCGACGGGACCTGGACGTGCCGCTGGACTGGGCGCTGGTGCGCGGCGGCTTCCGCCGCGAGGCGCTGGAGGCGCTGGCGCGGGTGCCGTACGGCGAGGTGGTGAGCTACGCGGAGCTCGCCGCCCGCGCGGGCCGGCCGCTCGCGGTGCGGGCCGCCGGCACCGCCTGCGCCACCAACCCGCTGCCGGTCGTGGTGCCGTGTCACCGGGTGGTGCGCTCGGACGGACGGCTCGGGAGCTATGGCGGCGGCGTGCCCCTGAAGGCCCGGCTGCTGCGCCTGGAGGGCGTCGAGGTGGTGGGCGACCCGCCGCGCGTGGGGGCCCTCTCCACGCGGTGAACCGCCCGGGCCCCGCTACGGTTGGGTCCATGGCGCGGGATGTCACCTTCTCGGATCTGGCGCGCGACCCCGCCGAGGTCGCGCGGGGGCTGGTGGCCTGGCAGCGCGGCGACGCCGACGAGGCGGTGCGGCAGACCCTGGCCGCATCGGCCCGCGAGACCCACGGTCGCACCTACACGCTGTGGGTCTGGACCGGCCGCGGCGCCGAGGGCGCCCCGGTGTGGGTGCTGCCGGTGAGCGCATCCGCCAGCACGGCGTTCGGCCCCCGGGGACCGGCCGGGGTCCTGGTGCGGTGCATCGCCGCCGCGGTGGATGCCGGCGCCGATGCGAAGGGCATCCGCATCCTGGACTGGGAGGGCTGGACCTGCCTCGAGGTGCCGGGCGCCGATGACGACCTCGCGCCCCTGGCGCTGGCGGAGCGCAACCCCGACGCCGCGCGCGTTGCGACGGCCACCCTGCCGCCGGAGGTCATCGGCGATCCGCCGGAGGTGGAGCTGCCCCCCGCCCGGCCGGGGCGGGGCACCGGGCTGGTGGCGCTCGCCGCGGCGGTCGATGCCCACCCGGTCGAGGTCGCCATCGCCCTGGCCGCCCGCGGTCAGCCGGTCGAGGGCCCCGGCATGGGGCCCGAGCTCGTGGTGAACCTGCGCAACTGGGGACTTGAGGGCGAGCCGCGGGAGGAGGAGGCGCCCCGGCCCGGGTACGGCATCGACGACGACCCGTGCCCCCGCCGGCGGCACGCCCGGCGCGTGCTCCAGCGGCTGCTGCGGATGGGCAAGGTGGGCACCGGCTACCACACCGCGTTCGACCACATGTACCGCGGCGCCCCGGCCGATCAGCGGCACGACGCCCTCGAGGTGGGCGAGGCCCTCCTGCGCGCCGGACTGCTCGGCGAGAAGCCGAGCGTGGGTCAGCGCCACGTCTACCTGCGGCGCGAGGCGCTGCCCGAGATCCATGCGCTCATCGAGCGCGGCGAGACCACCGACCCGGTGCTGGCCGCGGTATGGACGGCGCCCGCCCCGGGGGCTACTCCCCCGGGGTGACGGTCACCACCGGGACGTCCCGTTCGATGGTCTCCAGCGGCGGGGCCTCCCCGCCGCCGCGGGCGGTGTAGCCCAGGGCCACGCCCACCAGCATGGCCAGCAGGGCCATCAGCACCGCCAGGGCGAGGGTGACCTTCTTGGGGGTTTGCTGCGGCGGGCGGGGCGGGCGGGGACGCGGCGTGAACTCCGGGTCGTCGCGCAGGTCCGGGATCCCGGGGATCTCCCGGAAGCTCGAGATGGGGGGCAGGTCGTCGTCGTCCCGCGGCGGGATCCGGCCGGGCGTGTCGGTCATGGGCGGCTCCCCGCCATGTGCGGTGTCGCCTCAGGCATCCGCGCCGGGCTCCTCCGGCACGCAGCACACCTCCGGCCAGCTCGCGCCGGACTCGCGCAGGATCCAGTCCGAGACCGGGTTGCCGCCGGTCGCCAGGCCGAACGCCAGGTGGGCGTGCAGGCACTTGACCGTCTCGGGATTCCGTACCCCGCCGATGTTCCTGCCGCCGTGCAGCTCGCCGTGGCGGGCGTTCGCGGCCAGCAGCGCATCCCGCATCGACGCATCGGCCTCCAGGCGCTTGACCCCTCCGGCGGCCTCCAGGCGGCTCACCGCCTCGCCCATGGCGCGGCAGGACAGCCAGAAACGGGTCGGGAACGGCCGTCCGCGCAGATCCACCGGGTCGTTCTCCAGCACCGCCGGCCCGCCGTGCGGACAGCGCACCGCGACGCGGTGGCTGGTGAAGGGGTCACGGCCGAGCAGGGCGGCGATGGCCGAGGAGTCGGTCCCGTGGCCCACCGGCGGGTCAGAACTTGGAGGTGAGCCAGCCCCAGATGCCGTCATCGGCGCGCTCCGGTGGCGGGGGCGGCGGCTCCAGCTCCGACCGCTTGAGCACGAACCCGCGCTCCCCGGGCTTCAGCAGTCCCAGCTGGCGGGCACGGGCCTCCAGCACGTCGTTCCGCTCCAGCGCGCGCAACTGCACCGCGAGGGCGTCGCGCCGCGCCTCCAGGCGCGCCAGGCCCTCCCGCTCGCTCGCCAGCTCCGACCGCTGCGAGATGTAGCCGTTCACCGGGCCGATGTACCCGATGCAGACCGCGGTCAGCACTCCCGCGAGGACGATGGTGCGCGGAGATCGCGTGGGGGGACTCCAGGGGTCGGGGCCCACCCGTGGGCCCGTTCCCTGACCGGTACGCGATCGGAGCCCGGGCTCCTGCCCCGCGGGTCGTCCCGCGACCGGGGGCGCCGCTCACGCCGGCGGGCGGTGGAACCGCTCCGCGCCCGGACGTGGCGACACCCCCGGACAGGATCAGGAGACCCGGAATGCCCCTGCGCCGGGGTAGCTGGCCGCCGGCCCGAGGCGCTCCTCGATCCGCAGCAGCTGGTTGTACTTGGCCACCCGCTCGCTGCGGGACGGCGCGCCGGTCTTGATCTGGCCGCACCCGGTGGCGACCGCCAGGTCCGCGATGAACACGTCCTCGGTCTCGCCGGAGCGGTGGGACACCATCGACGCGAAGCCCGCGCGGGCCGCCATGTCCATGGCCGCGAGGGTCTCCGACAGCGTGCCGATCTGGTTGAGCTTGATGAGGATGGCGTTGCCGGCCTTGCGCTCGATGCCGGTCTTCAGGCGCTGCACGTTGGTGACGAACAGGTCGTCGCCCACCAGCTGCACGCGGTCGCCGAGCCGCTGGGTGAGCAGCTCCCAGCCGGCCCAGTCCTCCTCGGCCATGCCGTCCTCGATCGACACGATCGGGAACCTGTCGCACAGCTCCACCCAGTAGTCGGCCATCTGCTCCGAGGTGAGGACGCGGCCCTCGCCCTCCAGGTGGTACGCGCCGTCCTTGTAGAGCTCGGTGGTGGCGGGGTCGAGCGCCAGGGCGATCTGCTCGCCGGGCGTGTACCCGGTGCGCTCGATCGCCTCCATGATCACCTCGAGGGCCTGCATGTTGCTGTCCAGGTTCGGGGCGAAGCCGCCCTCGTCGCCCACGCCGGTGGCGAGGCCCCGGCCCTTCAGGACGGCCTTCAGCGCCTGGTACACCTCGGCGCCCATCCGCAGGGCCTCGGCGAAGTTGCGGGCGCCGACCGGCGCGACCATGAACTCCTGGAGGTCCACGGAGTTGTCGGCGTGCGCGCCGCCGTTGAGGATGTTCATGAGCGGCACCGGCAGGCGATGCGCCCGCGTGCCGCCCAGGTAGCGGTACAGCGGCAGGCCGGCCTCGGCCGCGGCGGCCTGGGCCACAGCGAGCGAGCAGCCGAGGATGGCGTTCGCGCCGAGGCGCCCCTTGTTGGGGGTGCCGTCCAGCTCGATCATCGTGCGGTCCACGACCGCCTGGTCGGAGCCCTCCAGGCCCACCAGCACGCCGGCGAGCTCGTCGTCCACGTTGGCGACCGCCTTCTGGACGCCCTTGCCGTTGTAGACCCCGGACTCACCGTCGCGGAGCTCGACCGCCTCGAACGCGCCGGTGCTCGCCCCCGACGGGACGGCGGCGCGGCCCATGGCCCCGCTTGCGAGCGTGACCTCGACCTCGACCGTGGGCTGCCCCCGGGAGTCGAGGATCTGACGGGCGTGAACGGCGACGATCTGCGACATGGGCCCCCCGGGGCTCGGCGACGGACGCCGGTGAGTCTACCGGCGGCCCGCCGGATGCCGCGCCGCGGGGATCCAGCCCGGGCCGGTCGTCAGCGGTCGGTCTGCGGGACCGGAGGCGGGGGCGGGGGCGTGCCCGTGGACATCGCCGCGGCCGCGAGCAGCGACGCCTGCGACGGTGGGCGTCCCACGTCGCGGGTCCGCACGACGTAGGTCTTCGCGAGCCGGTCGCCGACGCGCTGGTGGTCCCGGCCACCGAGGATCAGGATCGCGCCGACCAGCGCGGCGATGAAGAAGCCGACGCCGAACGCGAGCCATCCAACCGCGAGCGTCGAGCTGCGCAGCAGGTTCCGCGGGATCCCGGCCGGCGCTCCGGCGGCGTTCACCACCCGCAGGCCCGTGACGAGCTTGCCCGGCGTGGCGCCCACCAGCCCCTGCACCAGCCCGTGGTACGCCAGCCAGATGAGGATGGTGATCGCCAGGTAGACGAACGCCCTGGTGCCCTCGACCACGTGGATGTCGGAGTTGAACCCCACGCACAGCTGAACGCCGCCGACGCGGTCCTCGAAGTCCGTGCAGCTCTCGTACGACTCGCTGCCGTAGCTCGTCGACATGGCCGCGAACACCAGCCAGCCGAGCACGAAGTAGACGGCCAGGTCGATCAGGGCGGCGATCGTGCGGCGCCCGCCAACGGCGGTGGGATCGTGCTGAGGGGAGACCGTCATGCCGACAGTCTGCCCACCTCCGCGGACGCCCGCGCGGGCAGCACCATCCGCAGCCGGGTGCTGCCATCGGCCCCGCATTCCGCCTCGGCCCGCCCGCCGTGGGCCTCGGCGACCAGCCGCACCAGGTAGAGGCCCAGCCGCGATCCGAGCATGGCGCGCGGCCCCGCCGCCGCCGGTGCGGACCGCCCGGCGAACAGCTCCCCCACCTCGCCGGGTTCCACCGGGAGGCCCTCGTCGCGCACCTCTACCACCACCGTGCCGTCCACCGCGCACGCCAGGGCCTCCACCGTGCCCCCGGGCATCGAGAACCCGATGGCGTGCTCCAGCAGGTAGTCCACCGCCTGCCCCAGCGACAGGGGGTCCCCGCACACCGCCGGACACGGCTCGGTGCCCGCCCCCAGGCGCACGCCCTTGCCTTCCGCGGCCGGCGCGGCGTCCCGCACGCGCTCGCGCAGCAGGGCGGCCATGTCCACCGCCTCGTCGGCCGGCGCGCCCGCGTGCAGCTGGGCGACCACGATGAGGTCGTCCACCAGACGCTCCATACGCTCGGCGTTGCGGGCCGCGATCGCCGCCACCCGCGCCTGCCCGGCGCCCAGCTCACCCACCTCGCCGTCCAGCAGCACCTGGAGGTAGCCGCTCACGGACGTCAGCGGTCCGCGCAGCTCCTCGGAGGCAAGCACGAGCAGTTCGCGCACGTCGGTGGCGCCACGCCCCGGCGTACCACCCGGGGGGCGCTGCGGAGTCCGTTCCACGATGCTCTGTATCGGCCTCCGGCGGGGGCTCTTTCGCCCCGCGGCGGGATCACCCCGACAGGCGGCCCCGCACGTACCACTCCAGCTGGCGCTCCGGCGGCAGCTCCTCGAACCGCTCCCCCGCCTCGGCGGCCAGCGCCGCACCGCGCTCCACCCGTCCGCGGAACCGCAGCGCGGTCGCGCGCAGCGCCAACTCGGGGTCGGCGCCGATCCACCGCGCCACCGCCACCGCGGCGAACAGCACGTCGCCCAGCTCGTCGGCCACCGGGTCGGCGGTCAGCTCGGCGACCTCCTCGCGCAGCTGGTCCAGCGCGTCGTCGACGCTGCCGAAGACGAAGCCCACCGACGCGGCCCGCTTCTGGGCCTTCGTCGCGTACGCCAGGGCCGGCAACCCCGCGGGAAGGTCGTGGAAGATCCCCTGGTCGGCCCGTTCTTCGCGCTTGCGGCGCTCCCACAGATCCAGCACGCGGCCCGCGTCCCGGGCGACCGCGTCGCGGTAGACGTGGGGGTGCCGGCTGATCAGCTTGTCGGCCTGGCCGGAGGCGACGCTGCCCAGGTCGGCGTCGCCGGACTCCTCCAGCAGCTGTGCCAGGAACACCGCCTGGAACAGCAGGTCACCGATCTCGTCGGCCTGCTTGGCGGGGTCCCCCGACGCCACCGCGTCGGCCACCTCGAAGGCCTCCTCGATGGTGTGCGGGACGATCGTGGACGCGTCCTGCTCGCGGTCCCACGGGCAGTCGCGCCGCAGCCGCAGCCCCACCTCGGCCAGCCGGGCCACCTGGGCGCCGATGGCGCGGTTCCGCAGCGACGCCCGGGACGGCACGGTCTCGGCGGCCGGCAGCGCGCACGCCAGCGCGTGGGCCTCCGTGTCGGGCGCCACCACCACCGCATCGGGCGGCAGCCCGGACGGGTCCGTGAGCGGCTCCGGCACCACGGGGACGAGCGCCGCCAGCAGTGCGTCGGCCAGCGGCGGCGCGAACACGTGCGCGGGCGGTGCGATCGCGGCGAGCGCCGCGGCGGGGACGGCGTCCGGATCCCCGGGCCCCAGCCCCACGACCAGCGTCACGGGGCGGTGGTGGAGCCCTCGGTGCTGGTCTGCGGCTTCAGGTCGTCGTTGGCGTAGACCGTCCGGTCCTCCCACGACTTCAGGGTGGTCTCGCCCCACTTCTGGAGCTCGGCCTGGCGCTTCGCCGCGAGCTGCTGCTTGATGATGTCCGCGCGGGCCTCGGCGAACGGGATCGTGCGGGCCGGGGTGACCTTGGTGACGAAGATGAGGTGCCACCCGAACTGGGTCTTCACCGGCTCGGAGATCTGCCCCTGCTTGAGGGCGAAGGCGACCTTCTCGAACTCCGGGACCAGCTGGCCCTTCTGGATGAGGCCCAGGTCACCGCCGTTGGTCTTGGTGCCCGTGTCGGTGGAGTTCGCCCTGGCCAGCGCCGCGAAGTTCGCGGGCGTCGCCTCGGCACGCAGCGCGGTGGCCTCCGCCTCGGTCGCGACCAGGATGTGGGAGGCGGTGCGCTCTTCCTGGCGGCGGAACTCGGTGCGGTTCGAGTCGTAGTACTTCTTCGCATCGGCCGGGGTGAAGCGGATGCCGCGGGTCACGTTGTTCTCGACCTTGGTCTGGGCGAGCGTGATGCGGACGACCCGGCGGGCCTCGGCGAGCGTGAACTTGCGGTCCTTCAGGAACGTGGCGAACTTCTTGTCGTCCCCGCCGCTCTGCTGCTCCTTGAGCGTGTCGAGCTGCTTCTCGACGTCGGCGTTCGGAACGACGCACGGCTTGCCGCACTTCTTCGCCTCGAACTCGATGATCCGCTGCGAGATGAGCTGCTGCAGGCCCTGGCGCTCGTAGTCCGTGTACTCCGGAGTGCCCTTCTTCGGGAACGCCGTGCCCTGCTGGCCCGCCTCGGCCTGCTCGAGCAGACGGTCGAGCTGGGTCTGGGTGATGTCGGAGTCACCCACGCGGGCGACCACGCCGTCCGGGAGGTTGGCGCCGTCGTCACTGCCGCAGGCGCTCAGGCCCAGGGTGGCCCCGGCCAGGAGGATGGCGATGCCCGCTACGAAACGCGTTCGGGGGCGATGTGAGCGAGCTCCGGATCCCACGGCGGGCGGGATGCTAGCACGGGGTTCCGGCGTTCCCGGCAACCCCGGTGTGACGGACCAACGGCGCCTCACGCGGTGGCCGCCGGGGCGGCCAGGCCGGCGAGCACGCGCAGCAGTTCGTTCGCCGCCTCCACCCGCTCCGAGGGCGCGGACGGCGCGGGGACCGAAACGGTCTGCGCGCGCGAGTCGTAGAGCGCGCGGTGGGCTCGCTCCCGCAGGTCCTTCAGGGCCTGGCTGGTGAGGCTCACCGGGGCGAGCACCACCCGGCCGCCCCGCACCGCCACCTGGGCCGCGCCGGCCTCGCGCATCCGGACCCGCAGCTCCTGGACGCCCAGCAGCGCCTCCACGCCGGGCGGGGGAGGACCGAACCGGTCGCTGATCTCGTCCCGCAGCGTCGCCACCGACTCCAGGTCCGAGGCCAGCGAGATCCGCCGGTGCAGCTCGATCTTGGCGGCCTCGAACGGCACGTAGTCGGTGGGGATGTAGGCCGAGATGGGGATGTCCACCCGCACCTCGCGCTCGGGCACCAGGAGCCCCTGCCCCAGCGCCACGGCCTCCTGGAGCATCTCCACGTAGAGCTCGAAACCCACCGCGGCGACGTGGCCGGTCTGCTCGTCGCCCAGCAGGTTGCCCGCGCCGCGGATCTCCAGGTCGCGCATGGCGATGCGCAGGCCGGAGCCCAGCTCGGTGTAGTCCGCCAGCGCCCGCAGCCGGGCCGCGGCGTCGCGGGTGAGCGCGGCCTCGTCGGGGTAGAGCAGATACGCGTGGGCGGTCACGCTGCTGCGGCCCACCCGTCCGCGGATCTGGTAGAGCTGCGACAGGCCCAGGGCGTCGGCCCGCTCCACGATGAGCGTGTTGGCCTGGGGGATGTCGATGCCGCTCTCGATGATGCTCGTCGCGACCAGGACATCGCCGTCCCCGCGGATGAAGCCCATCATCACGTCCTCGAGCTGGTGCTCGGGCATCTGCCCGTGCGCCACCACGACCCGCAGGTCGGGCACCAGCGCGCGCACGCGCTCGGCGGCCTGCTGGATCGTCTCCACCCGGTTGTGCAGGTAGAACGACTGCCCGCCGCGTTCGTGCTCGCGGCGCAGGGCCTCCTGCACCACGTGCTCCTGGTACTCGCCCACATGGGTGGCGATGGGCCGGCGGCCGCGCGGCGGCGTCTCGATCACGCTGATGTCGCGCAGGCCCGACATGGAGATCTGCAGGGTGCGCGGGATCGGGGTGGCGCTCATGGCCAGCACGTCCACCCGCACGCGAAGCTGGCGCAGCGACTCCTTCTGGGCCACGCCGAAGCGCTGCTCCTCGTCCACGATCACCAGGCCCAGGTCCTTCGGGCGCACGTCCATCGACAGCAGCCGGTGGGTGCCCACCAGCACGTCGAGCTTGCCCTCGGCGAACCGCGCCAGCACCTCGCGCACCTCGGCCGCGCTGCGGAACCGGTTGACCATGTCCACGGTCACCGGCAGGTCCGCGAAGCGCTCCTTGAAGGTGGCCTGGTGCTGCTGGGCCAGGATGGTCGTGGGCACCAGCACCATCACCTGCTTGCCGCCCACCGCCGCCTTGAACGCGGCGCGCATGGCGATCTCGGTCTTGCCGAAGCCCACGTCGCCGCAGATGAGGCGGTCCATCGGCCGGGCCCGCTCCATGTCGTCGTACACCGCGTCGATCGCGCGCTGCTGGTCGGGGGTCTCCTGGTGGGCGAACCGGCGCTCCAGCTCCGCCATCCACTCCTCGCTGGCGGGGAAGGCGTGGCCCTCCACGCGCTGGCGCGCCTCGTAGAGGGCGATCAGCTCGCCGGCCATCTCGCGCACCGCGGCCCGGGCGCGGGCCTTCATCTTGTCCCAGGCCTTGCCGCCCAGCTTGGACAGCGCCGGCGGGCTGCCGTCGGCGCCGACGTAGCGGGTGACCTTGTCGAGCTGGTCGTGCGGGACGTACAGGCGGTCGCTGCCGGCGAACGCCAGGGCCAGGTAGTCGCGGGTCACGTTGGCGACCGTGCGCGTCTCGAACCCGGTGAGGCGCCCCACGCCGTGGTCCTCGTGGACCACGTGGTCGCCCACGCGCAGGTCCATGAAGCTGGCCAGGCGCTTGCCCACCACCGGGCCGCGCTCGGTGGCCGGGCGGCGCCGGCGCAGGATCGCGCCCTCGGGGATGAGGGCCAGGCTCAGCGCCTGCGAGAGCACGCCGTCGCGCAGCGGCATGGGGGCGAACGCCACCTCACCGGGCTCCGGCAGCTCACCCGCGCCGATCATCACCGGGCGGATGCGCTCCATGCGCAGGGCGGCGCGCTCCATGTCGCCCCGGCGGCCGAACGCCACGATCACGCGGTGGCCGTTCCTGGCCAGGCGGGCCAGCTCGGCCTCGGCCTCCTTCTGCCCGCGGGTCGCGAACTTGGCCTCCACCGCGTCGAAGGCCGCGCCCCCGCCGCCGGCGGGCGGCACCAGATCGAGGGCGGTCGCCACGTCGAGCGCGCCGGTCACGTCCTCGGCCTCGGCCAGCGCGCCGGACGCGGCCTCGTCCTCGAAGCGCTCGCGCGCGGCGCGCAGCGCGCCCGGGAACTGTGCCGGGCCCAGCCGCACCACGGCGGCGCCCGCGAACCGGCCATCCTCCAGCGGCGCGCCGGGGGTGTCCGAGCCGGGCTCGGCGGCCGGCCACACCATGATCCGCTCCAGCGGCCGGATGGTGCGCTGCGTGAACGGCGAGAACGCGCGGATGCTCTCGACCTCGTCGCCGAACAGCTCGATGCGCACCGGCATGTCGGCCGTCGACGGGTAGACGTCCATGAGCCCGCCGCGCACGGCCACCTCGCCGCGCTCCTCCACCTGGTCGGTGCGGTCGTAGCCCAGGGCGACGAGCCGGGCGAGCAGGTCGTCCATGTCCACGCGCTCGCCGGTGGCGACCTTCAGCGGCTCCGGCCACTCGGCCACCGGCGCCACCAGCTCGGCGAGGGCCGGGGCGCCGGTCACCACCACGCTCCCGGGGCGGCCGGCGGTGGCCGTGGCCCTGGCCCGTTGACCCACCAGATGCGGTGAGGCACCCACCGCGCCGCCCAGCGGCACGCCGCGGGAGGGGTAAAGAGCCACCGCCGCACGGCCCAGCAGGGCCTCCAGGTCGTTCGCCAGATCGCGGGCCTCGTCGTCCTCGGCGCACACGGCCAGCAGGGGCCGGTCGGACACCCGGGCCAGCGCGGCTAGGGCCAGCGCCCATCCGGGCCGCGCGAGGGTCACCCGGCCGGCCGTCTCCCCCGCGCCCAGCAGCTCGGCCGCGGCGGCGAGCGCCGTGGGGCCCAGCACCAGGGCGTCGAGGGCAGAGGTCACGGCTCCGCTACGCGCCATCGGGTGTCTCCTCGCTGGTGTCGGGCTCCGTCGCGGCGGCCCGCCGTTCGGCCCGCGCCTGGGCACGCGCGCCGGGCGCGGCGGCGTGATGGCGGGCGATCGCCGCGTCGATGCCCTCCTCGAGCGCGGTCTCCACCATTCGCAGGCCGGCCTCGAGCATCGTCACGACCTCGTCCTTCGGCTCCCCGAACGCGGAAAGGACCCACGCGGCCTCGTCACCGCGGAAGTCGGGGCCGGGGCGGCCGACGCCGATCCGCACCCTCGCGTACGCGCGCGAGCCGAGTCCCTGGTCGATCGACCGCAGGCCGTTGTGGCCGCCGTGGCCACCGCCGCGCTTGCCGCGAACCGTCCCGAACGGCAGGTCGATCTCGTCATGCACCACCAGGACCTGCTCGGGCGCGATGCGCAGCGATCCCGCCGCGGGGCCGACCGACCGGCCCGACTCGTTCATGAAGGTGGTGGGGATGAGGAGCGCCACCGGACCACCGGGCCCGCGCGTCTCGGCCCAGCGTCCGGCGAACTTCTCCGAGAAGCGGGAGATGCCGAGACGGAGCGCCAGCTCCTCCACCACCATCTGCCCCGCGTTGTGGCGCGTGGCGGCGTAGCGGCTCCCGGGGTTGCCGAGCCCGACGACGAGTCGGATCGGCCCCGGTTCGATGGGCGTCGGGTCGGCGTTCATGGCGTGGAGGGGTCCGCGCCACGGTGAACGCCGACCTCCAACCGATCGTAGCCCGGCCCCATGGGCCGGGCGATCAGGGTGCGGACTACTCGGACTCCGGCGTGCCCTCGGCCCCGTCCTCGCCCTCGCCCTCCTCGGGCTCGGTGAAGGTGGGCTCGTTGGCGGCCAGGGCGGCCCGCTCCTCGGCATCCGCCTCGGCCTGCTGCTGCGCCTCGACGGCCTCGGCCACGGCGGCCGCGTCGGCGGGGCGGAAGTCGACGTGCCAGTAGTCGCCGCGCACCGGGTCCAGGTGACGGTCGACCAGGACGACGGTCTGGCGGGTGCCGCCGTCGATGGCGAGCTCGACCACGCCGAGGCCGCCCCCGGAGTGGAGCGCCTTGCGCAGCTCGCGGTGGTTCACGGAGAAGGCGAGCGAGTCACCGGGCGTCTGGTAGAGGACGCCGGGCACGAGCCCCTGCTTCCGGAGGCGGCGGGCGGGTCCGTTGCCGCGCTCGCTACGGGTGACTGCATCGAGAGTGGGGTGTGCCATCTGGTGGGTCGTCCTTCTGTGTCCAGGGTTCGGCCGGCCCGGCATCATAACCGACAGGCGGCCTCCGCCTCGACCCCAGGGCACGCGGCCCGCTGCCGGCCCGGTGCGAGCGCGCGCAGCGCCCGCCGGATCGCACCGCCGGACCGCTGTCCGCGAACCGCGCGGTGCGACCGCCGCAGGCCGTGGTCGACGGGATACCCCCGCAGGGGTGGTGGTCCGTGCATCTCGACCCTCTCTTTCTTGACGTCATGTATCTCGACATCAAGAGTAGTTCCGGATGGCGGGCCTGACAAGCTCGACGTCGAGATACTCTGTCCCGCATGGGCGACGACCGCGTGGATGTGATCCTGGGCCAGTGGGCGCGTGAGCGGCCCGACCTCGACGCCTCGCCCCTGGCGGTCATCGGCCGGTTGTCCCGGGTGACCCGTCAGATCGAGGAGGCGCTGCGCCTGAACCAGCGCCGGTTCGGCCTCACCCCCGACGAGTTCGACGTGCTCGCCACCCTGCGGCGCGGCGGCGAGCCCTTCGAGATGAACCCCTGCACCCTCGGGGACTCGATGATGATCAGCAGCGGCACCGTCACGCACCGCCTCGACAAGCTCGAGAAGCGCGGGCTGGTGTCGCGCCGGCCCGACCCCGGCGACCGCCGGAGCGTGCTGGTGTCGCTCACGCCCGAGGGCCGGGAGCTGCAGGACCGGGCCATGGTGTCGCACCTGGAGCTCGAGGCGCGGCTGCTGTCGGGGCTCACCGAGCGTCAGCGCGCCGAGCTGGCCAAGCTGCTGCGGCTGCTCACCACGACGGCCGTCGTGGACCCGGCGGAGTAGCGCGGGGTGCCCGAGGGCCACACGATCCACCGCGCCGCCGCCGCCCACCGGGCGCTGCTGGCCGGCCGGGAGGTGGCGGTGAGCTCACCGCAGGGCCGGTTCGCCGACGGCGCCGCGGTGCTGGACGGTCAGGTGCTGGACGCCGTCGAGGCCCACGGCAAGCACCTGTTCTACCGCTGGGGAACGGGCGATCTGCTGCACGTCCACCTCGGCCTGTTCGGCAAGTTCCGCCAGCACGTCGCCGACCCGCCGGAGCCGCGCCCCACCACGCGCTTGCGGATGGTGGTCCCCGAGGGGGCGGTGGACCTCACCGGGCCCACGGCCTGTTCGCTCATGGACGAGTGCGGCCTGGAGCGCCTCCTGGCGCGGCTGGGCCCCGACCCGCTGCGCGCCGACGCCGACCCGGAGCGGTTCGTGGCCCGCGTCCTGCGCAGCCGCGCGCCCATCGGGACGCTGCTCATGGACCAGTCGGTGATCGCCGGCGTGGGCAACGTCTACCGGGCGGAGTCCCTGTTCGTGCGCGGCATCCACCCCTCCCGGGAGGGCCGGAGCCTGTCGCGGACGGAGGCGCTGGAGCTGTGGGACACCGTCCGGGACATGCTGCGCGACGGCGTGAAGCGCGGGCGCATCATCACCACCGACGCGAAGGAGCTCGGGATCCCGCGGTCGCGGATGAGACGGGCGGACCGCACGTACGTCTACCGGCAGGACGCGTGCCGCCGGTGCGGCGGCACGGTCGAGCGCTGGGTGGTGGCGGGCCGGAACGCCTTCGCGTGCCCGGCCTGCCAGTCCCCTTAGAACAGCTGGTTCTGACCGGCGAAGATCTCGCTGACCGACTCGTCGCAGAACACGTTGTGGACCGAGTCGGCGAGGATCTTGGCGACGGTGATCACCTTGATGAGGTGCGCGGGCGCGCCCTCGGGGAGCGGGATGGTGTCGGTCACCACGACCTCCTCGATCTCCGACGCCTCCAGGCGCTCGAACGCCGGACCCGAGAACAGCCCGTGCACGGCAGCGCTGAACACGCGGTGGGCGCCGGCCTGCTTGATGGTGTCGGCGCCGGCCACCAGCGTGCCGGCCGTGTCGATCATGTCGTCGATGAGGATCGCGTCCTTGCCGGACACGTCGCCCACCAGCAGGGTCACCTCGGCCTCGTTGTGCTCCGGCCGCTGCTTGGTGAGCACCGCCAGGTCGGCGCCGAGCTGCTCGGCCACGTGGTTGGCGAGCTTGGCGCGGCCGGCGTCGGGCGAGACCACCACGATGTCGCCGATCTCCCCGCGCTCGCGCCGCTCGCGGAAGTGCTCCACCAGCAGCGGGATGGCGGTCATGTGGTCCACGGGGACCCGGAAGAAGCCCTGCACCTGGCCCGCGTGGAGGTCCATGGTGAGCACGCGGTCCACCCCGGCCGCCTGCAGGATCTCGGCGATGAGCTTGGCGGTGATGGGCTCGCGCGGCGCGGACTTCTTGTCCTGCCGGGAGTAGCCGTACCAGGGGATCACGGCGTTGATGCGGTGGGCCGACGCCAGCTTGGCGGCGTCGATCATGATGAGCAGCTCCATGAGCGCGTCGTTGACGGGCTTGGAGGTGGACTGCACGAGGAAGACGTCCGCGCCGCGGATGCTCTCCTCGAAGCGGACGTAGATCTCTCCGTTGGCGAAGGTCTTGAGCGTGACCTCTCCGAGGTCGATGCCCAGCTCGTCGGCGATGCGGTCGCCCAGCTCCTTGCTGGTGCGGCCCGCGAAGACCATCAGCCGCTTGCTGTCCTCACGGTCGATGCTGCTGCTGGTCACGAGCCATGCCCCCCGGAATCGCTGGCCGCTTTTGCCTTCTCCACCGCTCGCGCGGTGAACCCCTCGATGACGGCCTGGCGGGCGCGGGCGATGCCCAGCGCGCCGTCCGGCACGTCCTCGGTGATGATCGAGCCGGCGCCGGTCATGACGTCGTCGCCCAGCACCACGGGCGCCACGAACACGCAGTCCGAGCCGGTCTTCACGCGCGCGCCGATCTTCGTCGCGTGCTTTCGGAAGCCGTCGTAGTTGGCGGTGATGTTGCCCGCGCCGATGTTGGAGCCGTCGCCGATGTCCACGTCGCCCATGTACGACAGGTGGGGCACCTTGGCCTTGACGCCGATCCTGGCGTTCTTGGTCTCCACGAACGTGCCGATCTTCGCCGAGGCCGCCATGCGGGTGCCGGGACGCAGGTAGGCGAACGGGCCCACCTGCGCGCCGGGGCCGATCTCGCTGCTGAAGGCGTGGGCGGCGGTGATGCTGGCGCCGTCGCCCACCACGCAGCCCTCGATCAGGCAGTCCGGTCCGATCGTGCAGCCCTCGCCGACGGTGGTGCCGGACCGCAGGTGCACCCCGGGCAGCAGCACGGTGTCCTGCCCCACGGTCACGTCGTGGTCGACATAGACCGCGGCCGGGTCGGGCATGGTGACCCCGCCGAGCATGAGCTCCTCGCGCAGCCGCGCCTGCAGGGCGGCCTCGCACGCGGCCAGGTCGATGCGGGTGTTCACGCCGGCCACCACGTCGGGGTCGGCGCTGCGCAGGGCGCCGATGGGACCGCCCACCAGCGGCAGGACGTCCGGGAGGTACATCTCCCCCTGGGCGTTCTTGGAGCCCACCTGCCCGAGGGCGGCGTCGAGGGCCGCGCGGTCGAACACGAAGATACCGGCGTTGATCTCCCGGATCTCCAGCTGCTCCTCGGTGGCGTCCCGGGACTCCACCACCCCGGTCACCTCGCCGGAGCCGTCCCGCAGGACGCGGCCGTAGGAGCCGGCGTCCTCCAGGTCGGCGCTCACCATCGTCACCGCGCGGCCCGAGCCGGCGTGCATGGACACGAGCTCGGTGATGAGCTCGGCGCGCAGCAGCGGCGTGTCGCCGCACAGCAGCAGGACGGTGTCGCAGGCGGGGTCGAGGGTCGCGAGACCCACCGCCGCGGCGTGGCCGGTACCGAGCTGCTCCTCCTGGACGGCGCTCGCCACGCCGTCCGGCAGGACGGCGCGCACGTCGTCGGCCCCGTGGCCGATGACGACCACCGTGTGGGCGGGGTCGACCCCCGCGAGCGAGGCCAGCACCCAGCCCACGAGCGGGCGGCCGGCGAGGCGGTGGAGCACCTTCGGCGTGGAGGACCGCATGCGGGTCCCCAGGCCGGCGGCGAGAACGACGACACCCAGCGTCATGTGGTGTGGCTCCGGGGGATCGGCGGCAACGAGGTTCCTGGTTGGGGCGGGAGGATTCGAACCCCCGATCGCGGGACCAAAACCCGCTGCCTTACCGCTTGGCTACGCCCCAGCGATACCGGCGGGGCGATTATAGGCGGGGGGTCCGGGACCCGCATCACGCGGGGCCCTCGGGGAGGATCGCGACATCGACGACCACCGCGACGTCCTCGTCGTTGGTCTCGCCGGTGTCGAAGTTGATGATCTCGGCGACATCCGTGCGGCAATCCACGCGGATGCGCATGCCCTCCTCGAGCACGCCGTCCTTGTACCGCTGGGCGACCTCGCCCCGCAGCTCGAAGGTGTTCAGCGCGAGCACCTCGTCCGTGTCGAGCGTGATGAGGATGACGTCACCCTCGTAGGGGTCGACGTCCTGCCAGAGCAGGGCGATCTCCCCGGTGATGGACACGCGGCCGGTCACGAGCGTGCAGACTCTACCCCCCGCTTCCGACCAGTTATCGCATCATCGGCCCGCCCGACCTGTTGCATGACCTGCAGCGAGACTTCGAGGAGGTGGGCTGGCGGGTGAGCGTGGCCCGCTGGCAGGCCGTCATCACCGCGCCGCCCGAGGACGCCGGGCACACGGCACCCGAGTGGCCGGTGGAGGTGACCCTGGCCGGCGTCGCCCACGAGGAACACGAGGTCGCCTGCCGCGACTACTTGGCGGGCCCGCCCGTCTGACGCCACGGGCATCCCGGCGCACGGCTTGAGCCGGGCGCGTCCGCGGCCGATGCGCCCGCCATGCGCATCCCCACCCTCGCCGCCGCGCTGTGCACGGCGCTGCTCGCCATACCGGCCGCCGCGTCCGCGGACACGGCCACGCTCGCCAACAACGCCGGCATCACCGTCGCCGACAGCGCTCCGGCGACGCCGTACCCGTCCGAGATCACGGTGTCCGGCCTCACCGGCCGGATCGCCGACCTCGAGGTCCAGCTGACCGGCGTCATCCACAGCTACATGAACGACGTCGACATCCTCCTGCGAAGCCCGTCGGGCGAAGCCGTGATGCTGATCTCGGACATGTGCTCGAACCTCGGGAGCCCGGTCGACCTGCGGTTCGCCGACGCCGCGCCGGCGGTCACGAGCTGCGCGGCGGGGACCTACCGGCCCACCGACCCCACCCCGGGGGACACGATGCCCGCAGCGGGCGGCACCGCCAGCGCGACCCAGCTCGCGGCCTTCGACGGTGAGGACCCGAACGGCGTCTGGCAGCTCTACGTCGCGGACGACGCGGGCAGTGACGCCGGCTCCCTGTCCGGGTGGTCACTCACCATCACCACCGGGACGGGCGTCGTGGTGGTGCCCGCGTCGGGCACGTCCGGGGTCGCGTCGGCCCACCCCATCGAGGTCGCCGGCCCGGACCCGGGCGCCGGCAACGTGATGCGGGACCTCACGGTCACCCTGGACGGCGTCTTCCATGCCAACCCCGAGGACCTCGACATCCTGCTGCAGGGGCCGACGGGCGTGAGCGTGCCGCTGGTCTCAGACGCCTGCGGAACGGCCGACCTGTCGGCCGCCCTCACATTCTCGGACACCGCCCCCTCGACCCTCGGCTCGGGGCCGTGCACGACCGGGAACTACCGGCCCACCGATCCGACGCCCGGGGATTCGTGGCCCGCACCCGCCGTCGCACCGAATGGCACGACCCTCGGGGCGTTCGACCGCACCGACCCGCGCGGCACCTGGTGGATCCACGTCGTCGACGACGCGGCGGGGGGGACGGGCGCCATCACCGGCACCGCGACGGTCTCGGGCACCGCCACGCCCGCACGGCCGCTGTTCTTCCTCTCCGACTCCGTGCTCGCCACCGAGGGCACGACGGCGACAGTGCGGGTCGCCCGCCTGGGGTCGCCCTCCGGGCCGGCGACCGTCACCTACGCCACAGTCGCCGGCACCGCGACGGCGGGCGCGGACTTCACGGCGGCCTCCGGGACGCTGCGCTTCGCCGAGGGCGAGATCACCAAGCGCGTCGAGGTTCCGGTCACGGCGGACGGGACCTCCGAGGGAAGCGAGCACCTGCTGGTGCGGCTCTCCGACGTCACCGGCGACGCGGTGCTCGACGGGTCCGACGAGGCCCGCATCACCATCGCCGCCTCGGAAGGGCCCACCGCCCCCACCACGCCCACGTCCCCTGCGCCACGGACTCCCGCGGCCCCCTGCGCCGCGCTGAAGGGCACGGCGAAGGCCACATGCCTGCGCAAGCGCAGGGCCGCCGCCGCGCGGACCGCCTGCCTCAAGCGGCACCCCACGGCCGGCGCACGACGCACCGCCTGCCTGCGCGCCGCCGCGAAGCTCGCCCTACCCCCGGGCCGGCGCTAGCGCCCTGAGCCGCTCCCTCGCCCACCCGAACGCCTCCAGCGCGAAGGGGGCGAGGGCGATGGCCGCCATGTCGAAGAAGACATAGCCGGACGCGATCCCCGACGGCGGGTTGCCGTTGGGGATCCCGGTGCCGGGGATCTCGGGTTCCCAGGCCCAGGTGCCCATGGCCACGCCGTAGAGCTCCAGGAACGCCACGAAGAAGAACACGCCGGCGTAGACGTGGGGCACGCGGCCGCGGATGAGGAAGAAGCTCAGCACCGCGACGCCGAAGGCGCCGCCCACGTCCACGCGGTCCAGGAGCGTGAGCCCGATCACCGCCCAGCCGATCGCCCCGAACAGGGCGATCCGCACCATCGTGCGGTGGTGGTTCCGCATCAGGTTCGTCTGGGTGAGCCGCAGCCCGAACAGGTAGACCATGCCGTGCCCCGGCGGCACGAACATGGGCAGGTTGCCGTGGCGGTAGACGTAGACGCCCCACAGCACCGACCCCAGCACCTCGAAGAACGTGGCCACCACGATGACCACCACGGTCTGCATGCGCTCGACGCTCGTCGCGTACCGCAGCAGCCCGATCAGGAAGACCCAGCAGCACAGCCCCAGGAGGTGCTGCTCCGGGAGGCCCGTCATTCGCTCGAGCGCGAAGCCCGAGACCGTGAGCGCCACGATGGCGACGCAGGTGAGCGCGGGCGTCGTCCCGATCCGGTCGATGGTGCCGGTGATCCGGCGCGGCGCGGCGAGGGTGGACACGACGCGCAAGGGTACCGCGCGACGAGCGTTTTCCGGGGGTGACGCGGCCGTCCCGCGAGGGGTAGGCTGCTGCGACGGTCGGTGGTCGCCCCTCGGGGCGCGTGAGAGGGAAGCCGGTGCGAATCCGGCGCGGACCCGCCACTGTGACCCGGGAGCGAAACCACATGGCGCCACGGCGCCGGCCACTGGGACCGAGAGGTCCTGGGAAGGCGTGGACCTTCGCGCGATGACCGGGGAGCCAGGAGACCTGCCCCGGCCGCGAACACATATCGCTTCTTCGCGGAACAGAGAGGCTCCACATGCATCACACCGTCCGCCGGACGCTGCTCGCGTCCCTGCTGGCCTGCGGCGCCGTCCCGGCGACCGTGTTCGCCGCCACCGCCACCGTGCGGGTCGAGGGCTCCGGCGCCACGCTGCTGCCGGAGACCGCCGTCGAGCTCGACGGCGCCCCGGTGACCCTCCGGGACCCGGCCGACAGCGACCAGATCACGGTGCCCGCCGCCAGCGCCACCGGGCAGCTGGCCCGCGCGGCCGCCGCCGCGAGCCTGCCGCTGGGCTTCCAGCTGTTCAACCTCGGCGGCGGCCCGAGCAGCTTCATCACGACCATCGGCGGCGACACCATGCCGGCGTCGTTCACACCGTCGTGGCGCTTCACGGTGAACCATGTCGCCGGCGCCACCGGGGCGGACGCCACCACCGTCGCCCCGGGCGACCGGGTGGTGTGGGCGTTCGTCACCGACTTCAACGCGCGCGAGCTGGACCTCGCGGTCTCGTCCGATCTGGTCCCCACGGGCCAGTCGTTCGAGGTGACCGTCACCAGCCACGCCACCGACGGCACCGCGACCCCCGCCGCCGGCGCCTCGGTGGTCTACGCCGGCCGCACCGCCACCGCGGGCCCCACCGGCCGGGTGAGCTTCACGGCCACCGGCACGGGGAACCAGGCCGTCTCCGCCACCCGCGCGAACGAGGTGCGCAGCCCCGCCCGCACCGTCTGCGCGGTGGGCACCGACGCCTCGGTGTGCGGGCTGCCGGCACCGGCGCCCGCCCCGGCCACGGGGACGCCCGCGGCGACGACCGGCGACACGGTCGCCCCGGGATCCGTCATCGGTTTCCCGCGCATCGGCCGGCGCGCGGCATCGGTGCGCGGGATCACCGGGACCGCCGGCCCCGACCGCTCCGACGTGGCGAGGGTGGATGTGGCCCTGGCCCGCCGGGTCGGCACGCAGTGCCGCTTCATGACCGCCGGCGGGACGCTGTCGGCGCCCGGCACCTGCACCGCCAGGGTGTGGCTGCGGGCGAAGCTGGCCGGCGGCAACTGGACGCTGCCGCTGCGCCGCCCGCTCACCCCCGGCCTGTGGCGGGTGTGGTCGCGCGCGACCGACGGGGCGGGCAACGCCGAGGCCACCGGCATCGCCCGGACCAACACCGGGCAGTTCACGGTGGTGGCGTCGCGGACCCGGGCGCGATGAGGGCCGCCCTCGCGGGCGCGGCGGCGCTGCTGGCCGCCGTGCCCGCGGTGGGCACCGCTGCCTGCGCCGGCCCGGCCGATCTCCGGGCCGGGCAGCGCGCGGCGGGCTGGCTCACCACCCTCCCGGTCGCGGACATGCCAACCGGCCAGCTCGCCGACACGGTCGTGGCCCTGCGGCTCTCAGGGCGGCCGCCCGGCGCGCTGGCATCCCGGGTCGCGGCCCTGCGGCGGCGCGGGCCCGGCTACGCGACCACGGCGGGGTCCTCGGGGAAGGTCGCGCTGGCCGCACTCGCCGCCGGCGCCGACCCGCGACGGTTCGGCGGGGTGGACTATCTGGCCCGCATCCGGCGGGCGTTCGCCGACGGACGATACGGGGCCACCGCGTACGACCAGGCCTTCTCGATGCTGGCCCTCGCCGGAGCCGGGGAGCCCGTCCCCCCCGCGGCGGTCCGCGCGCTGCGCGGCACCCGCGGCGCGGGCGGCTGGGGATTCGACCTCCGCGCGGCGAGCCGTGATCAGGTGGACGCGACCGCCATCACCCTGGAGGCGCTCGCCGCCGCCGGGGTCCCGGCCGGAACCCCGTGGGTCGCATCGGCCCGCGCCTGGATGGTGTCCCAGCGCGGCCCGGACGGCGGCTATGCCTCCGCCGGTGGCGGACGGGCGGCCGACGGCAACACCACCGCCATGGTGTGGCGGGCCCTGTGCGCCTCGGGACGTCCGGTGCCGTCCCGGCTGCGGGCCGCCCTCCGGGGCCTGCAGGGGCGCGACGGGCGCGTGCGGTTCACCGCCGTGAGCGAGGGCAGCCCGCTACTTGCGACCACCGAGGCGGCCATCGCCCTGAGCGGCCGGACGCTGCCGCCGTCACGGTGACGATCTGCAACACACCACACGCGTGATTGATCCTGGCGACCTCCCCGACCCTGGCTCGGTTCCAACGGGGACGAGTGTCCCCTACGATCCCCGCATGGCTGTACGCATGCACTTCCAGACCGAGATGGAGTCGTTCCGCGCCGGAATGGTCGAGATGGCCAGCGTGGTGCTGAACCAGGTGGAGCGTGCCGTCGCGGCATGGGAGACCCTCGACGCCGTCGCGGCGGAGTCGGTGATCGCCGGCGACGACCGCGTCGATGAGCGGTGCGCGGAGCTCGACCAGAGGATCTTCAACATCCAGCTGCTGGAGGCCCCGGTCGCCGCCGACCTGCGGCTGCTGCACGTGGGCCTCATCGCGGTGATCGCCCTGGAGCGCGTGGGCGATCTGGCGGTCTCGATGGCGGAGCTCACCCGGAACCAGCGCCCCGAGGCGACGGTGCCGGAGATCCAGGAGCTCATCCAGCGCATGAGCAGCCAGGCGGTCGACACCCTCGCCGTCGCCGTGCAGGCGATCGCCCGCGGTGACGTCGCCCTCGGGGAGCGCGCGACCGAGCAGGCCGTCACCGTCCGCCGCATGCTGGGCGAGGTCCTGGAGGCCGCGGGCACCATCCAGGCGGACCCGCTCAACCGCAGCTGGCGCGCCGCCTCGATCCTGGTGGCCCGCCACTTGGAGCGCGTGGCGAACAACGGCGCCGAGCTGGGCGGCCGCGTGCGCTTCCTGGTCACCGGCGAACCGTTCACCCGGAAGGCCGCGACCGCCTAAGGCGGGCTCTGCTGGTGCAGTGGTTCCTTCGGCGCCCCGCAGGGGCGCCGTTTTGCCTCTCACTTGTGGTCGTTCTCGGTGCTTCTTATGGCCTGGGGGCGTTGGCCCCAGGAACAACGCCTTGCGGCTGCGCTGCCACTGAGCCCAGCTCCCCATCCATGGGTCGCCCTCATTCATTCCTCGCCGTCCACAAGGGCTGCCTCGCATCCCGGGAGGGTGGTGCACCGCAGCCATGAGTTGCCGCGCCGGGACGGCGCGGTTTCCACCCCTGGCGCGCTATCCGGTCAGCTCACGGCAATTCGACTATCGGTACCCGTGTGGACGCTGATCCCAGACGGCCGCAGAGCACCCAATCCGGTGGACGACTGCCAAACGCAATCGGCTCATGGATGAGCCGAGCGAGCTGATTGCAGGCAGCCGAAAGGCGTGGTTCCTGGGGCCAACGTCACCGAACGCATCTCAGCGCCAAACCTCGCGCGAGGCCGGGCGGCCATAAGAAGCAACGGACTTCGACCACAAGTGAAAAGCAAACGGCGCCCCTGCGGGGCGCCGAAACGACTGCCGCACCTCGGGAAGCCCGGGTCAGGCGTCCTTCGGGTCCCCGGGTTCGTCCTCCGCGGAGGCCTCGTCCACGGGCGTCGCCGGCGTCGGCGCGCTCTCCCGCTCCAGCTGCTCGAGACGGTTGAGTGCCTCGAGGGCGTCGTCGGCGCCGGACATGTTCCGGATGCTCGCCCGCCGTTCACGCTTTGCCTTCGCCATGACCACCTCCGTGGAATCGCCGGGGGATTGTAGCCGCCGGGGCAGGATGCCTCAGGACGACGGGGTGGAACCGGTCGTCAGAAGCTCCCCGCTGGCGAGACGGCCCACCAGCTCGTCGTCGGCAGGCGGGAAGGGGTAGGAGGTCAGGTCCTCCAGCCGCACCCAGCGGAACTGGACCACCCCCAGCGGTCGCGGGCGCAGGCCCGGCGCCCAGCGGCAGCGATAGAAGCGCAGCTCCAGCGGCCCCGCGGGTGCCGTCCACAGGCGCTCGCGCACCTCGAGCTCCACGCCCAGCTCCTCGATGAGCTCCCGGCGCAGCGCCTGCTGGTCGCTCTCGCCGCGCTCCCGCTTGCCGCCCGGGAACTCCCAACGGCCCGCCTGCCCGCCGCCGGGGCGCCGCTGGCTCACCAGCACGCGGCCGCCCTGGACGATCACCCCGGCGACCACGACGCGTGTCGTGTGGCCGCTCACGACACCGGCACCAGGTCGGCGCCCTCGCGCGCCGCGAGGCCGTCGGCCAGCAGCGCCTCCGCGGCGTCCGGGTCCACCGACACCGGGACGCGCCGGTCCTGGGCGAGCCGTCCCAGCAGGACCCCCCGCCGTTGGCGCATCGACCCCTCGTACCTGCCCTGGGGGCGCTTGCGGGGCGTGCGCTCCTCCACGGCGCCGGCGTCGGCGGCCGGGCAGCCCTCCCGCAGCGGGCAGCCGCCGTCGCAGCCGGGGGCGCGGGCGGTGCACCACAGCCGTCCCAGATCCATCAGCGCCTGGCCCACGGCCCAGCCCTGGCCGTCCGGGGTGCCGGGCCAGCCCTCCGGGAACCGGCGGGAGAGGATGCGCTCCACGTTGGTGTCCACCGGGATCACCGCTTCGCCGTCGGCGAAGCAGCGGATGGCGGCGGCCGTGTAGGGCCCCACGCCCGGCAGGTCCGTCAGGCGTTCCGGCCAGCCGTGCTCCGCGACCACCCTGGCGGCGGCCTGCAGGTTCCGCGCCCGTCGCGGGTAGCCGAGGCCGTGCCACAGGGTGAGCACCTCACCCAGCGGGGCGTCGGCGAGCGAGCGGGCCGTGGGCCAGCGCTCCATCCACGCCTCGAAGTAGGGGATCACGCGCGCCACCTGCGTGGACTGGAGCTGCACCTCGGCGACCAGCACGGCGTACCGGTCGCGGGTGCGCCGCCACGGCAGGTCGGCGCCCTCGGCCGCGAACCACTCCAGCAGCCGTGGCACCGCGTCGCCCGGCGGGGTGGCCGGCATCACCCCGCGGGGAGGAACCCGATCGCCTCCGTGGCCCGCCGGTACGTGGCGGAGGCCACCGCATGCGCCTTCCCGGCACCGATCCCCAGGAGCCGGGCCAGCTCCGCCCGGTCCTCCATGAGCTCGGCGTACCGCGACTGGATGGGCTCCAGCATCGCCACGACCGCCTCCGCCGCCGCGACCTTCAGCGCCCCGTACTGGGTGAACTCGCCCGCGAGGGCCTCCGGGTCGCCGCCGGTGCACGCCGCCAGGATGTCCAGCAGGTTCGACACCCCGGGCTTCTCCGCCCGGTCGTACCGCACCTCGTTCTCCGAATCCGTGACCGCCCGCTTGAACTTCTTGGTGATCACCGACGGCGCGTCCATCAGGTAGATGATCCCGCTCTCCGCGCTGGAGGACTTGGACATCTTGTTCGAGGGCTCCTGCAGGTCCATCACCCGGGCGCCGGCCTTGGGGACCACGGCCTCCGGCAGGCGGAACACCTCGCCGTACCGCTGGTTGAAGCGCACCGCGATGTCCCGCGTGATCTCGATGTGCTGGCGCTGGTCGTCCCCCACCGGCACCTGGTCGGTGTCGTAGAGCAGGATGTCCGCGGCCTGCAGCGCCGGGTAGGTGAACAGCCCGGCCGGCACGAACTCCGTGCCGCCCTTCGCGGTCTTGTCCTTGAACTGCGTCATCCGCGACAGCTCGCCGTAGGACACGGTGCATTCCATGAGCCAGGCCAGCCGCGCGTGCTCGGGCACGTGGCTCTGGACGAACACCGTGGCCCGCTCGGGGTCGAGCCCGACCGCGAACAGGACGGCGGCCAGCTCGACGGTCTGGGCGCCGATCACCCCCGGCTCCTGCACCGAGGTGAGCGCGTGCAGATCGACGATGCCGTGGAAGGCGTCGGCCTCGTCCTGACCGGAGACCCAGTTGCGGAGGGCCCCCAGGTAGTTCCCGAGGTGGACGGCGCCGGACGGCTGGATGCAGGAGAGGACGCGAGGCATAGGTGGGCGAGGGTACCGGACCGCCCGGCCGGGATGGGGTCAGCCCGCCGGGTCCGGCTCGGGCCGTGCCCGCCGCGGCTGCGCCATGGCCCATGCCACCGCCCGGCCGGCCCGGTCGAGCATCTCGGGCGCCCGCCATCCCTCCGGCAGCGTCACGACGGCCTGCACCCCCCGGTCCCGGATGCGCTGCTCCAGGATCGCGGCCTCGGCGGCGTCCGGGTCCGGCGCCGCCCCGCCGGCCTGCGCGGCGGCGATCGACGCCAGCAGCCCCGCCGCCGCGTCGCGCCAGGAGTCCTCGCGCACCAATGCGCGACCCACCACCGTGCCGTGACAGACGGCGAAGAGCACCACCTCGCCGGGCAGGCCCGCGGGCTCGGCCAGCAGCGCAACCCGCGTCGCCGCCGAGTGCCGGCGCCACTCGGCCCGCGCCATGCCCAGCGTGGCCCTCAGGGCCGACATCTGATCCTCGTCGCCGGTCCACCGCCCCTCCGCCGCGGCCTCCAGCAACCGCACGCCCAGGCGTCCCAGGGCCGGACCCGGGCGGTCGCCGAACAGGCCGGCCACGTCCTCCACCGCCTCGGCGTGCGCGACGGGGTCACCGTCGCCGCAGGGCCCGGCGCAGTCGCGTCCCCCCGCGCCGAGGCCCGCGCCCGGCGGGCACAGGGGATGGCAGGTGCGCACCGGGTACATCGCGTGCACGAGCTCCATCGCACGCTCGGCCACCTTCTCGCCGCCCACCTCGGCGATCACGCGGGCGCCGGCGGCGGGCGCCGCGACGACCCGGATGCGGGCGAACGCCGCCGGCGTCGCCACCAGGAACCGCGGGGTACCGCCCAGGCCGCGGCGGTTGCACGGCGGCTGGAGCTCCCGCAGCAGGCGGCACTCGCGCAGCAGGGCGTCCAGATCCGAGTCGCACACCTCGTGATCGATGCGCTCCAGCTGCTCCAGTGCCCGGCCGATGAGGCGGCCATGCCGGCCGCCCGGCCCGAAGTACGCGCGCACCCGGCGGCGCAGGTCCAGGGCCTTGCCCACGTAGAGCACCCCGCCATGCGCGTCGCGCATGAGGTAGATGCCGGGGAGCGGCGGCAGGTCGTCGGCCAGCGCCAGCTTCCACGAGTGGCGCGTGCCGCCGGGGGCGGCGAACGCCACCGCGCGCTCCAGCGTGTCGTGCCCCGCCTCGGCCAGCATGTCCAGGAAGCGCATCAGCAGCTCGGCGGTCGCCTCGGCGTCCGGCAGCGCCCGGTGCATGGGGCGCACCCCCGTGTCGGCCCAGGCGGCGAGCGTGCCCAGATCGTGGCGTCCCGCGCGGCCCGCCAGCAGGCGGCGGGCCATCGTGAGGGTGTCGAGCCATGGCTGGGTGAAGTAGGTGCCCGACGCCCGTCGCCGCTCGTAGTTGAGGAACCGCAGGTCGAAGGGCGCGTTGTGGGCCACCAGCACGTCCTGGCGCGCGAACGCGATGAATCCCTCCAGGGCGTCCTCGATCCCCGGCGCGCCCTCCACCAGGTCGTCGTCGATGCCGGTGAGCCGGGTGATCATCTCGGGGATGGGGCGCCCGGGATCGACCAGCGTCACGAACCGGTCGACCACCCGCATGCCCTCCACCCGCACCGCGCCGATCTCCGTGACCTTCGACCGCCCCGGCGATCCGCCGGTCGTCTCCAGGTCCACCACGCAGTAGGCGGCCTCGCGCAGGTCCCGGGTGGCCCACTCCTGCGGCGCCAGGCCCACCAGGTCGCGGCCGAGCCACGCCAGCCGGGAGTCGCCGTCGATGATCTCCGCGACGAGGCGTCGCTGGAGCCGCTCGGGGCACCGGCGCAGGCGCAGCACCTCCGACGCGATCTGCCCCACCTCGAGGGGGCGCCCGCGGCGGACCAGCAACGCGCAGAGACGATCCGAGAGGGCGGGCGTGGACCCCGCCGGCCTCGGCGTCTCGAGCTGCAGTCCGAGCTGGCCGGGAAGCGTCACCGCGATCGATGCTAACCGCACCCCCCGGATGCCCCCGGGGCGTGACAGCCATGTCTGAACCGTGGGAATGGGGGGCGACCCTCCCCCATTGGGGGGATCTTCACATGCGATCTTCAGCAAACGCACCTGCGGGGCTTCTCGCGCACCCCCACTTGCGTATAGGGTGCCCGCAACCTCGAGCGAAGGTCCTCTTGACCCGCATTCCGCTGACAGGACGCAGTGCCCCGCCCCGCAGCCGGTTCGCCCGTGTGCTGACCGCTGCCGTGGCCGTGCTCGCGATCTCCTCGTCAGCGGCGTTCGCCGACGTCGCCGCCACGGATGCCGCGAACGCGGCGCCCACGCCGATCACCGCGCCCGAGCCGACGTCCTCTTCGCAGGCCACGCCGCCGCCCACCAGCGTCGTGACCGACCCCGACGTCACCCCGGTCGTCGAGGCCCCTCCGGTGGTGCCGCTGACGCCCACGGCTCCTGAGCCCACCGATGCCGCGCCGCCTCCGGCGACGCCGCCGGTCGTCACCGTTCCGGGCGTGCCGCAGACGGCCCCCGACGCCGGTGGCACCCCGGCCCCTCCGACCGTGGTGGACGTCCCCGCCGGTCTCGGCCCGGACAGCGCTCCCGGCGCCACCGCTCCGGCCACGACGCCCGCCGCTCCGGCGACCACGCCCGATGTCCCCGCGGCCGCCCCGCTTCCCGCCGTCGGCCTTCCGGTCGCCGCGCGCGGCGCGGACGCCCCGCCTGTGGTCACCGAGCCGGCCGCGAAGCCGGTCGTCCTCCCGGACGCCGTCAAGCCCGAGCCGGTCGACCTCACGCCGACGCTGCAGGCCTTCACCTCCCGCCAGGTCACCACGCCCGCGACGGCCGCCCTCCCGGGTGCCGAGGTCCCCGTGCCGGTGCAGGCCACCATTTCTCCGGCCGTTGCCAAGGACGAGGGCACCACCAAACTTGTCAAGGCGTTCGAGTTCCCGCCCGTCCAGGCGTCGGGCTCCGACCGCTCGGGCTCGATCCTCGAGCTCCTCGCGGGCTATGTCTTCCCGGGTGCCGCCAACAGCAACAACGGCGCCATCCTGCTGCTCTTCTCGCTGGCCCTGCTCCTCGCGGTGGTCACCCCGCGCATTCCGCGTCTGCACCTCACCACCCTCGTCGCCCAGCGCGGCGCCGGGTGCCCGGGCTACAACCCGGTCGCCCTGAGACCCGGCTAAGCCGGATCCCCAGCCGACGTGCGTCCGCGCACGACGGCAGACACGGCCGTGTGGCCCGGTGCATTCCCGCACCGGTCACGACACACTTCCGTCCCTAGGGGATCGAAAATGCAGACGTACGACTTCGTGATCATGGGCGCCGACGGCGCACCGCGCACCACCCTCCAGGAGACCGTCCGCCGCCTGGGCCACCACGCGATCGCCGCGGACCCCGCCGAGCTTCGCGGGGCGCCCGTGATGGGCGACGTGCTCATCGTCGACCTGCGCGACGACGAGCCGGTGTGGGACGAGCTCACCGAGGACCTGCTGCACGACGAGCGTCCGCTCATCATCGTGGCCGACCGTCCGCGTCCGCTGGTCAAGACCCTCGCCAGCCGCGCCGCCGGCACCCTGCTGCTCACCGGCTCCGAGGACGACTGCGGCTACCGCGTCGCCCTGACCCTCGCCGCCGCGCTGAACCCGCGCCGCCGCACGGTCGCCCCGCGCACCAGCGGGTGGGCCTCCGCCGGTCTGCGCACCGCAGCAGCACAGTAGTTCGTGCCGTCCCCGGCACCACCTCCGCTCGCACGCTGAGCGGAGGTGGCCGGGGGGACCGGCCTCCGCCCCGCACCGGGCGTGAACGGCTTCCGCGACAGACGCGACGCGCCGCCCCCCGGTCCCCGTAGACTCACGGTCGTTTCAGCGACCCACCGGAGGCGGCTTTGGGCCAGGTCACAGGGATCGACACGGTCTTCTACCAGGTGTGCAACATGGATCGTGCGGTCGCCTTCTACCGCGACACGCTCGGTCTGACCCTCGCCCGGCAGGAGGGCAAGGACTGGGCGGAGTTCGATGCCGGGGCGATCAAGCTGTCGCTCTCCGGCGAGCTCGCCGTCGCCCCCCAGCGCGGCGGCGCGACCGTCGTCCTGCACTGCGAGGGCATCGATGAGCTGGCCGCCTCGCTGAAGGCCGCAGGCGCCATCGTCGGGACGGTCGAGGACCTCGGCGGCGCGCGCATGGTGGACGTCCACGACCCGGACGGCAACGAGATCGTCCTCATGGAGCCCGCGGCCGAGTGATCCCCCGGTCGCCGCGGCTCAGGTCGCGGCGACCGCCGGTCCGGTGTTCGCGCGACGGGCGCTGCGCCACCTCCCCGGCGCGACCCCGTGGTGGCGCTTGAAGGCGGCGGCGAACGCGAACTCACTGCCGTACCCCACCGTGGGCGCCACCGAGGCGATCGTCGCTCCGGGCTCCAGCAGCGCCTCACCGGCGATCGCCATCCGCCACCGGGTGAGGTAGGCCAGCGGTGCCTCGCCCACGGTGGCCGCGAACCGGCGCGCGAGGGTGGCACGGGACAGCCCCACCTCGGCGGCCAGGTCCGCCACCGTCCAGGCCCGCTCCGGCCGTTCGTGGATGCGCTGCAGGGCCGCCCCCACCTCGGGGTCGTCGAGGGCCGCGAACCACGGCGGTGGCGTCGCCTCCGGTGAGGCGAACCAGGCGCGCAGCACGTAGACCAGCAGCAGATCGAGGAGCCGGTCCAGGACCGCCTGCCCGCCGGGGCGCGGCTCCAGCACGTCCCGCGCCAGCAGGCCCAGCGCGTCCCGCATCGCCGGGTCCCGCAGGCCCGCCCCACGCAGCGGCAGCAGCTCCGGGACCGACTCCAGCAGCCCGTCGCAGACGTTGCCGCGGAAGGCGTAGGCGCCGCACAGCAGCACCGTCGGCGGTGCGCTGGGAGGGCCCACGTCGAACCGCTTCGCGCCGCCCCCGCGCGGCGCCGGGGGAATCGGCTCCGCCGGCGCACCCGGAGCGTGCGTGAAGGCATAGGGGCGGTCGCTGCGGATGAGCAGCACGTCGCCCTGCAGAAGCCCCACGGGCGCGTCGTCGCCCAGCTGGACCCACAGCTCCCCCTCCAGCACGGCGTGGATCGACAGCGGCAGGTCGTCCACGAACCGCAGTCCCCACGCACCCCGGAGCGTCGAGTGCGCGAAGACCGCGCCGCGGGCCTGCGCGCGGGTGAGGCGGTCGGTCAGCACGTCCATGCGCTCAGCGTAGCGCGTGGGCATTCGCCTGACCAAGGTGGCGTGAGCGTTACGCGCATGTATTCGAGCGCTCAAATGATTCATCCGTACAGGGTCTCCCTCCAAGATCGTCGTGTCCACTCGATCGAAGGAGCTCCGATGTCCGATGTGCTCGTGATCGGCGCCACCGGCAAGACCGGCCGTCGCCTCGTCCCCCTCCTGCTCGCCGGCGGCCACCGCGTGCGCGCCGCCACCCGGCGCCCGGCCGCCGCGCCCGACGGCGCCGTGCCGGTCCGGTTCGACTGGGCCGACGAGACCACGCACGGCCCGGCCCTGGAGGGCGCCGAGGCCGTCTACCTCGTCACGCCCGAGCTGCGGCTCGACCACGCCGAGGTCGTGATCCCGTTCGTCGCGCGCGCCCGTGAGGCGGGGGTGCGACGCGTGGTGTTCCTGAGCGTCCGGGGCATCGACCAGGGACCCGACAACGACTTCCTGCGCGTCGAGCGCGCCCTGGCGGAGTCGGGCATGGAGTGGACCGTCCTGCGGCCCACGTGGTTCACGCAGAACTTCACCGAGGGCGCCTTTGCGCCCGCGCCGCACAACGGGTTCAGCATCATCGCCTGCGCCGGCGAGGGCCGGATCCCGTTCATCGACACCGAGGACATCGCCGCGGTGGCGGCCGCCGCCCTCACCGGGGACGGCCACCACGGGCAGATCTACGATCTCTCCGGGCCCGAGGCGATCACCTTCGGTGAGGCCGCCCGGATCCTGGGTGAGCACGCCGGCCGTGACATCCCGTACGTCGACGTCCCCGCCGAGGACTTCGGCGCCGCGCTGCGCGGGGCGGGACTGCCCGACGACTACGCCGCGCTGCTGGTGATGATGCTCCAGGTCGCCGCTGCGGGGCACGAGGCGGCGATCAGCGATGGGGTGGCGCGTGCGCTGGGCCGCGAGGCCACCTCCGTGGAGCATGCGGCGGCGCGTGACGCGGTGGCGCCGGCGACCGCCTAACGGGCGGGCGGCACCCGCGCGAGCCATTCGGCGACCGCTTCCCGCGCACCGGTGATCCCGGCGCGCAGGGAGTGGTCGCCGGGCACGCGGGCCACGATGCGGCCGGGCCCGTCGGGCGGCATCCCGAACGGGTCGCGCTCACCCTGCACCACCAGCACCGGCACGCTCACCGCGTCGAGCTCGGGCAGGCGGCTGGGTTTGGGGGCCGCCCCGGCCCGCCCCGGCGGCCGCAGCGGGAACGCCAGGCACAGCACGGCCGCGGCGCCGGTGTCCGCCGCGGTCCGGCACGCGACCCGGGCGCCGGACGAGCGCCCTCCGGTGATCACCGGGGTCCCCGTCGGCAGTGTCTCGCGGAGCGCCGCCACGATCGCGGTCCACGCCGCGTCCAGCGCCGGGGCGCGGTCCGGCGCCCGCCGGCCCGCCACGCGGTAGGGCTGCTCCACCAGGGCGACGCTGAGGCCCGCCCCGAGGGCGGTCTCGGTGACGGCGACCAGATCGGGGGCGTCGATGCCGCCGCCCGCGCCGTGGCCCAACACCATTAGACCCCGCGGGGCGGGCGCGCGGTGGAGATGGACCCGCGCGGTGCCGCGCGGGGTTGCCAGCTCCACGACATCCGTACCGGTCACCGGGCCGAGCCGCGCGCCTCGGCGATGGCCGCCATCAGGTCCCCCGGGTCGTCGACCCGCACGATGATCTTCGCCGTCTTCCAGGGCAGGGGCGCGCGCACGCTGACCTCCCGGTCCAGCTCGAGCACGACGCACGGACCGGACTGCAGCACGAAGGCGACGAGGCCGCGGCCGATCCGCACCCCCAGGCCACCGAACCCCGGCCAGGTCATCTGCGACACCCGGGCGATGCGCTCCACGGGGATCCGGGCGGAGCCCATGAGGCCCACGGAGATCCGGACGTGGGAGGTGTCCACCGCCACCTCGCCACCCCGCGGGGCGAGCAACCCGATGAAGAGGACGGCCCACTTTGACCGGGGCATTGCGAAACGTTCCATGGCCCGAGGCAGGCTACCCGCTGGCGGCGCGTATCATCGGTCCCGGAAGGCCCGCCTCCCGAGGACCCGGACACCGATGGCGAAGCGCTGGTACGGACGCGACAGCGGGCTCACCGCCCGCATGGGCCTCACGATGTTCCTGCTCGGACTCGTGTACGTCGTGTTCATGGGCGTGATCATCGCCATGGGCGCCGGCACGGTGATCGTGGTGGTGATCGCCGCGATCGTGATGCTGGTGCAGCTGTTCTTCAGCGACCGGCTGGCCCTGGCCAGCATGCACGCCCGCCGGGTCACCCCGGAGCAGCAGCCCGAGCTGCACGCGATGATCGACCGGCTCTGCCAGCTCAGCGACCTCCCCAAGCCCACGGTGGCGGTCGCGGACACCGACATGCCCAACGCCTTCGCCACCGGCCGCGGCCGCAAGACCGCAACGGTGTGCGTGACGACCGGGATCATGCGCGACCTGGAGCCGCACGAGCTGGAGGGCGTCCTGGCCCACGAGCTGTCCCATATCGCCAACCGCGACGTGGTGGTCATGACCGTGGCCTCGTTCCTCGCCACGGTGGCCGGGCTGCTCATCCGAATGAGCGCCTACGGACGGGTGGGGCGCGGCGGCAGGGACAACGCCGCGGCGGCCTTCTTCGTGGTGCTCCTGGTGAGCATCGCGACCTACGTGGTCTCCTACCTGCTGCTGCGAGCCCTGTCGCGCTACCGGGAGTTCGCCGCCGACCGGGGCGCCGCGATCATGACCGGCGCGCCCGCCAACCTGGCCTCCGCCCTGATGAAGATCAGCGGGGACATGAGCCGGATCCCCACCAAGGACCTGCGTGAGGCGGAGGGCATGAACGCCTTCTTCATCATGCCGGCGGTCGCGAAGGGCTTCTCCCTCTCGACGCTGTTCTCCACCCACCCGCCGGTCGAGAAGCGCGTGGAGCGCCTCATGGCGATGCAGGCCGACATCGACGCCGGCCCCGTCGCGAGCTGAGCCGCATGGGCCTCCTCGACATCCTGCGGGGCGAGCGCCGCCCCCGGCGGCCGGACCTCGACAAGCTGTTCGCCATCTCGACCGCCGAGGGCACGCTGGTGATCGACCTGGCGCTCCGCCCCTCGGGCAAGGCCGGCGTGTGCTTCAAGCCGGTCCAGATGGCGCAGTTCGACGAGCTCATGCGCGAGCTGGACGAGCTGCTGGCCATCAGCGAGCGCACCTCCGGCACGCGGATGCGGCGCAGTCAGGACGACCTGGGCTTCACCTGGATCGTCCTGGAAGACGAGGACCTGCCGGACCTCGTCACCACCGTGCACCTGGTGAACCGCACGCTCGAGGAGCGCGGGTTCGGGGAGCAGCTGCTGTGCTCGGTGTTCGGCTTCGCGAACGAGGCCGGCCCGGTCCTGCTCGTCTACGGCTACAAGCGCGGCAGCTTCTACCCGTTCGTCCCGCGCGGCGACCGCACGCGCGACACCCCGACCGAGCTGCGGCTTCAGGCCGCGCTGGGGCGGGAGCTGCCGATCGAGGCGGAGCTGGAGCGCTGGTTCCCCGTGTGGGGCGCGCCCGTCACCTGAGCCGCGGCGAGCACGGCCGCCCGGCGCGCGGTGCCGGCCGACTTCCCGGAGACCACCAGGATCGCGATGGTGAGCGCGACCATGCCGGCCACCAGGCCGAGCCCGGCGGTGAACATCCAGCCGGGCGCCGCGGCGAGCCCCAGCAGGACCCTGCCGGCACCGACGGCGATCATCACCTGCGCGACGACCGCGACGATGCGCGCGGTCATCCCCTCGCCCGACCGCCGGCACAGCGCGCAGCAGCCGTAGGACGCCGCGACCGCGATGGCCAGGACGCCGAGCATGAGCATGAGCGTGGCCTGTGCCCCGATGAGACCACCGGGCAAAGGCATGGAAATCACAGCTTCCGTCGTCACGCGCAACTCCTCGGAGTGAAGGACCGTCGTCTTGAGCGACAGGGCCGAAACTCCAAAAGTTACGAGTTGGCACGCGACGGGGCGGGACGGCGCCACGGCCGCCCCGCCCCGCGCGGAAACCGCGTCAGTCCGGGATGAGCCCCTCGTCGCCCAGGAGGGAGCGGACTTCCTCCAGGGTGGTGTCGGGTGCCGGGACGATCGCGTCGGAGCCGATGAGCTCCTCCGCCGGCACCGGGGTGCCGTTGTCGGTGATGAAGGCGATGAGCTCGGCGAGTGCCTCGGCGAAGCCCGCCGCGTCATCGGCCTCGACGGCGGTCTGGAGCCGGTCGTCGATGCTGTTCGCCTTCGAGAACACGCCGTCGGCGAGACGGAACTGCCCCTCACCGAGCACGCGGACGATCACGGGGTGCCTCCCTGCCCCACCTCACCGGCGGGGGCGGACCCGGTGCCGAGCTCGCGCTTGAGGGCCTCCAGCTCGGCGTCCACGCCCTCGGTGGCGCTGATCTTGGCGAGCTCGCGGTCGATGGAGTCCTGGCCGGGGGCCGTGAAGTCCTCCAGCGCACCCGACTCGAGCAGCTCGTCGATGGCGCCGGCCCGGGCGCGCATCGTCTCCACCTTGTTGTGCGCGCGGTCCATCGCCATGCCGATGTCGGTCATCTCCTCGGAGATGCCGGAGACCGCCTCACCGATCTTGGTCTGCGCCTCGGCGGCCGTGTACTGGGCCTTGATGGTCTCCTTCTGGGTCCGGAACGCCTCCACCTTTGCGGTGAGGCGCTGCTCGGCCGAGACCAGCTTGTCCTGCTCGGCCTGCAGCTGGGCGCGCTGCTCGTCCAGCGACTGGAGCTGCGCCTGCACGCCCTTCTTGCGCTCCAGCGCCACGCGGGCGAGGTCCTCGCGCCCGGCGGACAGCGCGGACCGGGCCTGGCCGTCGAGCTTGGTGATGCTCTGCTCGAGCTTGGCCGCCTGCAGCTCCAGGCGCTTCTTGCTGGTGGCCACATCGGCGACGCCGCGGCGGACCTGCTGCAGCAGCTCGAGCTGCTTCTCGTACGAGTAGTCGAGGGTCTCGCGCGGATCCTCGGCGCGGTCCAGGAGCTTGCTGACCTTCGCCTTGAAGATCGACAAGAACCGGCTGATGAGGCCCATTCGGTTCCTTTCGACGGTGGGGGAACGCGCCGAGTATAGAACGGCCTTCGCGGACGGGCTTGCCGTCCCGGCGGGGCTCGGCGAGGCTGGGGCGCGGTCGGCGGTCCAACCGGCGGCGAACCCCACCCCGGAGGGTCGATGCTGCGCGACACGCTGCTTCTGCTGCGGCCGGACTTCGCGGCCGGGATATCCCGGCCGCCGGTTCTACTGCTGGCACTGCGCGCTGCTCGAGGGCGTGCTCGCCTCGTTCCCCGCGCTCGGAGAGCGCCTCGACGTCCACCGCGTGGACTGGCCGCGGCCGCGACGCGCCGTGGTGGACCTGCTGGGCCCGGAGCATCAGTCCCTCCCGGTGCTGCTGCTCGCCCACGACGCCCCGGACGGGATCGAGACCGGCGTCGCCAACGGCCGCCGGTTCGTGGAGGGCCGGGACGCGATCATGCAGGCGCTGGCCGCCCGCCACGGCATCCCGCTCCCGCATCCGTGAGCCGCGGGGCCGGCGGCGCGAACGCCGCCGAACGCCCCGGCCGGCCGCCCCGCTACCTGAGGTCCACGACCTCGCGGCTGCGCAGGTGCACCGTGACCTTGCGCTTCACGCGCTGCAGCGCGTTGTCGACCGTCTTGGGGGTGCAGTCCAGACGCTCCGCGATCTCCTCGTAGGAGCGGCCCTCCAGGTACATGGTGAGCACCGAGCTCTCGAGGCCTGAGAGCACCTCGCCCAGGCAGCCCACCAGGGCACGCAGCTCTTCGGATGAGATCGCCTGGTTGACCGGGTCCCACGCCGGGTCGTCCGGGAGGATCTCGGCCAGGGACATCTCCTGCTCAGAGGAGGCCCCGGCGCGGGAGTGGCTGAACGACACGTAGGTGTTCAGCGGGGTGTGCTTGTTGCGGGCGGCGGTCTTGATCGCGGTGATGATCTGCCGCGTCACGCACAGCTCGGCGAACGAGCGGAACGAGGCCTCGCGGTCCGGCCGGTAGTCCCGCACGGCCTTGAAGAGCCCGATGAGGCCCTCCTGGATGAGGTCCTCACCCTCGCCGCCGGCGAGGAAGTACGACGACGCCTTGAGGCGGACGAAGCCCCGGTAGCGGTCGATGATGCGATCCATCGCGACGGTGTCTCCACGCCTCGCGCGCTCCACGAGGGCCAGGTCCGCCATCTCATGCTGAGGTTGAGCTTGACCAGACCCACGAGCGTGCCGAGGCGATGCGTTGGGGCTTCTGACTGCACGGATCGCGAAGGACACGGGATTTCTCGCTTACCTTGAGCTTAGGTTGAGGTTTGCCCTCAGGGTTGGGCGGCATCTTATGCCCAAACGCACGCACAAGGAAAGGCATGACACCGCGTCAGCGGGTCATGCGTGGGCGGAACCTCCGCGGATCAGCGGCGGGTCAGCGGTACGAGGCGGGGCGGCCCGCCTCGTAGAGCAGCAGCGCGGCGGCCACCGAGATGTTGAGGGAGGCCACCCGGCCACCCATCGGGATGCGCACCAGCCGGTCGCATGCCGCGGTCACCTTGGGGCGCAGTCCGGCGCCCTCGCTCCCCAGCACCAGCACCACCTCGCGCGGGATGACGCCGGACCGGAAGTCCGCGCTCCCCCCGGGGTCGGCCCCGATGATCGCGCGGCCCCGGTCGCGGGCCTCACCCAGGAAGCCGTTGATGCTGTCCACCTGCGCCACGCGCATGTGCTCCACGGCGCCGGCGGACGCCTTGCACACGGTGGGGGTCACGCCGGGCGACCCGCGCCGCCCGATCACCAGGCCCACCGCGCCGGCCCCGTCGGCCACCCGGCAGATCGCCCCCAGGTTGCGCGGGTCCTGCGCGCCGTCCAGGCACACCACCGGCCCGTCCCCCGCGAGCACCTCCGCGGTGCTCGCGTACGGGTACGGGTCCACGAAGGCCACCACGCCCTGATGGTCGGAGCTGCCGCAGGCGCGGCCGAGCTCCGCGCGCTGCCGCGGCTTGGGACGTGCGGCCCGCAGCCAGTCCTCGTCCCGCAGCTGCTCGAGCGCCCACACCTCGTGCACGGTCCGGCGGCCGGCGGCGAGCAGCTCGCGCACCGGGTTGCGGCCGTAGACGATCTCCGCCTCGGGGGGCGGGGTCACAGCGGCGTGACCCGCGGGCCCTCCGGGGTGTCGCGCACCTCGTACCCCAGGGCGGCGATCGCGTCCCGCAACCGGTCCGCCTCGGCGAAGTCCCGCGCGGCCCGCGCGGCCTCGCGCTGCCCGGCCATCTCCAGCGCCTCCGCGGGCACCGCGTCCTCGGCGGAGAGGTCCGCGAGCCCCAGCACGTCCAGCAGCTGGACCAGCTCCGAGCGGATCGAGCGCAGCTGGCCGGCGTCGGGCCGGGCCGGGCCGTCGATGGCCCGGTTCGCCGCCCGGATCAGCTCGAACAGGGCCGCGAAGGCCCGGGGGGTGTTGAAGTCGTCGTCGAGCGACGCGAAGAACTCGTTGCGCGACCGCACCAGCGCGTCCGCCAGCTCACGGTCCACGGCCGTCCCGGGCGATGAGATCCCCCGGTCGAGGCTCCGCACCGCGTTGCGGATGGTCTCCACCTGACGCGAGGCGTCCTCGAGCCCCTCGTCGCTGAGCGGCAGCTTGGAGCGGTAGTGGTTGCGCAGCATGAATGTGATGAGCACGTCCTTGCCCCACCGGTCGAGGGCGTCGCGCAGCAGCACGATGTTGCCCTCGCTCTTGGACATCTTGCCGCCGAGCTCGATCATCTCGTTGTGCGCCCAGATGTGGGCCATCGGCTCGCCGCTGGCGCCCTCGCTCTGGGCGATCTCGTTCTCGTGGTGCGGGAAGACCAGGTCCAGCCCGCCGCCGTGCACGGCGAAGCCCCGGCCCAGGGCGGCCTCGGCCATCGCCGAGCACTCGATGTGCCACCCGGGACGGCCCGGACCCCACGGCGACTCCCAGAAGGCGTCCTCGTCGGGCTTGTGGCCCTTCCAGAGGGCGAAGTCGAGCGGGTGCTCCTTGGCGGTGCCGGGGTCGGTGGACACCATGTCCTCGATCCGGCGCCCGCTGAGCTTCCCGTAGCCGGGGAAGCGGTCCACCCGGAAGTACACGTCCCCGCCGGCGGCGTACGCCAGGCCGCGGTCGATGAGCGTCTGGATCATCGCGACGATCTCGGGCAGGAACTCGGTGACCTTCGGTTCCAGGTCGGGACGGCCCAGCCCCAGCCGGTCGGTGTCGGCGACGTACTCGGCGCCGTACCGCTCCGCCAGCTCGGTGGACGACACGCCGGCCTTCCGCGCCGCCTCGTAGATCTTGTCGTTGATGTCGGTGAGGTTGCTCACCAGCCGCGCCGCGAGGCCCCGGCGCTGGAGGTAGCGGCGCAGGACCGAGAAGACGATGAAGGGCCGCGCGTTGCCCACGTGGATGGGGCCGTAGACGGTGGGCCCGCACACATAGATCCCCACGACGCCGTCCGGACCCGGCTCGAGCGGCTCGGGCCGCTTGGTGAGGGTGTTGTAGAGACGCGGTGCGTCCGGATCGGTCATGCGCCCTCCACGCTCTCCACCAGGGCGACCGCCTGGCATCCGATGCCCTCGCGGCGTCCCGTGAACCCCATGCCCTCGGTGGTGGTGGCGTGGACGCCGACCGGCGCGCCGAGGATCCCGCTCATCGACCGCTCCATGCTTTCACGATAGGGCCCGATCCGGGGCGCCTCGCACACCACCACGGCGTGGGCGTTCACGACCCGGTAGCCGCGCGCGGTGACGTGGGCGAGGGTCTCGGTGAGCAGCCGCGCGCCCGACACGCCCTCCCAGGCCGGATCGCCGGGCGGGAACAGCGCCCCGATGTCCGGGCCGCCGGCGGCCGCCAGCAGGGCGTCGCAGATGGCGTGCGCGACCACGTCGCCGTCGCTGTGCCCCACCAGCCCCTCGGGGTGGTCCACGGGGACGGTCCCCAGCATCAGCGGGCGCCCGGGACCGAACCGGTGGGCGTCCACCCCGTTGCCGATCCTCAGCCCCACGAGACCACCGGCACCTGCTCCTGCACGCGCCCGCTGAACCGGGTGAGGGTCTCGTAGCCGGCCCCGCGGATCGCGGCGACGGCGGTGGGGAAGCCCTCCCCGACCTCCTCGGGGCGGTGCGCGTCGCTGGCGAGCGTCACGGGCACACCGGCGGCCCGGAACCGTTGCAGCAGGCTCGGCTCGGGGTAGAGCTCGCGCACCGGCTTGCGCAGGCCCGCCGAGCTGCACTCGATGGCGACGCCGGTGGCGGCGATGGCCGCGATCACCTCGTCGAAGCGCTCCACGGCCGAGGGCGGCGCGTGATGCCCGAACACCTTCGGCAGGTCCGGGTGGGCCAGAACGTCGTACAGCCCGGACCGCGCCGCCGCGACCAGCTCGTCCAGGTACCGCCCCCACACCTCGTCCGGGGGGTTCGTCGCCATCGGCGGCATGCCGGGATTGTCCACGGGGAGCGCGCCCAGCCAGTGCACAGATCCCAGCACCACGTCGAAGGGGCGTCCCTCCAGGAACCGGGCGATCTCCTCCTGCCGGTGGGGCAGCCAGTCCATCTCCACGCCCAGCAGCACGGGCAGGCCGGCGGCCTTGGCGTCGAGGACGGCCTGAACGTAGGCGTCGGCGTCGGCGGTGGCCTCCTCGCGCCAGAAGGCGTCGTCGTGCCAGTCCCGCACCTCGGCGAACCGGTAGACGTGCTCGGTGATGGCGATCTCGGTGATCGCGCGCGACCGGGCGCGCTCCACGTACCGGGCCATCCAGTCCACCGACAGCGGACCGCCGTGGGCGCCCCAGGTGCCCTCCTGCCGCTCGCGGTACTCGACGCCGTCGGGCTGCAGGTGCATGTGGTAATCGAGGAGCACGGCGGGCGAGGTTACCGCACGCCGTCAGCCGGCGTCGCGCTCGCCCAGCAGCAGCTCGGCGATGCGGACGTCGGACGGCGTGGTGACCTTCATGTTTGGCGCCGCGTTGGGCACCACCCGCACACGGCCGCCCACGCCCTCCACCAGCGACGCGCAGTCGGTGGCGTCGTGGAGGCGCCCCAGCTCGGCGGCGTGCATGACGGCCTCGCGCAGCACCTCCGCCCGGAACGCCTGGGGGGTCTGGGCCAGCCACAGGCCCTCCCGGCCGGGGGTCTCGGTGATCTCCCGCTCGGCATCGACGCGCTTGGGGGTGTCGGCCAGCGGCGCGGCGGCGATCGCGCCGTCGGCGTCGGCGATGCCCTCGAGCACGGCGGGGATGAGGGCCGGGGCGATCAGTGGCCGGGCGGCGTCGTGCACGAGCACGTACTCCACGCCGGGCGGCACGGCCTCCAGGCCCAGGGCGACCGAGTGGGACCGGCTCTCGCCCCCCGGCACCACCGCGACCTCCGCGTCGCCGTCGCCGAGCGCCGCGAAGACCTCGGCCTCGTGGCCGGGAGGGCCCACCACGACCAGCATCTCGACCGCAGGACTGTTCATCAGCACATCGGCTGCCCACGCCAGCAGCGGACGTCCCCCGAGGGGCATCAGCGCCTTCGGGAGACCCGCCCCCATCCGCACCCCGGAACCGGCCGCCACCAGGATGGCGGCGCACCGCATAGAGGAATCACTCGACAAGCTGCGCCCGATGCTGTCCGATTGACAAGAGGATGCCCCGGAAGAAGGACCAGAGTGCCATGAACCTACCTGCGCGAGCAGACCTCCTGCTGCGTGCCCGCTGGCTCACCTCGCTCGACACCGAGCAGCGGCGCGCCCTGGAGGAGCTCCCCATCGCCGCCGTGGAGGCGGCGTTCGCCGCCTGGCGGGCCCGCGAGGACGACGAGGCCGGCGTGGCCCGCGCCGCATGAGCCTCCATCTGGGCACCTCCGGGTGGGCGTACCCGGAGTGGAAGCCCGACTTCTACCCCGCCGGCCTCGCCCGCGACCGCTTCCTGGAGCACTACGCCTCGGTGCTCGGGGCGTGCGAGATCAACGCCACGCACTACCGCCTGCAGTCCGAGGGCGCCGTGGCGAAGTGGGCCGCCGCGGTGCCGGACGGCTTCCGGTTCGTGGCGAAGGCCCATCGGCGCATCACCCACGGTTCCGCGCTGGGGCAGGACCCGGAGTTCACGGCCGACTTCCTGGAGTCGCTGCGTCCCCTCGGGGCGAGGCTGGGGGCGATCCTGCTGCAGCTGCCGCCGTCGCGGCGGCGTGATGATGCGGCGCTGGCGGCGCTGATGTCCCAGGTGCCCGCCGGGCTCCCGTTCGCGATGGAGTTCCGCCACGCCTCGTGGGACGACGAGGCCGTCACGACGGCCGTCGTGGAGGCCGGCGGCACCATCTGCGCCGCCGACACCACGGGGGACGTCCCGGACGCGCTGCCGCCCGGCCGGATCGCCTACGTGCGCCTGCGCGCCGAGGAGTACCGCCCGGAGGCGCGGCGGGGGTGGCTCGAGCTCCTGCGCCGGGAGGCGGCCGGGCGCCCCGTGTACGCCTTCGCCAAGCACGAGGGCGTCCCGGCGGGGAACCCCTTCGCCGGGGTCACCATGGCGGAGTGGATGAACGCCGGAGGCGCGTAGCCAGGCGCCGCTGAGACGCCCTCAGGCGGGCTCGTCCTCCAGGCGGGCGAAGATCATCTTCCCGGAGGGGCTCTGCAGCACGGAGGTGACCTCCACCTCCACCTGCTGCCCCAGGAGGCGGCGGCCGCCCTCCACGACGACCATCGTGCCGTCGTCCAGGTACGCGACGCCCTGGTCGTACTCCTTGCCCTCCCGGATCACCTTCACGTGGAGCGGCTCGCCGGGCAGAACGGCCGGCTTGAGGGCGTTCGCCAGCTCGTTGACGTTCAGCACCTCGACGCCCTGGATCTGGGCGACCTTGTTCAGGTTGTAGTCGGTGGTCACGATCGAGGCGCCCACCTCGCGCGCCAGTCGCACCAGGCGGGCGTCCACCGGCTCCTGCTCGGTCGGGTCGGTGCCGCGGACGCTGAAGCCGCCGTTGGCCTCGGCCTTCAGCTCTTCCACGATCTCCAGGCCCCGGCGGCCGCGGGCACGCTTGAGCGGATCGGACGAGTCCGCGACGCGCTGCAGCTCCAGCAGCACGAAGTCCGGCACCACGATCGCCCCGGACAGGAACTTGGTGCGCACCACGTCGATGAGACGGCCGTCGATGATCGCGCTGGTGTCGATGAGCCGTGTCTGGGCGGGCCCGCGCGACCGGGCGCCCACCAGCCGCAGGATGTCCACGTGCTTGCGTGCCGCGATCCGGCTGAACACGTACGCCACCACCAGCACCACCGGCAGCAGCAGGTACGGCCCCACGATGGGGAGCCGCACCACCGCGACGCCCGCGAGGGCGGCGGCCACCAGGCCCACCACGAGCCCGAGTGCGCCGATGGTGAGCTCCGCGGCCGACCGGCGGTCCGCGGCGCGGTCGATGGCCTTCAGACGGCCCCGGAGCCAGCGGCCCACGATGCCGCCCACCAGGAACCCCAGCAGCACGCCCACCACGACGATCGCCGCCCATGCCACGTAATGCCACGGGGACGAGAACCACCGCTCCAGCGAGAGCGCCGCGCCGACCTGGTAGGCGGCGAGACCGCCGAGCAGCGCCAGGGTGAGCCGGCTCACCAGGATCATGCGGGCCCCCGGGGGATCCGCCCGAGCCGCCAGGTCACCGTCGCGTGGTGGTGGCGGGTCATCGGTGCTCGGCGTCCTCTCTGCTGGATTGGCGGTGCTTGTGATCCTCGCGCGAGGTGAGGCTCCAAGGCTAGCGCCATCCCGGGGGACTGCCCTCCGGAACCGCCGCCCGGGCACTCCCGGGCGGCGGTTCCACGGTCAGTCCAGCAGGAGGTCGTCCTCGAGTTCCACCGATGCGGCCGCGACCTTCTCGGCCCCGGCCCGTCCGCGCCCGATCTCCTCAAGGAGGTTCTCCAGGAAGTCGACCGCCTCCTGCTCACCCATGTCGCAGGCGTACATGAGCTCGCTGGCGAGGATCTTCTTCGCGCGGCCGAACATCTGCTTCTCGCCGGTGGACAGGCCCTTGTCGATGTCCCGGATCGACAGGTTCCGGACGACCTCGGCCAGCTCGAACACGTCGCCGGTCTTGATCTTGTCCCGGTTGTGCTTGAACCGGCGGTTCCAGTTCTTCGGCATCTGGGTGCCGTCGTCCTTGAGGACCGCCAGGACCTCCTCCACGACCTCCTGTGAGATCACGGACCGCAGGCCCGCCTTCTCGGCGTTCTCGGTCGGCACCATCACCGTCATGTCGTTGTAGAGGATCTGGATGGTGAGGTACTCCCGGTGCTGACCGAGGACCTCCTTCATCTCCTTCTTCAAGACCTTCCCGGCGCCATGGTGCGGGTACACAACCTTGTCTCCGACCTCGAACACGCGTCCCCCCTGATTGTTGGTTGACAGTCCGACCGCGGCGGTCATCTGGAGCAGGCGGCCTCCAGCGCCTGCACCACGTCCTCGACCGGTGCGAGCGTGAGCCCGCGCGGAGGAGGAGTTCCGCCGTCGCCTGCCATCCGTGGCATCACTGCTGTTTCCAGGCCCTGCGCGGAGATTGCGCTGAGCCGCCGCGCCGCGTGACCGGACGGCCGGATCCCTCCGGTCAACCCGATCTCACCGAACGCCGCGGACCCACGCGTGAGGGGCACACCGCGATGGGCGCTTGCGATGGCGAGCGCAATGGCGAGGTCGGCGGCCGGATCGATCGCCCGGGCGCCTCCCGCCACGCTCACGAACACGTCCTGGTCGCCCAGGCGGAGTCCACCGTGGCGCGCGAGCACCGCGATGACCTGCGCCAGGCGGGTCCGGTCGACACCCACCGCGACGCGGCGGGGGGGAACGACCTCGGTGTGGCCCACCAGGGCCTGCACCTCGACCAGGATCGCGCGGCTCCCCTCGATTGCCGGGAACACGCACGACCCGACACGGTCGCCGACCTCCGCGAGGAAGACGGCGCTCGGATCGGGGACGGAGACGAGCCCCTCGGGGCGCATCTCCAGCACTCCGGCCTCATTCGTGGAGCCGAAGCGGTTCTTGGTGGCCCGCAGCACGCGGTGCGCCCGCATCTCCTCACCGTCGAAGGTGATGACGCAGTCGACCATGTGCTCGAGCATGCGGGGGCCTGCGAGCCCCCCGTCCTTCGTGACCTGTCCCACCAGGACGATGGCGACGTCCCGCTCCTTGGCCAGGCGCATGAGCTCGCCGGTGGCCTGGCGGACCTGCGACACCGATCCGGGGCCGCCGTCGGCGGCGTCCGAGACCAGCGTCTGCACCGAGTCGATGGCGCACACCGCGGGACGGTGGGCCTCGATCGCCGCGACGACGGACTCCAGGCGGGTCTCCGCCAGGACGCCGACGCGGTCCGTGTCGCCCGTGAGCCGGGCGGCCCGGGTGCGCACCTGGGCGATGGACTCCTCGCCGGTCACCAGCAGCACCTCGCGGTCGGCCGAGAGCGAGGCCAGGGCCTGCAGCACCAGGGTGCTCTTGCCGATCCCGGGTTCCCCGCCGATCAAGATCAGCGAGCCGGGGACGATACCTCCACCGAGGACGCGATCGAGCTCCGCCATCCCCGTCGCCAGACGGGCGGGCGGCGGGTCGGCCGCCTCACCGAGACGGACGGGAACGGGCACGACCTCAAGGGTACGCGCCGCCCGCGCGGGCGCCGCGGACTCCGCGACGGACCCCCACGCCCCGCAACCGGAGCACCGCCCCACCCAACGTGGATGCGATGCGCCGCACTCTTCGCATGCGAAGACGCTCTGTGTGCGTGTTCGGACCAAGGACTCCAGACATTGTGCGGGGGGCCGGCGGCCCCCCGCACGTGTGACAACTACGACTCGTCGGGCTCCGTGGCCGCGGGCTCCTGCGCCCCCGACCCAGCCGTGGCCCCGACGACCTCGGGCTCCGGCTCGGTGGTGATGAGCTTCATGCCCTCGCCATCGCGGTCCACGACGATCGTGGTGCCCTCCGGCAGGGTGCCCTTGAGCACCTCGTCGGCGAGCGGGTCCTCGATGAGCCGCTGGATGGCGCGACGCAGCGGCCGCGCACCCATCGTGGGGTCGTAGCCCTGCTCCACCAGGAGGTCCTTCGCCTCCTCGGTGAGCTGCAGCGCCAGCCCGTGCTCGGCCATCTGCTTCTTGAGCCGCACCAGCAGGAGCTCCACGATGTGGGTGATCTCCTCGCGGGTGAGCTTGTGGAAGACGATGACCTCGTCGATCCGGTTGAGCAGCTCCGGCCGGAAGACCTTCTTCAGCTCGCCCATGATCCGCGACTTCATGTCGTCGTAGGACAGGCCGGTCTCCTCGCTCACCGAGAAGCCGAGCGGCGTGTTCCGGCTGATCGTGGCGGCCCCGATGTTCGAGGTCATGATCACGATCGTGTTGCGGAAGTCGACCGAGCGGCCCTGCGCGTCGGTGAGACGGCCGTCCTCGAGGATCTGCAACAGGATGTTGAAGACCTCGGGGTGCGCCTTCTCGACCTCGTCCAGGAGCACGACCGAGTACGGCTTGCGGCGCACCTGCTCGGTGAGCTGCCCGCCCTCGTCGTAGCCCACGTAGCCGGGCGGGGAACCCACCAGACGGCTGACCGCGTGCTTCTCCATGTACTCGGACATGTCGACCTGGATGAGGGCCTCTTCGTCGCCGAAGAGGAACTCCGCCAGCGTCCGCGCGAGCTCTGTCTGCCCGACGCCCGAGGGGCC